>JAJUJV010000128.1 GCA_029265155.1 Altererythrobacter sp. | reverse complement strand
TGCCGAAAAGACCAACAAGGAAGCGGTCGCCGCGCTGCTCGAGCCGGTCAACCAGCGGCTCAAGCGCTACGAGGACCAGGTCGAAGCGCTCGAAACCAAGCGGCAAGATGCGTTCGGGCAGCTAACCGGTCTCATCCAATCGATGCGTGAAGGCCAGGAAGCGGTCCGGACCGCCGCCTTGCAACTCGGCAACTCCTTGCGCAATGCCCCCAAGGCGCGCGGCCGCTGGGGCGAGCAGCAGCTCAAGAACGTGCTGGAACAGTGCGGGCTCGCCGAGCATACCGATTTCGTCACCGAGCAGTCGGTCGACACCGACGAAGGACGTTTGCGGCCGGACGCGATCGTCCGTATCCCGGGCAACAAGCTGCTGGTGATCGATGCGAAGGTTTCGTTGAACGCCTACCAGGAAGCTTTCGAATGCAGCGAGGACGAAAGCCGCGACGAGTGCCTGAAGCGCCACGCGGCCTCGATGCGCAATCACATCCAGACACTCGGCGCCAAAAGCTATCAGAGCCAGTTCGAGGAAGCGCCCGACTACGTGCTGATGTTCGTGCCGGGCGAGCATTTCATCGCGGCTGCGCTGGAGCAGGAGCCGAGCCTGTGGGACTACGCGTTCGAGCGGCGGGTCCTGCTAGCGAGCCCGACCAATCTCGTCGCCATCTGCCGCACGGTTGCGCAAGTCTGGCGCCAGGACGGTCTGGCCCGCGAGGCGCGCGAGATCGGGCGGATGGGCGGCGAGCTCTATGACCGGCTGCGCATCGCCGCGGACCACCTCAAGGGAGTGGGCGCCGGGCTCGACCGGGCGGTGCGCAAGTACAACGACTTCGTCGGCAGCTTCGAGCGCAATGTGCTCTCCTCGGGCCGGCGTTTAAGCGAAAAGCACATCGAAATTGCCAAGGGCGAGATTGACGAAGTGCCGCTGGTCGAAAGCGCCCCTCGCTATGGCGCCGCGGACGAGCCGCCGGTGGCGCGGCTGGTCGGCAGCGGAGAGGACGATTCGTCGAGCCGCGCCAGCACTTCGTAAGCCAGCACAGCGCCGGCAATTGCGGCGTTGAGGCTGTCGGCGCGGCCCCGCATCGGCATCGTCACCCGGAGGTCGCATTCGGCTTCGTACTCGGTGGGCAAGCCGCGCGATTCATTGCCGACCAGGATGAAGCATGGGGCAGAGTAGGGCGCTTCCCGATAGGGCACGGCATCGCGCAGGCTCGCCGCGACGAGCTGACCGGGCCCGCCACGCAGCCATGGCAGGAACTCCTCCCACCGTGCCTGGACCACCCGCTGCGTGAAGATCGCGCCCATGCTGGCCCGTACGGCTTCCACCGAGAATGGATCGGCGCAGTCATCGAGCAGAATTAGGCCGCCGGCGCCGACCGCATCGCCGGTGCGTAGCATCGTACCGAGGTTGCCGGGATCGCGCATCGCCTGAGCCACGAGCCAGATCTGCGCCGCGCTACGGTCGAGGGTTGCGAGCGAGGTGTCGAATTCGGCAAAGACCCCAGCCACGGCCTGTGGGTTGTCCTTGCCGGTGATCTTGGAGAGTATCTCGGCGCTGGTCTCGACAATCTCGCCGCCGGCGTGTTGCACCTCTGCTTCGAGTACCGCGAGCAGTGGATGGCCTTCGCGCTGGCTGGCCATGACCAGCAGCTCGGGCAGCCGCCCGCTTTCGCGTGCATCGGTCAGCAACCGCAGTCCCTCGGCAAGGAATTTGCCCTCGCGCCGCCGGTGCTTCTTGTCGCGCAAGCTGCGCAGGTACTTGACCGTGGGGTTGGAGAATCCGGTGATCTGGCGGCGCATGGGACCTGCGGGCGTTGCGGCCGTGCTTCGGTAGTCTCAGCACGAGCGGAGAAGTGGGCTAAGTCCCGATATCCGTTCGTCCCAAGCTTGTCGAAGAAACTGGCACGACGGCTTAGTCTTCGCCGAACCCGCCTTCGATCAGCGCCACCAGCTCGGCCAGGCGCGCGTCGGCATTTTCGCCGTGGACACTCAACTCGACTGTGTCGCCCTTTGCCGCGCCGAGCATCATCAGGCCCAGGATCGAGCCGCCAGCGGCGCTGTGTCCATCCTTGGCGACCCGTACATCGCAAGTGCCCATTTCAGCCACTGCGGCCACGAACTTGGCACTCGCCCGCGCGTGCAGGCCGCGTTTGTTGACGATGGTGACTTCCTGGCGCGCCTCTCCCAACGCGGCATCTCCCTGCAGCTCTATGGTCAAGCCTCCTGCCCGAGGAACTCGGAGGCAATCGTGATGTAGTTGCGCCCAGCGTCCCGCGCGGCCTTCGCAGCGGCGGCCATCGACATCTCCTTGCGGGCGCCCGCCAGGCGGATCAGCATCGGCAGATTGATCCCGGCAATCACTTCGGTCCGTCCGGATTCGAGCAGCGAGATTGCCAGGTTCGAAGGGGTTCCACCGAACAGGTCGGTGAGGATCACCACCCCGTCGCCAGAATCGACCTGCTTGATCGCCCGGGCAATCTCCTTGCGGCGCGCCTCCATGTCGTCGTGAGGGCCGATGCACACGGTGGCGACATCGGGCTGCTGGCCGACAACGTGCTCCATGGCGTGGACGAACTCCTCGGCCAACCGGCCATGGGTAACCAGGATCATGCCGATCATTTCAGGTAACAGCTCACGCGGCGGGGCCCGCACAAAGCACGCGACAGCGCGCCCGATCGGAAAGAGTGATGGGTCACGGCTCGTGCGGCCCTTCTATCATTTCGGCAGCGCGCGACCCCAGGTTGCGGTGCACAACAGTGGGCGAAAACCCGCCCTGGCGCAAGGCCTCGGCGATTCGCTCGGCCACGAACACCGAGCGATGCCGCCCGCCGGTGCAGCCGAAGGCGACGTTGACGTACGTCTTCCCTTGCGCCGCATAGCGCGGCAGCAGCTCGAGCAGCAGGTCGCGAATCCGCGCGAAAGCGGAGGCGAAGGCCGGATCCCGCTCGATGTGCGCGCCCACCCCGGCGTCGGTTCCGGTGAGATCGCGAAGGTCTGGATCCCAGTGCGGATTGTCGAGGAAGCGCATGTCGAACACCAAATCGGCCACGGGTGGCATGCCGCGCGAGAAGCCGAAGCTGGAAACCGTCACGGTCATCGGCTTGGGGGCGGTCGCGCCGAACAGCTCGCGGATGCGCAGCTGGAGGTCGTTGGCGGAAAAGTGGGTGGTGTCGATCAGCAGGTCAGCCCAGCGGCGCAGCGGAGCAAGCAGTTCGCGCTCGGCCGCGATGCCCATGCCGACCGGCAGGTCGTGGGCCAGCACGTGGCGCCGCCGCGTCTCGTTGAAACGCCGCTCGAGCTCCTGACCCGCGCAATCGAGAAACAGCGTGCTGACCACGACGTCTTTGCGTGACTCGAGCTTCTTGACCCGTTCGATGATGTCGGTTGGCACGAACCCGCGCGTCCTGCAGTCGAAGCCGATCGCCAGAGAATGTTGAGCCGTGTCATCGCCGACGAGGCGCGTGAACAAGCGGATCGGGAAGTTGTCGACGGCTTCCCAGCCGAGGTCCTCCAGTTCGCGTAGCGCGGTGGTCTTGCCCGCACCCAGCATGCCGGTGACGAGCAGGATGCGTTGCCGGCCGTTGGATGACTCGTTGACCATCCGAAGGATGTGGCCTCAGGCGCGTGAAAAGGGAAGAGGGCGGCCCGGTCCCGGGCTCAACGCGTCCCATGCAGGGTCAGCGCCCACTCAGCGCGCAGCGCGAGCACGGACGCGTCGGGATAGAGCCGGACCAGCGGCACCTCGGCGCCGGCGAGTTGCACCCGCTCCGGCCTCTCGGGCAGCCGCTCGGCTCCCCTATCCAGCCGCACGACGAGGGCCACCGGCGCTGCCTCAGCCGGAAGCGTAACGAGGCCGACGTTGCGGATTTCGATCATCCCAGCGATGCGAGGCGGGGGCAGTGCCCACGCGCAGCCACCGCGCAGCTCCAGCAGCACTCCATCGTCGCCGATCAGCGTCGCGCCGCGGTCGATCAGCGCCAGCGCCAGGCTTGATTTCCCCGTGCCCGGCGGACCTTCGATCAGTACCCCTCTTCCGCGGATCGCGACGCCGGTTGCCTGGCGGGGAATGGCAGTCACGCCGCGGGTAGCTCCAGCACCAGGCACGCCCCTGTCCTCTGGTCCTCGCGGTCGATCACGCTCAGCGTCCCGTCGTGCGCTTCGGCAATGGTACGGGCGATCGCCAGGCCCAGACCGCTGTGGGCGCCGAATTCGGTGTCGGGGCGCGAGGTATGGAACCGCGCGAAGACCTTCTCGCGTTCGCTTTCCGGAATGCCTGGCCCTTCGTCGCAGACGGTGACGCGAACCCGCTCGCCTTCCATGCGTATTGTCAGTTCGATGGTGCCATCCGGCGGCGAGAACGAGACGGCGTTATCGAGCAGGTTCTCGAATACCCGCTCCAGCCGCATAGGCACCCCCTGCACGCGGGCAGCGCGGCTCTCGTGCGCGATGTCGATACGCACATTGCCGTTGAGGCCGCGATCCTCGCGGGCCTGCGCGATGTTCTCGACCAGGCGGCCCACGTCGATCGTTTCGAACTTGGCGCGGCTCAGTTCGGCATCGATCCGGCTGGCCTCGGCGATCTCGGTTACCAGGCGGTCGATTCGCCGCACGTCGTGTTCGGCAATTTGCGTCAGTTGGGCGCTGAGCTCCGCGTCCTTCACCCGCGGCAGCGATTCGATGGCGCTGCGTAAGCTGGCGAGCGGGTTCTTGATTTCGTGGGCGACGTCGGCGGCGAAGCTCTCAACCGCGTCGATCCGCTGCCGCAAAGCAACGCTCATATCGGAGACGGCGCGGGCCAGCACGCCTATCTCGTCACCCCGTTGCTGCATGCGCGGTACTTCGACCTCGCGTTCTCGCCCCAGGCGCACTCGCACCGCCGCACCGCCGAGTCGGCGGAGCGGATCGATGATGGTCCGCGCCAGATAGAGCGAAAGGACAATCGACACGACCAGTGCGAGCGCAATGATCGACAGCAGCGATGTGCGCGCGTCGCGCACCGCTTGCGTGATGTCGGCGGCGTTGCGCGTGGTTAGCAGCGTAGCCCCGCGCAACCCGACGGGTGCGGCGGCGGTGATCACCGGCGTGCGGTCGGGGGCGCGGCGCAGCTCGACTTGCGTGAGACCTTGCTCGCGCGCCCGCACCAGCTCCGGCCAAGCCTGGGCGATGTCGTCCGTCGGTTCAACATAGTTCGGCGGAGTCGGGGCGCCGACGAGGACGTCCACCACTTGGTCCAGACCCCGGGAGAAGTCCTGCGGCCACGGTGCGCTGACCGGGTCGCCGAACTGGAAAGAAGGCTCGGCCAGTGCAAAGCTGTCGGCGGACAGCGTTCCGTCTGCGTTGTACATCCGCAGCCGCATGCGCTGTTCTTTGCCGATCTGGATCAGCAACGCTTCCTGCCGCTCCCGCGACGCTCCGGCCAAGGCTTCGGCGGTAATCTGCGCTTCGATTCGCGCCAGTTTGAAGCGCTCCTCCAACAGCTGCCGCCGGTAGGAATCGAGGAAGAACAGGCTTCCGGCAAGCAACAGCAAGGGAATCAGGTTGACGGCTAGAATGCGCGCGGTGAGCGACGCCGACAGCGGGAAATGCAGCCGGTCGAGGTGGCCCCGCAGTCCGTTTTCAGCCATCGGAGAAGCTGTATCCGGCGCCATAGAGCGTTTCGATGGCTCCGAACTCAGGGTCTGCGGCGCGGAACTTGCGTCGCAGCCGCTTGATGTGGCTGTCCACCGTTCGGTCGTCGACGAACACGTCATCAGGGTAGGCCGCGTCCATCAGTTGGTTGCGGCTCTTGATCACGCCGGGGCGCTGAGCCAGCGCTTCGAGGATCAGGAACTCGGTGACCGTCAGCGACACCGGCCGTCCGTCCCAAGTCACACGGTGGCGTGATGGATCCATCCGCAGGCGCCCGCGCTGGATGATCTGTCCATCGGAAGTTGGAGGCGCGTCGGTCCCCGAGGACGGCTCCCGCTCAGGTGCGGCGCGGCGCAGGATGGCCCGGATGCGCGCCAACAACAGGCGCTGGCTGAACGGCTTGGCGATGTAATCGTCGGCTCCCATCGCCAGGCCGGCTTCCTCGTCCTGCTCCT
>JAJUJV010000012.1 GCA_029265155.1 Altererythrobacter sp. | reverse complement strand
GGGGCAGTTCAGCCAGCTCGTCCCGGCGGCGCGGGTACCGGTCGTCGCCATCGTAGCGGTCGTGGCAACGTTCGCGTGCCGCTATTACCGCGTCGTTCCGCCCGGCTCGCTATTCTTCGTGATGGCCACCGCCATCGGCGCCTACGCTCCAGGAGAGATCGGAGACGTGCCGACCAGGCTCGGCGCTTTTGCGCTGGGAACGATGAGCGCGGTGCTGGTCGGCTTCTTGTATAGCGCGCATATCCTGCGCCTCCGCGAGCCGCGCCCGCTCCCGCCACGCCCGAGCGATCTCGGCACCCAAGCGGTTGCGTCCCTGATCATCGGCGTCTTCGTCGGTCTGTCGCTCGCTGCGGCCGAGCTGCTGTCGATCGAGAAGCCATACTGGGCGCCGGTCAGCTGTCTCGCGGTCATCCAGGGGCTCAGCCTGCGGGCGGTGTGGATCCGGCAATTCGAGCGCATCGTCGGCACCATGATCGGACTAGGAGTGACCTGGGTGCTGGTGACGTACGCCGCCGATCCCTGGTCGATCGCGGTGGCCATCATCGTGCTGAACTTCTGCATAGAGACGGCGATCGTGCGGCACTATGCGTTCGCCGCGATCTTCATCACACCGCTGACGATACTGCTGGCCGAGACTTCCTCGATCGGCCAGGTATCGACCTCCGCGCTGATGAGCGCCCGGCTGGCCGACACGATCGTCGGCTGCGTGGCCGGCCTGCTCGGCGGCGTCTGTCTCCACAGTCCCGCGGTGCGCCGCATCCTGATCAACCGGCTGCGCGGCAGGAAGGACGAACCGGAAGGCTGAGAACAGCTTGGACGTGACGAAGCTTTCGGCCAACGCACATGATCGCAGCCAGCATGATCATCCAGGGATTGTGCTCATAGACCCGCCCATCGAGCACCCGCACTACGATCTCCTCGAGCGGGTGCTTGGACCCAACCCGGCGCGGGTAGGCGCAAATGAGCCTTTGACGGGCCCGGCTGACTCTACTGAGCCGCGCTGCCGCGGGATGGCAGAGCCGCAGGCGCTCGGGCCGGCTGGCGCGTGGTGGGCCCCAGCCCCTTTCGCGGGATCAGCGGGTCAGTTGCCGCCGAAGCCCGCGAACGTGTGGATGGACCTCACGCGCCTTGTAGGGCTCAGAAGCTGGCGTTCAGGCTGACCCAGTAGCTGCGGGCTTTGTCCTTGTTGTTGTAATCGTCGACAAAGCTGGCGGTGTACGTGCCGTCGCCGTTATCCAGAAAGCTCGTCTGGTAGCTGGTGAAGTCGCGGTTGAGCAGGTTGTTGACCCGGCCGGCGATGGCGATGTGCTCGTTGATGCGGAACTGCGCGCCGAGGTTGAGCACCGTGTAGCTTTTGTAGAACAGCTGGTCGCCGGTGGCGGCGTCCACGCCCCGATAGCGCCTGGAGCGATGCTCGCCGTTCAGTTGCAGGCTGAGCCGATCGGTTGCCGCCCAATCCAGCGTGGCGTTGGCCATGTGGCGGGCCGTGTTGGTAAGCGGAAGGCCGAGGTCGTCGCCGCTCTTCTGCTCGCTGTCGGTGAAGGTGTAGTTCGCGCGCAGGTTGAACACCTCGAGAAAGCGTACGCGTCCCGCGACCTCGACGCCCTGGATCACCGCCTTGTCGATATTGGTCGGCTGGCTGATCGTGCCTCCGAGGCCCAGGATTTCCCAGTAATCGCCGAGGTTCGCGCAAGGCCGCACGCCGCCCGTCACGGCGCAGGGCTGGACCGTCGCGGTCGAGATCTTGTCCTGGAAGTCGTTGTAGAAGGCCGTCACGTTGATGCCGGTGCCGGGGAGCGGATCCCAGTAGACCGCCGCCTCGTAGTTGACGCTCGTCTCTGGCTCGAGGTCTGGGTTGCCGACGAATGGGCTGGTTCCTTGCCCGCCGAAACCGCGGATGCCGTCATAAAGGTCGGTCGTCTTGGGGGTCTTGTAGCCGGTGCTGACGCCGCCCTTCACAACTACAGTATCGGTGGCATTCACCACGGCATAAAGGCGCGGGCTGACCTGTCCGCCGAACACGTCGTGCTCATCATAGCGCAGCCCGCCGGTTACGGTGAGCCAGTCGGTGGGCGCCCAGTTGTCCTCGGCGAACACCGACCACTGCTTTTGCTCCTGCACCGCGGAGACGCCTTCGGAGCTTTGCTCGAGCCCAAACACCGCATCGAACAATTCGCCGTCGATGTACTGGCCGCCGATCACCACTTCGTGATCGCCAGCCATGCCGGTGAAGGGGACGACGAGGCGAGCGTCGAGCGTATACTGGCTGCTGGTCAGGTCGCGGTCCGGGCGCGGCAGGAACGTGTCGGCGGCGATTTGCCGGCGTGCATCCTCGTCGAGGCCGGCATAAGCGCCGGTGCCGTCGTAGATGTCCTGCAGCAGCAGGCGCTCGGCAACGGAGAACGGGCGGGTGCGGCCCAGGTTCTCGGTGTCGACATAGGCGAGCGAGACGAAGCTGTTGCCGAACGCCCAGTCGCCGCGGTGCGTCAGCGCCCAGTTCGTCCGGTTGAAGCGCTGCTTCTCCTTGTAGCCGACGCGCGGCTGCACGACGCCGCGAGAGTCGCGCCAGATGCTGTCGATGCCGTCGAGCGTACCCAAGGGATAGCTGACGATGCCGGTGTCGGGATCGACCATCGGCGTGTTGTCGTACTTTTGCCGGGAGATTTCGTAATCGAACTCCAGCGTCTGGTTGTCGGTCGGTGCGAGGCTGAGCGTTCCGCCGAGATTGTAGTTGGTGCTGTCGACCGTGCGGCCGCCGCCGCCGAAACCGAGCGCGCGAACATGAACGACGCCGGCAGGGTCGGTGACGGGGTCGAATTCGGGGTTGGAGGCGATGCGCTCGTAGATCGAGCCGCGTAGCGAGAGACCGAGCAGGCCTTCCACGATGGGCCCGCTGACACCGGCATCGAAGGTGATGTCGTCACCGAAGCGGCTGTCTTCCTGAAAGCTGCGCCCGACCGTGGCCGAGCCCGACCACACCGGACTGACCGGCTTGGTGATGATGTTGATCACGCCGCCGAGCGCGTCGGCGCCGTACAGCGTCGAGGCGGGGCCGCGGATGACCTCGATCTGCTCCACGGTGTCGAGCGGCGGGATGTGGTTGAACTGGTTGCCGCCGAAGCTGTTGGGATAGATGTCCCCGTGGTTGTTCTGGCGCTTCCCGTTGATCAGGACCAGCGTGTAGTCGGAGCCCATGCCGCGAATGCTGATGGTGCGCTGGCCGGTCTTGTCCGAGGTTTCGCCGACATCGACGCCTTCGAGATCGCGAACCGCATCGATCAGGGTCAGGTAGGGCCGTTCGGCCAGGTCTTCCGCCGTCACGACGCTGATGCTGGCGGGCGCATCGACGATCTTCTGCTCGAATCCGGCGGCCGTGACGACGATCTGGGTTCCGCTGGGCGCCTCGTCGGCGGCCCTCGCTTTTACCGGTACGGATGCGCAGGCGAGCGCTGTACCGCAGGCGAGAGCCACGCGAATTGCCATGCTTGTCATTTCGAAAATCCCTCCAGAACGCGACCTGAGCGCGGCCCGCTATTGAGAGGCGTTTGCAATGTCAATAAAATCGTTGGCGTTACCCTGTCGGTGCTTGCAGCCGCTCCGGGGTGGACGAGGCGCCTGGCGCAGCGTATTCGGCGCCGGCCTCGAGACCGAAGGTCGCGAGTCGCCCATGTCGGCCTCTTACGGGTTTCCGGCCGACGCGTTCACACCGAGCCCGCATAGGAGACATCTATGGCGTGGCTCATCCTGGGCATCGCTGTCGTGACTGAAATCGTTTGGGCGCTGAGCCTGAAGTGGGCTGCCATGCAGGCAAGCCTGGCGGCGTCGGCGGTGCCGATCGTGCTCAGCTTCGTGAACATGGCGCTCCTCGCGCTGGCGATGCGCGGCTTGCCCGCGGGGACGGCCTATGCGGTGTGGACCGGGCTGGGAGCGGTAGGCGTGACGGTCTTCGGAACGATGCTGTTCGACGAGAAGATCAACGCCGTGCAGATCGCCTTCATCGCGCTCATCATCATCGGCGTTGTGGGCACGAAGGCCTTCGCAGACGCTTGAGCCGAACGTTCTGATCGCCGTTACGGCTGCGAGGTAGCATGAAGCCGGTTTTCATCTTCATCAGCCATGACCAGTTCGTTGCCGACGTGCGAGCCCTTGCGGCCGCGGTCGCCGCCGATGCGGAAGAATGGCGCCCCGGCGTGATCGTCGGTGTCGCTCGGGGCGGGTTGGCGCCGGCCGTCTAGCTCAGCCATGCGCTCGGCATTGCGATGGTGTCGTGCGACATGTCGGCCGAGCCGGCGACGCTGCATGCGGCGGTGGCGGGGCTGGCGCAGCGGACGCAAGCGGGGGAGCGGCTGCTGTTTGTCGACGACATCAACGATTCAGGCCGGACCATCGGGCTGCTGCGCCGCCAGCTCGCCGATGAAGGGGCCGCAGCGGGCGCGGTTCGTTTCGCGACTTTGCTCGACAACGAAGCGTCGACCGAGCGGGTGGATTACCGGGCGCATTCGATCGACCGCCGGGTGGTGAAGGACTGGTTCGTGTTCCCCTGGGAAGCGCTGGCCTCGGACGCGGCGATCGCCGCCGACGCGGCAGAGGTGCCCGAACGGATCGAGTGACGCACCACTCGTTGGCGGATGGGCGATGAAGCGCGCGGCGCGACATCGTCGTTATTGACACGCATTCGCAACTCGTTCTAGTGCCGCCTCCGTTCGCAGGGGGGCGGTATGACGCGCAGCATGCATAAGGTTTCGCTAGCCGCGCTGGTCGCCGGCCTTTTGGTTGCTCCCGCTGCACATGCGCAGAGCGCGCCAATCCCCGAAGAGAACGGCGAGAGCGATAATGCCGCCGTTGACGCGGGCAGCCACGTCATCGTGGTCGTCGGCCGGCTGACGGACGTCGTCGTCGGGCAGGAGGACATCGAGTTCCGGCAGGCCAACGACCTTGCCGACATCTTCCGGCAGACGCCGTCGGTGACCGTTGGCGGATCGCTCGGGATCGCCCAGAAAATCTACGTGCGCGGGCTGGAGGACAGCCAGCTCAATGTGACGATCGACGGCGCGCCGCAGCATGGCACGCTGTTCCACCATATCGGCCGCGTTTCGATCGAGCCGGAGCTGCTCGAGACGGTCGAGCTGCAAGCGGGCGCCGGCGAGGCCACCGCTGGATTCGGCGCGATCGGCGGGGCGATCCGCTTTCGCACGCGAGACGCCACCGACCTGCTCGCGCCCGGCCGCGATGTAGGCGCGATGGGTAAGGCCGGCTGGTTCTCCAACGACGGCTACAAGCTGTCCGCAACGCTGTACGGTCGGCTCGGTGGCGATGTCGGCGTGGTCGGTTCCTACGTCTATTCCGACCGCGATACCTTCCAGGACGGTGACGGCAACGAAGTTCTCGGCACGGCCGCGACGCAGCAGCTCGGCTTCGTCAAAATCGGCGGGGACGTCGGCGCCGGCCACCGTTTCACGGTGAGCTACGAGCACCGCGATGAGGAAGGCGAGTTCGGACCGCGTCCCAACTGGCCGGTGTTCGCCGGCGATCCGCTGTTTCAGGCAGACGCGAAGCGACAAACCGTGATTGCAAACTACGGTTTCGACAGTGGCGGCGGACTCGGGTTCGAAGGCACCGCTTACTGGACGCGCGCGACATTCCAGGTCGATCGGTTCGACCGCTGGGGGCTCTACGGGGCGGCGATTGAAACCTGGGGCGGCGATGCGCGCATCCTGACGGACATCGGCGACCACGCGATCACCGCGGGCGTCGAATATCGCACCGACCAGGTCGTCGGCCGGTATCTGGAAGATCCGGAGGTGTGGGCCCACTGGGCCTGGGATCCCGACATCGGCCAATTTGAAGAACGCGGCGAGCTGATCGGGATCTACCTGCAGGATCACTGGCGTCCGCTCGCGCCGCTGCTGGTCAGCTTCGGCGTCCGCTACGACGCTTACGATCTCGACCTCGTGACGTATGGTGGCGGCACCAGCAGCGACGGGTTTTCGTTCAATTTCGGCGCCGATCTCGAAGTGCTGCCGGGCCTCACCGTGAACGCCGGCTATGGCGAGGCCTTTCGCGGCAAGGAAATCGGCGATGGCTTCACGCTCGAGCACAGGCCAGGGCGCGACATCCTGCAGCCCGGTCTGCGGCCGGAACGAGCGGGCAATTTCGAAGCGGGCGTGAACTATGCCGCCAACGGCTTTAATCTTTCTGCCGCCTATTTCGACATGACGATCGAAGATGTGGTCCTCGACCAGCTTTATGGCGGCCCACCGCCACAGGATTCGATCTACTACGAGAACGTTGGCGACTTCAGCTCGAACGGTTTCGAGCTCCAGGCAGGCTATCGCAGCGGTCCTTTCGGCGTGCGGGCTTTCTATACCAGCTACGATTCCCGGCTGAACGGACGGCGGATCGAAGGCTACGAACATATCGCGCTCGGCAACACAATGGGCGATAACTGGAGCTTGAGCGCAAGCTACGACCCGCTGAATTCGCTCGGCTTAGAAGCGAGCCTTTCGCGTTACGAAGCGGTCGAAGACCTGGAAGTACTGTTCCGAGATGCGGAGCTGGGCTTCCTCCCCGGCACGCTGTTCATCGACAAGCCCGGCTACACGGTGGTCGACCTCTTCGCCCGCTGGCAACCGCTCGGCAATGACAGCGTCACGTTGCTTGCCGCGGTCTACAATCTGTTCGACAAGCAGTACCTCGCTCACGCCAGCGTGGCGGACTACACCGCCATTCCGGACTACGAGCTTGTCTCCGGCCTGCCGGAACCCGGCCGCAACGTGCGCCTGACGGTCAGCTTCCGCTACTGAGGCGCTTCGGCTGCGTCACCGCGGGGGCTCGCCCGGCATTTGACGCACGGCTGGTCGGGCGACGTACCGGCAACTGAAAACCTGGAAACTTTGCGCCGGGGCTGCCGTTGTGGGCATGGTTCAGCAGGAGAAAGGGGCTTGGCTGTCGCGCGTCTCCCGTGCCGAGCGGGAGTGGTTGACTGCCGCGGTCCTGGTTTGGAGGAAAATCAGATTCCCGAGGGATCCGGTCAGCTTCCCGGTTTGCCTGACCGTCATGCTGGAGCGTTACGCCTGCCGAGCCAGCGGCAATCGCCGGCACCTTTAGCGCGCTGTCGCAGCGCCGGTGCCTTGAGGCTTGCCGCTGCCGGCATTGTTCTCGCGCTTAGCGCCTGTACGACTACCGAGCACAAGCTCCCGGTCACGGCCGAGGATCTGCCGCCGCGATTTCTGGCGGCTCCTGCCGGGACCGGACCGATTGCCGAGCAGTGGTGGACACGGTTCGGCGATCCGCGGCTGGACCAGCTCGTCAATGAGGCTGTGCTCGAGAATACGTCGGTCGCGCAGGCCGTGGCGCGCGTCAGGATCGCCCAGGCGCAGGCGCGGATTGCCGGTGCCGGTCTTCTTCCGCAGGTGTCGGGCGGGCTGACCGCGAGACGCCAGCGGCAACCCGCCTCCGGATTGGGAGGGCTCGGGCAACTGCCCGGCCTTCCGGACGGAGCCGAAGCGCCCGATGCCTTCACGATCACGAACTACGCCGCCACGGTCGATGTGAACTGGGAACTCGACCTCTGGGGCCGCATCTCGGCGCAGACCGCGGCGGCGCGAGCGGATTTCCTGGCGAGCACTGAGAATCTGCGAGCCGTGCGACAATCCATCGCCGCGCAGGCCGTGCGCATGTACTTCACGGTGGTCGAAGCCCGGGCGCAGGTGGAGCTGGCGGAGCGCACCGTCGAAACGGTCGGCGAAGCGGCTCGCCAGATCAACAACCGGGCCAACGTCGGCATCGCTACGCCGAGCGACCGCTTGCTGGCGAATGCCAACCTCGATCAGGCTCGTTCGCTGCTCGAGCAACGACGGGAGGCGCTGGCCACGTTGACGCGGCAGTTCGAAGTCCTCCTGCGCGATTATCCGGCCGGCTCGATCGCTACCGCCGAGACGCTGCCCGAGGTTCCTCCGCCGCCTCCGACCGGTATTCCCTCGGAAATACTCTTGCGCAGGCCCGACATCGCCGCGGCGGAGCGGTCGTTGCAGGCCGCGGGTTTTAGGCTGACCGCCGGGCAACGCTCGTTCCTCCCGAACCTGTCGCTGACCGGCTCGGCTGGACTGGCGAGCTCGGACCTTGGCGACCTGCTCGACGGTGGCTCTTTCATCTGGAGCATTGCCGGTGCGCTGTTGCAGCCGATCTTCCAAGGCGGACGGCTTCGCGCCCAAGTGCAAGCGCTCGAAGGGCAGCGCGAGGAGGCGGTCGAAGTCTATGCCGAAACCGTGCTGAACGCCTTGCTCGAGGTCGAGACGGCGCTCGCCGTCGAGGGGTACCTTGCGCAGCGCGAGCTCGCACTGGATTCAGCAGCAAGCGCGGCGGAAGGGGCCGTGCAGATCGCCTTCAACCGGTACCGCGAAGGTATCGATCCGCTCCTTACCGTCCTCGAAAGCCAACAGCGCGCGCTCGATTCCCGAAGCGCCTACATTGCCGCCCGGCGAGCACGGCTCGACAACCGCATCAATCTCCACCTCGCGCTTGGCGGCGGCTTCGAGGACATGCCGATATCTGGAGGGGGTTAGCATAATGCGGCAGTTCCGACCGGCACTGACATTCTTCGCCAGCCTCGCGCTTGCCGCCTGCGGCTCGGGTGAGGAGGAGGAGGCCGCGCAGCCAGCCACCGTCAGCGTGCGGGTAGTGCCCGCCGCGGTGTCCGACGTTCAAGCCTGGATTTACGCCCAAGGGACAGCGCGCGCCTATCGCCGCGAGTTTCTGACTTTCGCGAGCGCTGGACGTGTCGCTTACGTGAACCCGAACCTCAGGGTCGGCAGCCCGGTTCGGCAGGGCCAGGTCATAGCCTACCAGCAGCCGGATCGGGTGCGGGCAGACGTCGCCAATGCCGAGGCTGGGGTGGCCAGTGCCCAGGCGGAACTGACCGCCGCACGCGCGGCACAGGACGAGGCGCGCGCCAATCTCGAGCTCGCGCGGGTGACTTTCGAGCGATACCGCATTCTGATCGAGCAGAACTCCGCCTCGCAGCAGGAGATGGACCAGGCGCGCGTGCAGCTGGAGCAGGCGGAAGCGGGCTTGAAGCGGGCGAACGCACAGATCGGAGCGCTCCGGGCTCAAGTCGAAGCGTCACGCTCGCAAGTCGGGCAGGCGCAAGTGCTGGTATCGGAGTCTCGGATCGTTTCGCCGATCAACGGCGTGATCGGGCGACTGAACATCGAGCAGGGGCAGTACTTCAGTCCGCAGATCGTCCAGACCGGAACCGAACAGGGGGCGCTGCGGACCATTCCCGCCTTGGTGATCGATCCGGCGGCATTCGAGATCAACGTCGACCTACCATCCTACTATCATCGGCAGATCCGGGTCGGTTCCGAAGTCGTGATCGGTGCGGGGCAGGCGGCCCCGCGGGCCGAAAACACCCGCAGCGAGACGGTCGGAGGGCAGGGGGGACCGCCTCTGCCGATCGGCGAATACGAGGTGAGAGGGCGGATCCACGCGATAAGCCCGTCGCTCGATCCGGAAACGCGGACCTTTGAGGCGGTCATTCGCACGACCTCCGGCCAGGCGCGGCTGCAGGATGGGGAGTTTGTGCCGACCTGGATCGCAGGCCCGAATCAAACGAACGCAGTCGTTGTCCCGCTCGATGCGCTGCGCTTCAGCGAAGGCGACGGCTTCGTATTCGTCGTCGGGGGAGACGGCATCGCGCGCGAACGGCAAGTCGTCCTTGGTCAGCAATCCGGCAACCGGCAGGTGGTGCTGTCCGGGCTGCGCGCCGGCGAACGTGTCGTTACCGAAGGACGGCAGAGGCTCACCGACGGCGCGCGGGTGAGGGTTCTCGGCGGCCAGCCGGCACGGCGCGCGAGCGGCGATGAGTAGCGCCGCAGCCGCCGACGCGCCCCAGGGGAAATCGCCCGAGGTTCTTCGAGCTTCACCTTTGGCGAAGTTCTTCTTTCTGAAGACGACGTTCGGGATTCTCCTGTCGATCGTCTTCGTGGTGGGCGGGCTGTTCGCCTACAACCAGCTGGTCAAGGAAGCGCTGCCCGATCTCGACATCCCGCAGGCGACGGTCACCACGGCCTGGCCCGGCGCCGATCCGCTAACGATCGAGGAGCAGATCACCAACGTCCTCGAGGACGAACTGACCAGTCTGCAGGGCGTGCGGACGGTCAACAGCGCGTCATTCGATTCCTTCTCGATCATCTCAGTCGAGTTCCAGGCCGGGGTGAATTCCGTCGATGCGATGGCGCGCCTTCGGGCCAGTGTCAGCGACGCCGAGGCCGAGCTTCCGGTAGAAGCCGAACGTCCGGCGATCGACCAGCTTTCGGTCGACGACCGCCCCATCTTCACCCTCGCGATCTACGGGGAAGCGGATGCCGCGACCCTGAGCGGCCTTGCGCGATCGATCCGCGATCAACTGGAGCGCGTGCCCGGTGTCAACGAGGTCGATCTCGGCGGCGCGCGGGAAGAGATCATCCAGATCCTGTTGCGGCCGGAGCGGATGCTGGCCCTGGGCCTATCACCTACGGCCGTTCGCAATGCGATCCAGCAAGCCAATGTCGAACAGCCCTTCGGCGAGATACAGACCGATCAACTCGGCGCGACGGTGCGGCTCGAAGGCCAGTTCCGCAGCATAGATGACTTACGCGCGTTGCCGGTGAGCAGGATCGAAGCAGCCCTCGGCGGCCGGCCGATCCGCCTCGACGAAGTTGCGTCTATCGAGCGGGTGCTGGAGCCGGAGGTGACGCGCGCATTCATCAGCAGCGAAGGCAGCCCTTTCGGTTCTTCGGTCGAGTTGTCGGTCCGCAAGACGCCGGGTGCCGACACGGTCCAGCTATCCGAGGACGTTCGCGGCGCTCTCGAGGCCATGCACGCTTCGGGAGAATGGCCCGCGGCGGTGGAATACGTCGTGATCCAGGACGAAGCGGAGCAGATCTGGAGTTCGCTCACCGAGGTGCTGGGAAGCGGCATCCAGGCGATGATCATCGTTTTCATCGTGCTGTTCCTGGCCATCTCGTGGCGCGAGGGGCTCGTCGCCGGGCTGGCGATCCCGATCACGTTTGCCGGCGTGCTCCTGGTGATCATGCTGCTCGGGTACTCGCTGAACGAACTTGTGATCATCGGTATGGTGATTGCCCTCGGGCTGATGATCGACGTCTTCATCATCATGCTGGAGGGGCTGCACGAATCCATCTTCACGGAGCGGCGCACTTTCGGCCAAGCCGTACTCAGCACGATCCGGCGCTATGCCATGCCGGCCTTTGCCGGGCAGCTCACGACCATTCTCGCGCTGGCGCCTCTGATGGCGATCAGCGGTACGGCCGGGGAATTCATCCGCGTGCTTCCGGTAACGACGATCACCTGCCTCGTACTGGCGTTCATCGTCGCCATGCTGATCGCCCTGCCGCTGTCACGCTACCTGCTCGGCAACGTGAAACTGCCCGAAGGGGAACTGGAGCAGAGCCGGGCCGACCGCACCGCACAGCGCGCTTCGAACTGGCTAGAGAACTGGACCCTGCGCCATGTGCTGGCGAGCCGTCGTCAAGCCTGGACGTGGGTCGGGGGCGCGGTGGCCGCCTTCGTGCTTTCCTTGCTGGCCTTTTCGATGACGCAGTTCGTATTCTTCCCCTCCATCGACGGGGAGCGGCTGGGGGTTAACATAGAGCTGCCTCCCACCGTACCGCTGGAGCAATCGCAGCGCATCGCCGACGATGTCGGCGAAATCCTGCGCGAGAAGCCTTACTTCGAAAGCGTGATCAAACTGGTCGGGCGCAAAAGCCCGTTCGCCGCCACCTCGACAGCCGCTGGTCTGCAACCATCGGAAGCAGACAATTTCATCGGCTTCTCCGCCGTGTTCGTCGACCGTGCGGACCGGTCGGCTACCTCCTACGAACTGGCTGACGAACTTCGCGCGGAACTTGGACGCTATCTCTCCGCCAACGTGGCCGGGGCCGAATTGCTCGTGGTCGGGGAAATAGGTGGGCCGAGCTCGGGCGATCCGATCCAGATCCAGCTTTCCGGCAGCGACATGGATGTGCTGCAAAGCTTGTCGCTCGAGGTGCAGGCGCTGCTGGCCGGCACGCCCGGGGTCGTCGACATCCGCGATAACCTGGGCGCCCTGAACCCGCAGATCGCGCTGCAGCCGGATCGCGAAGCGGCCGACTTCTTCGGCATACCCCACGGCGAACTCGCCGCGCAGATCAGGACCGCGATCAGCAACGATGTCTTGGGCACCTTCGCCACCGGAGCGGCAACAGACGACATCGACATTCGTATCGGCACCGAATGGCCCAGCCGCCCGGGCGAGGCGCGCGGCCCGCGAACGCTCGAGGAGATCGCTCTCGTGCGGGCCTACACCCCGCAAGGGGAAAGCGTATCGCTGCTGCAATTGGTGGAGCCGCTCCAGGGGGAAGGGGCAGTCGCGATCGCCCACTACAACGGTGATCGCGCGCTGACGGTGCTTGCCAACAACCAGGGCCGGACCGTTGCCGAGATCATGGAGGAACTGACGCCGGAACTGGAACGGCTGCAGGACAGCTGGCCCGCCGGATACACGTTCAGGATCGGCGGCGAATCCGAAGATGCGGGCGAGGCGTTCGGATCGGCCGGCATCGCTCTCGTCGTCGCGATCATCCTGGTGTTCGGAGTGCTGGTCATCGTGTTCGACAGCTTCCGGCAGTCACTGATCATCATCACGACCATGCCGCTGGCGCTGATCGGCACCTTCATCGGCTTCTTCGTGTTCGGGATCGCCTTCTCTTTCTTTGCGATGATCGGCGTCATCTCGCTGGTTGGTATCGTGGTGACAACGGGCATCCTGATGGTCGACACGATGAACCAGCGCCTGGCGGATGGCTCCAGCATTCCCGAGGCTGCAGCCTCCGGATCGGCCCGCCGGTTGCGCCCGATCCTGACAACGTCGGTCACGACCATCGTCGGACTGATCCCGCTCGCCATCGGCAATGCGATGTACCGGCCGCTGACCCTGGTCATCATTTTCGGGCTGATCTCGGCGACGATCCTCTCGCTGTTCGTCGTTCCGGCGCTCTATGTGCTGCTGACACCCGAAAGCCGCAAAGCCTCGCTGGATTAGCTGCGGAAGAGCTTGTGGCCGATCAGCTTTGCCGCGCCGGATCCGTCATCGGATCGGCGAGTTCGCGAGGCGTGACCTCGCGCATGTCGGGTAGCCGCGTGGTTTGGCGCTCGATCATGCGGTGGACGGTGGGCGGCGCAGGTCCCTGGTGTAGGGCAAGGATGTCACGGGTGTTCTGTGCGTCTTCGTGCGTCCGCCGCTGATTGTGGCGCACGTAATCGAGCCAGGTGGCGACGTGGTAGCGTTCGATCCATAGCTCGCGTTCGCCCAGATCGCGCAGCAACGTCCAATGCCTTGCGCCGTCGCGCCTGCGGATCCGTCGGCGTTCGTGCATCACGTTGAGGAAGCGCGTGATGTCTTCGGGCGCGATGCGGTATTCGATGGTCACCACGATCGGGCCGCTGCGATCATCGACCGATACGGCCGTCTCCGGCTCGGTCCATTCTCGTAGCGCCAAGTTGAGGTCGCGCGCGGCGGGAAGAGGAATAACCATGCCGATCAGGATCGTCAGCGCCAGGAGGCCAGCCGCCACGAGCAGGGTAATCTGCACACCTTGGACATCGGCAATGGTCCCGAACAAGGCGGAACCGCCCGCCATTCCGCCGAATGCAGCCATCTGATAGAGCGACAAAGCCCGTGCCACGACCCACCGCGGCGTCGACAGTTGCACGGTGACGTTGAAGGTCGACAGTGCCAGCACCCAACCGGCTCCGCCAAGCGCGAGCGCCGGGACCGTCAGCAGCATCGTTCCGCTCAACCCTGTCACCGCGCTGCCGATCACCATTGCCGCGGTGGCGGTTCGCACGATCGATTCCACGCTCATCCGGTCGCGCAGCCGGCGCACCATCAGCCCGCCGCCGACCGCGCCGATCCCGAAGGCGCCCAGCAGCAGGCCATAAGTGAGCGAGTCCCCGACGATCACGTCGCGCGCGACCAGTGGCATCATGGCGGGGATCGCGCTGGCGCCGATTCCGAAAAGGAGCGCCCGGATCAGCACGACGCGGATGGTCGGCGACATCGTGACGTAGCGCACGCCGGCTGCCATTGCGTGACCGAGCGGCTCGCGCGGCAGCGTGCGTTCGTTCCGCGGCGGTTCCCACCGCAGGAGAACCGCGATGAGCCCGATATAGCTCGCGGCGTTGACCACGAAGGCCGCCGCTGCGCCTGCCGCTGCGACGATCGCCCCGCCGATCGCAGGACCCAGGCTACGCGCGATGTTGAACCCCATCGAATTGAGCGCGACTGCGCCCGGCAATGTCGCGCGTGGCACCATGTCGCCCACCGAGGCCTGCCACGCAGGACCATTCAGTGCCGCGCCGCAGCCGATCAGGAACGTAAAACCGAGCAGCAGCCACGGCGTAATCCATCCCGCGAAAGCGAAGATGGCCAGCGTCACGGACACCAACAGCATGAAACCTTGGGCCGCGAGCATCACCCGCCTGCGGTCGAGATTGTCGGCAACAGCCCCGGACCAGAGGGATAAGAGCAGGATCGGGAGCGCAGTGGACGCCTGAACCAAGGCTACCATCTGAGACGAGGGCGTCAGCGACGTCATCAGCCACGACGCACCGACCGATTGGATCAGCCCGCCAAAGCTCGACGCCATGTTGGCGATCCACACCGCGCGAAAAATCGAAAACGAAAGCGGCGATTTCGGCGTCGCATCAGCCATGCCTTCCCAGATGCGCGTTCCACTCGGTGATGCCAAGGTTGGTGTCCGCTATGCCGTTTTCGCCGATCCCGCCTTCGGAGTTCATCCGGAGTAAGGCAGTGAGGCCCTAACGCTGCGCGTTTACAAAGGCGTCGCGCACGAATTGCAGCGCTTTGTCTTCCGGCACGCACGGACCGCATGCGGTGCCCCGTCCATTGACCGGTCCCTGGTATTCCCAGACGAAGGTTCGGACGCCTGCCGGTGACTTGTCGTCCAGCAACAAGGCCCCCGCGGAAAGGGTAACCACCCAGGTCGACCCGTCAGGCGTGGTCACCTGCAGGCCGTCCCGGCCGCCTGGGAGGCCGGCGGGCCGAAGCATGATGGTCTCTGCGTGGTCGCCCGCGTCGTATTCGATCACTTGGCCTTTCGGCCCACTCCAGAACCGTAGCCTGGCTGCCGGATGCGCCGCATCGCCGCGCCCCCCTTCGACGAAGTTGGCGACGCGGGAGCTCTGGTACACCTCGGCCAGATCGGCTTGGGGTTCTGCAGCCATGGCAACTGCCTGGACGGTTCCCAGGCCGATCGCCGCGCCTGCCAAGATGGCGATCCTCAACATGGCCCGACAATCCGGCGAATCTGAAGCGTAGCGTCAGCGAACCGCCCTTCGACCGTCAGGCATTCGTCGTTCGCCCAAGCCGCAGCAATCTGCTGCCTACCGGCTTCCTCGCCTTGCAGTGCAGGAGGTTCATTGCCGCTCCAGATCGGCCAGCGGGCCGGTTTGCCCTCCGCATCCACTGGAATGATGCCTCGCCAAGGGCAGGGCTCTTGATAGCAATGAATGCCTGTCTTCCCGACACGGTACACACCCGGCGCAGATGCAGCTTCATCGTGAATGGATGTCTCGGCCGTCGCCGGTGAGCCCAATCCGAGAGCGCAGAGCGCGGCCAGGGCGAGAATGCCACCGCTTGCAAAAACGGGCGAACGGCCGTTGAGTTTAAAGGGCATCAGCGCGCCTTTCGTCAGGTTCGTGGGATGTGGGACGCCGTCCTGGAAGATCCGGGAGCCCGCTCGCTCCCTGTGGCGCGTCGAGCAAGGTAAGCTCGGTGAGGCGGCGCTGCGCCAGATCGTAGGTGATCCGGAACGCCAAGTCCTGATTGCACAGCCCTTCGCGGTCTTCGCTGCACGCCATCAGATAAGTGCGGACGACATCGACACGGCTGGGATCCAACTGTGTCTTCCAGAACGTGTTGGGCCAACGCATTACGCCCTTCGGGTGCTCCTTCCGCAAGAGAGCCGTCGCTGCTTCGACCAGTTGGTCATGCACCGGGCCCGCCCTGAAAAGCTCACCATCGATCCGCAAGTTCCCCTGTGAGATCTCGTCTTGAGCGGGATCCACCGATATCCAATAGCTAGGCTCTTGCTGGCGGTCGCGGTTGAGTTTGGTGTCGGGTGTGACCAATTCGTGCGTTTTGGCCGAAGCGCCGTCGCGCGGCCTGAATATGAGGAAGTTATGCCGAATGGGTTCGCCGTAGACGTCGGCGAACGCGTCAGTGCAATTGGCGAGCCGGTCGAGCGCAGGTTGTTGATCAGCCACGCCGAGGTCGAGTTCGATCGCGTAAGCGATTCCTCCGTTGACCGGGTAGGTGGCCAGCAGGGGAACTTCGCAATCCCGAAAGGCCTGATTCATCGCTTTCAGTTGTTCACCGCGCGCCCGGCCTTCGACCACAGCCCGCCGCAGGCGCTTCTGGCAATCCGTGCCTGCGCGGCAGGTTGATGGGTCGCGGTCCATTTGCAGACGGACCCGGGTGAACGGATCCTGCTTGATGGCGAAGATGATGTCATAGTGGTCTTTTTGCAGCTGGGTGCCGATGACTTCGAGCCGACCGGGATAAGTGGCTTCCGCCAGCCGCGCGGCCGCATCAACTGAGCCTTGGCGATCGGCACAGCCGCCCACCGCCATCAAAGCGGCTAACGCCAGACGTAAGTAAACCGGCTTCTTCGCAGCTTTCGCGCCGCCCTCAGCTACACGGTTCGCCTTACTCGCCATTTCGCGGTTCTCCGTATCGTCAGGGGTTCGTTGCTCGGTAGCGGCTGCTTCTGCAGACTGGACGATAAATCAAGCGATGCCCTGCCGCCGCCTTTCGTCCACCGGCGCCACTGCAGTTCTCGCGAGGTTGTTGCCGCTGTGGAAGGAAGCCATACCGATCATGAAAATAGTTGGCCCCCGTCTTCTCCCCGTTGCCCTCTTGATCGCCCTTTGCGCAGCGGCGGCGACGCGGCCCGCGATCGCTTCAGCTGCTGAGAACGGAGCAAGCGAAATGCTCGACGACACGATTGCCAAGGCCGAAACGTTGCATCCCGCTGAGCTGTACCAACTCGCTGCCAAGCTCTTGCAGGTCGAAGGGCGCGAAGTGGAAGCTGTGAAGTGGTTTTACATCGGGCAGCTGCGGTATCGGTTCCATTTACGCGCGACGGAGCCACCACCTCATTCCAACGAGAGACTACTGTTTGCGGCCTTGTCTGAAACGGTCGGTCAGCCGGTCAACCGATATGCCTTCGGCGATGTCGATGAGCTCTCGAGGCAAATGGAGGCAGCACTGAAATGGGACGCGGCGCACGACAACCGGACCACGTCGAAGTCTCGGTATCCCGAGGCGCTTGCTGCTGTTCGGAGTGAAATGGATAGCTTTCGCCGTGAAATGCTCGATCGCAAGGCCGAGATCCGCCGGCTGCGGGAGGAGAATGGCCTCAGCAACTGGGGCGAGCCCTGACGTCGCTCTGCGGCTGGGGCTGCGACCTCAAACCTCCGCGTGGGGCGGCGAACGATCGCGAGAGCAGATCGGCTCTTGGGGCGAAGAAGCTTCAGCCTAGCGACCCCGAGCTCGGGGTGTGGAGCAAGGCGGAACTTCTCTTGCCGCCAAGGACGCATGGGGTCTATCGTTTACCGACCACGGCCGAACCGCGCGTGGAAGCCGGTCAGATCGATCGTGAACTCGTCACGGCTGAGGAACTGCGCGTCAGACAACCCCGCCTGGCCTTCACGCTCCTTGTACCAGGCTGAGTATTCGGGGACGTCCGAGGCAAACTTGCCATAGTGGGTCGAGTAGGTGCGCACGCTCGCCGACGGGCGGTCACCGTCCAGATCGAACGTCATGAGACGGAGCCAGCCATCGCCCAGGCTGGTCGGAGGAGCACCGGCATCCAGCGCCGTCTGCGCGCGACCCTGGTAATCCGCCATCACCTGGTGGACCGGCTGCCCGTTGCGATTGAGATCGACGCTGTAGGCTTGCCCGCCGACATGGCCACTCAGCACCATGAAGATCTGATCGTGATGACTGATGAATTCGTCCCAGATCATCTCCGGATCGTTGTCGATCGGATCGAGCACGGCGTTGTTGGGGTTGGAACGACGGTTGCGCTTGGCGTCGCGGTGCAGATAGTCGTGCGTCGTCACGATCGTCGGCAGGCCAGGATAACGGGCGATCACTTCGTGCGCCCATGCAAGCGAGGCATCGGGCGCATGGTACTGCAGGCCGATGTGAAGGAACTCGCATTCGCCGGCCTTGAAGACCTGAGCACTGTCGGCACCTCCATCGTGGGAAGAGACATACCACGGCTGGTTACGGAACAGCTCTGACTGATCGGAGAAGACCGAGAGGAAGCCGATCAAACCCCCGACGTGGCGCACCCCAGCGACATTCTCTTCCGGCCGAGGAGGATGGGCGGGATCGGTCCACAAAGCATCGTAGTCGTGGTTGCCGGGCACCACCGAGAAGGGGAGCCTGCCGGCAAGGAGTTGGAATCCGAACTCAGCCACGGGGATTTCGAAAGCTTTCACGAAGGGCTTGGGCGAGCGTGCGACTGGCGAGCCGCCGTTGGGCATCCAGGCAAATCCGCGCTGCGCGTGGGCTGGATCCATCCAGGCGGAATAGTGCTGCCACACGTCACCGACGTGCGTGGCGAACACGATATCGCCACCCGCGCTGCGCGCGTTCTCGGCAATCCATTGCATCTGACCGTAGAACATGTCGGCCGCGTCGAACTTGAACCCGGACCAGGTCTGATG
Source organism: Altererythrobacter sp. (assembly GCA_029265155.1). Lineage (GTDB taxonomy): Bacteria > Pseudomonadota > Alphaproteobacteria > Sphingomonadales > Sphingomonadaceae > Croceibacterium_A. The sequence goes on along the minus strand of JAJUJV010000012.1, from coordinate 10,890 downwards.
CCGGTAGTCGAGGTAGTTCTGAGTGTCAGGAATGACGGCGATCGAGAAGCGCCCGCACTGCGCCGGTTGAGTGGGAGCAGCGGCCGTCACGGCAGCTGAAGGCGAGGCGATTAAAGCTGCGGCTAGCCCAAGCCCAAGGGACAGGATGGTGCGGCGCGTGTTCACGTTGAAGTCTCCAGTTCGCGTGAGGGGCGTGCCATGCGGCGGTTGCTTCGCCGGGTGAGGCACGGCCAGGAAAGAGTGCAGCTGTGGCTGCGGTGGTTATCCAACGTGGACGCCGGGCATGCCGTGCTCGGTCGTCAGCTTCGCCACGACCCGCTTGGGTGCGCCTCGGACGGAAACCTGCTCCACGGCGACTACCTTCGTTTCCCAGCGATCGACGCTCACATCGAAGACTTGATAGCCGCGCTTGTCGTTCACGAGCGTCGTGTGCGGGTTTTGGGCGGGGACCTCATCCCAGCCTACCGGATCATCGCTCCCGTCGCCGCCGGAACTGATGGAGGTGCAGACATACTCGGTGGCGACAGGAGTGCTGGCGAGGTCACCCTCGGTTGAAGGCACTACTCCGGCATGATGTTTGTGGACGTCACCCGTGGCGATCACGACGTTGCCTAGGTTGCGATCGCGGATCGCCCCTATGAGGCGCTGTCGGGCATCGGGATAGCCGCTCCAGGAATCGGTATTCACTACTCCAGCGGCCCGGCTGGCGGGGTAGGAGAACGGCATGACCATGACTTGCTGGGCAATCAGGTTCCAGCGCTGTCCGCCGCTAAGGCCTTGTCCGAGCCAACGTTCCTGCTCTTCGCCCAACATCTGTGACGAACCGCGCAAGTCCGGCTGGCGGCAATGATCCGTCTCGTTGGCGGCGCAGAGTTGGTCGCTACGATACTGCCGGGTGTCTAGCAGGTGGATCCGCAGCAGGTCGCCATAGTCGAGCCTGCGGTACATCTTGACCCGGCCGAGAGCCGGGAATTGTGCTTTACGGACCGGCATATTTTCATACCAGGCCTGCATGGCTGCTGCGCGGCGCAATGCGAAAGCCTCTGGCGGCGTACCGCTTTCATCGATGTCGGCCGCCCAGTTGTTGTCGACCTCGTGATCGTCCCACGTGGGCAGGAAGGCGGCTGAAGCATGGGCTGCCTGAAGGTCCGGGTCACCTTTGTAGAGCGCGTAGCGGCGCCGATAGTCGTCGAGGCTGAAGATCTCGTCGCTGTCGTGTTGGCGTACGCAGGCTGGTTGTCCTTCGCTATCGCGCGGGCAACCTCTCTGCGGCCAGTGCTCGTAGATGTAGTCTCCATAGTGGAAGATCGCGTCGAGATCGTCCTCCTCGGCCAGATGCCGGAATGCGGTGTAGTAGCCGCCTTCGTAATGCTGACATCCTGCTACCCCGATCCGTAAGTGGGGAACGGCGGCTGTGGCGGCTGGCGCCGTACGCACGGTACCGGCAGGGCTGACTTCGCCGCCGGCCTTGAAGCGGTACCAATACCTCCGCGCTGGCCTCAGACCATCAACCTCGACGTGGACTGAGTGGCCCAGTTCCGGTCGCGCGACGGCATCGCCGCCCCGGACAATCCTGGAAAAACGCTCGTCTTCAGCGATTTCCCAAGTCACTGGTACTGCCTCCATGGGCATCCCCGAGCCGGGTTCATGCGGGACGGGAGCAAGCCGGGTCCACAGCACCATCCCATCGGAACTCGGATCGCCGGACGCGATCCCCAGCTTGAACAACCCGCTGGGAAGAGGTCGTCCCCACACGGGCAGGGGGCTGAGACCGGTGAAGATGGCCAACGCCCCCGCACTGCGGATCAGTTCTCGACGGTTCATGGGATGGTGCTCCGCTGACAGGCAGGTCAATCAAGTTCGGAAGAAGAGGATGAGCTCGCGGGGGTGGGCCACGGCCGCCCCCCGCGAGCTTGGTCTCAGAACTTGGCGTTGGCGCTGACGAAGAAGTACCGGCCGATGGTGTCGTAGATGCCTCCCGCACCGGCATAGGTGCTCGGGATCTGCGGCGGCTTGACGTCGAACAGGTTGTTCACGCCAAGCGTCAGACGGTACTGATCGTTGATGTCGTAGCCGAACGACACGTCATTGTAGACGCGAGCCGGGACCTTGTTCGTCGGATAAGCCTCCTCGGTCGCGGCCATCGTATCATGAAGACCGGCACCCCGGATCTGGGTGTTCCACGCCAGGTTGAAGCCATCGATCGAGTAACTGGCGAATAGATTGCCGCGGAACCGGGGAGATGCGTAGCCTCCGGCTTGGAGCAGGATGCTCTCCTCCATGCCCGGGACTGCTTCGGTGGTTCTTTCGATCAGATAAGTACCCTTGAAGCCCGCTCGCAGCATGCCACCGGCCACGGGCCGACGATAGTTGACGCCGAAGTCCACCCCGCGCGCAGTCATGTTGGAGGCGTTGATCTGCTGGGTGGAGAGGGTCTCGATGGCCCGGACGGGGTCGTTCTGATCACGCGTCATGGCGTCGCAGAAGATGTTGTCCAAGGTCGGAAGGTCGACGCAGTAGTTTGCCACCTGGTTGGCAGAGAACTGGGTGATGACGTCCTCGATGTCGATGTCCCAGTAGTCCGCGGTGATATCCAGACCGGGGATGAAGCTTGGCTGCAGGATGACGCCGAGAGTGAGGCTGTTCGAGGTCTCCGGCTGGAGATCAGGGTTGCCGCCGGTGGTTAGTAGCGATGTGAGTTGGCTGGCGTCCCCCGGCGTTACAATGCCGAGAGCTCGGCAATTCGCGACCCGTGTTTCGCTGCGATAGATGTTTTGCGTTTCGCAGGGATCGTCGAAGTTCGAGACGCGCGTATCCACCGGCTCGTACAACTCGCCGAAGTTCGGCACGCGCACGCTGCGCGATCGCACGCCGCGGAAGGTGACGCCGTCGACGGGCGACCAGGTTACGCCGGCCTTCCATGCGTGAGTGCTGCCGAACGGGTCGTAGTCCGAGTAGCGATACGCGCCTTCCACTTCGAGGCGTTCGGCAAACGGCAAGCCATCGAGAAGGGGCACGACGAGCTCGCCGTAGAGTTCCGACACCTTGAGCGAGGCATCGATTTCCGCATGCTGCGTTACGCCGCCCGAGTGCGCCAGCTCGCCAGGGACCGCCAGCGGGTCTTCCCGGGTGGTGAGCTTCTCCTCCCGGCGCTCGGCGCCAACTGCGACCGACACATCACCGTAGGGCAAGGCGAAAACCGGGCCGACGATGCTACCGCCGAAGACCGTCTGCGTGTTGACCCAGCTTTCCCGGCGCGTTGCGAAAAGCCAATCGCGCTGCTCGGCGGTCGGCGCAGCATTGCCGAACACATTGTAAGGCACACAGCCAGCATCGCGCGCTTCTTCATCTCGACACACGGGCTGGCCGGTGACGGGATCGGAGATCACGTCGCGCGCTGAGATCCACCGGTTCGCCCGCAGAGTGCCGGGGTTGGAGACGTTGTTTGCTGAGCGGCCGTACTGGAAGAAGGTCTTCCAGGCCAGATCGCCGAACAACTCGCCGTCCAGGCCCGTGGAGACGGTGTAGGTGTTACGCTTCTGCACATCGCGACGGATGCCGAATTCGGGGTAGATGCGGGCCAATCTCAACGATGTGAGATCGTTCTCCAGCATGAAGTCGCGGATGGCGTCCGGCAGGTATGGATTGTCGAGGTAGGCGGTCGCGCCGCCTGCGCCGTTCAGCCACGTGTTGCGGCTATCCTCGCGGACATAGGTTCGCGTGCCATCGTAGAAGGTGTAGCCGTAATCGAAACGAAGGTTGTAGTTGATCGTGTCGGTCAGCTCGTAATCGAAGCGTCCGATGACGGCAAACTGCTCAAGCGGCGAGATCAGCTGCTCACCGACGTTCAGCGGCATTGTCCCTTCGACGAAGTACTCGCCAGCACCTGCAGTGTACTCGCCGGGCGACGACACTCGATCAATGTTCTGAACTTTGACGCCGCCGTCCAGATATACGTAGTTGAGGTTGTTGTGAACGAACGTCGGGTTGACGTTGAGCCGCGTGGCCGCCCAATTGGTGTAGAGGATCGTGTCGGGGATGCCGTCACCGACGCCGGTGTTTTCCGGATTGGTCTGATAAACCAGGTGGCGGTTGGCAAAATCCCGATCGTCGCGGAGAATGCCGTCGCTGTTCACGTACGTGGCGCCGACGCTGATGGACCCCCTGCCGTTGGCCAGTCGTGATCCGGCCACGAGCGACAACGACTGGGTAGCAGCGTCGCCTTTCTCGGATATGCCGGCCATTCCGGACAGCTCGACGCCCTGAATGTCCTTCTTGGTGATCACGTTGACGGCACCGGTTACCGCATCGGCGCCGTAAATCGCGGCCGCGCCACCCGTGATTACCTCGACGCGATCGATCATCCCGGCAGGGATCATGTTGAGGTCTACAGCCGAAGTGCGCGCCGAGCCCGACACCCGCCGCTGGCCGTCGATCAGCGTAAGGGTCCGGTTGGTGCCCAGGTTGCGCAAGTTGATCGAAGCCGTTCCGCCGTCGAACCCTTGTCCGCCGGCGTTCGCCCGGCCGACGCCTGGGGAGATGGACGGCTCACGGATCAGCGCGCTCCAGGCAGTTACCAGGCCCAGTTGCTCCGCTTGCTCCATATCGACGACGCTGACGGGCATCGGGTTAGCCAATTCTGGACGGAAAATCCGCGAACCGGTCACGACGATGCTGTTCTCTTCCGCGGCGTCGGCAGCGGGAACACCGGTTTCAACTTGGTCGACTTCGCTCTGAGCTTGGGCAGCTGTTGCTACCGCCAGGGCCGAAACGGTGAGCACAAGTCGGGCGATATTCGAGGGCATTTACAACTCCTGGTATGTGCAGAGGGTGCCGAGCGGGCTCGGAGGTTGGCTCGGAAGTGCGGTTGTTGAGGGTCAGCCTTCAGGCGTGACGGAAGTGTCAGGTGCCAAATTGGCCAGCGGGGTGCGGTAGCGTGCCCCCGGGGCCTGAACCGGATGAGGTTGCTCACCATCGGGCATCGGAGGCAAAGGCAAGTGCTTGGCGGCGTAGCTCGCCTGATGCAGCGTTCCTCGGGTGCTCGGCAGGACCGGTGGCCGCGCAGCCGGCTCGCCGAACCGGAATGCAGAAGTCAGGTCGCCGAACGTACGGCGGCGCCAATCCGAGATGTTGGGCTCACGAACGCCGGTAAACCGCTCCAGGAACTGGAGAATGGAGGTGTGATCGAAGGGTTGGCTGCAAACCCAGCCGCCCGCGGTCCAGGGCGACACGATGATGCAGGGAACACGAAACCCGGCGCCGTTGGGTACGCCATCGACGAATTCGTCCGGAGTGCCCGCTGGCGGGACCGGTGGCGGCACATGGTCGAACAGCCCGTCGTTCTCGTCGTAGTTGAGGATGAAGACGGTTTTCGCCCAAACGTCCGGGTTGGCCGCGACCGCATCGAGCATCGAGGCGATGAAGTCCGCGCCGCGAGCCGGACCTGAATTGTGCGGGTGCTCGGATGCGTCGTGAGGCGGGTAAAGCCACGATACCGCAGGCAGGCGATCATGGGTTGCGTCGTACTCGAACTCCCCATCGGTCGGGGTCGGCATCCCCTTGATCTGAAGGGCGGAGCCGGCGGCGGCGTCCCTGAAATGCGGGAAGAAGCGCAGGACGTTGAAGTTGCTGACGTCGTGTCCGTATTGATAGAATTTCCAGCTTACCCCTGCTTCCTCGAGCCGCTCGGGATAGGTCTTCCAGGTCAGTCCATCGTACTTGTTGGCGGGGATGTCTTTGACCGCGGCGGCGTAGCGTCCTTCGGCATCGATCGTGCCAGAGAGATAGTACAGGCGGTTAGGCCGCGTCGGGCCCATCGTCGAACAATGGTAGGCATCACAGATGGTGAACGCCTCGGCCAAAGCGCGGTGAAAAGGGATATCATCGCGGTTGAAGTAGCCCATCGTGTACGGGCCATGCTCGCCGTCCGCCGCACGATGGGCGGGGAGCCAGCGATCCATCCGCCCGCCATTCCAGGATTCGTGCTGCACGGCCCAGCTGTGATCGGTCGAGGGCAGTTGCTGTGCATTGCTGGAGAACGTGTCGAGGTGGAACGGTAATGTGTAGCCCTTCGGGCTCGCCGGATCCGGCTGGTGAAAGACGCTCCTGCCGTTGGGCAACCGGAGCGCATTGGGATCGCCGAACCCCCGCACCCCGGACATCGTGCCGAAGTAGTGATCGAACGAGCGGTTCTCCTGCATCAGCAGAACGACGTGCTTGATGTCGCGAAAGGAGCCGGTGCGTTGCGGAGCTTGAGCCAAGAGCTTCTGAACGCTTAACGGCATCAGCGCTGCCGCTGCACCAAACGAGGCCTGCGCGGTGCCGCGCAGCAGCCTTCGGCGGGTGAATGCACCCGACCGCGAGTATTCCGACATTCTTGCGACCTTCTTTTTCTCCCCATCCGTGAGGGCCGAAACCGAAACCCTGCTACCGGCGCCGCCGCAGCATGGTTTCAAGCCCGTTGAATGGGTGACGCGGGCCGCCTAGCTCCCGTTTGTGACGAGCCGATTATGGTTTCGTCACAGTTCTGTGACACCAGCGCCTTCTCAGAGGCGGTCGCGATCACCTCGCGCAAGCAACATTCCCGACATCCCGGCGGCAGCGCTCGCGGGACGCGGTTCGAAGGGATTGCCGATGAGAGAGTGCTTGGCTGGGGCGGCAGGATTCGAACCTGCGCATGGCGGTACCAAAAACCGCTGCCTTACCGCTTGGCTACGCCCCAGCAAGAGAGGGCGCCCCTATAGCGGGTCGGCCCCCTCGTGCAAGGTTTACACGTCGGCGCGTTGGCGGATCGGATCGAACAGTGTGCGGTCTTCGACTTTGTCGAAGTCTGCCGCCGAGTGCCGTTCGGGCATGGCCTCGGTATTGACCAGGCGGCCGCGGATCGCGCCGGGGCGGGCGTCGATCGCTTTGACCCAGCGGCCGACGTTCTCGTACTCGTGCAGGCTCAGGAACCGGTCGGCGCCGTTGTAGGCGCCGTGGTACAGGTTGCCGAGCCAGGTGTAAGCGGCGATGTCGGCGATCGTATAGTCGGGCCCGGCGAGGTATTCGCTGCGGGCGAGCTGGCGGTCGGCGACGTCGTAGAGCCGCTTGGTCTCCATCGCATAACGGTCGATAGGGTACTTGTAGCGTTCGGGCGCATAGACGTAGAAATGCCCGAAACCGCCGCCGATGAACGGCGCGCTGCCCATCTGCCACATCAGCCAGCTCAGCGTTTCGGCGCGCGCCGGGTTGGTCTTGGGCAGCAGGTAGTCGAACTTTTCGGCGAGGTGCACCAGGATCGCGCCGCTTTCGAACACCCGGAACGGCGTGGGCCCCGAGCGGTCGAGCAGCGCCGGAATCTTGCCGTTGGGATTGAGCTCGGTAAATCCGGAGCCGAACTGGTCGCCGGCAAAGATCTTTATCATCCAGGCGTCGTATTCGGCCTCGGCAAAGCCGGCTTCGATCAGCTCTTCAAACATGATCGTCGCTTTGACGCCGTTCGGCGTGCCCAGCGAGTAGAGCTGGAACGGATGCTCGCCGATCGGGAGCTCCTTCTCTTCGCGCGCGCCGGCCGTCGGGCGGTTGAGGCCGGCGAACTGGCCGCCATTCGCGGGGTCGTATTCCCAGACTTTGGGCGGGGTATAGACGTCGGACATCGGACAGGCTCCTGCGGAAGACGTTGCGGCGGCTAGATGGCGGCCGGGGTGCGGAACCGCAAGCCGGCGAGCACCGTTGGATCAGCCGAATGGCCAGCACCGCGTCCGCTCTCGAATTCGTCGACGACCGCGGGCCGGGGATAACCCGCAAGAAGATGCGCCACGGCTGGGCCTACTTCGATCCCGATGGCAAGCGCATCACCGACCGCGACGAAATCGACCGGCTAAACCGGATCGCGCTGCCGCCCGCGTACACCGATGCGTGGTTCTGCCCGAGCGCGTGCGGGCATATCCTTGCCACCGGCATCGATGCGCGGGGGCGCAAGCAGTACCGCTACAACCCGGACTTCCGCAGCCGGCAGGAGGCGGAGAAGTTCGACGGCTGCGCCGAGTTCGGCCGCCGGTTGCCGAAAGCGCGCCGGTGGGTCGCCAAGGATCTGGCGCGCCGCGGCCTGACGCGCGAGCGGGCGGTCGCGAGCGTGGTGCGGCTGCTCGACCTCGGCGCGATCCGCGTCGGCAACGAGAGTTACGCGAAAACGAACAAGAGCTTCGGCGCGACGACCTTGCGCCGCCGTCATGCAAAAGTCTCCGCCGGGCGGCTTAAGCTGCGCTTCCGCGCCAAGAGCGGGCAGATGCGCGAAGCGACGATCGACGACCGCAGCCTGGCGACGTTCGTGCGCAAGGTGCAGGATCTGCCCGGGCAGCACTTGTTCCAGTATCTCGATGCGGACGGGGTGGCGCATCCGGTCGGTTCGCAGGACGTCAACGCCTATTTGTGCGAGGCCATGGGGGATCGCTTCACCGCCAAGAACTTCCGAACCTGGCACGCCAGCGTACTGGCCCTGAAGCTGCTGGCCGAAGCTGAGCGGCCGCTCACTCTGAAGGAACTGACCGGCGAAGTCGCGGCGCACCTCGGCAACACGCCGGCCATGGCACGCAAGAGCTATATCCACCCGGCAGTGATCAGCCTCGTCGAGCGGCAGCAGAAGTGGCGCGCCCGCCTCAAGCTGGCGCGCGACGGCAAGTGGCTCGATCGCTGTGAGCGCGCGCTGATCCGCTTGCTCGATAAGAGCCCGCGTGCCAAAACGCTGCTGAGGGGGGAGGGGTGATATAATGCTTGGCGGCGTCCGGGATTGCCTTTGCCCCGGTCGGAACATAACGGCCTTTTGGCCGTTCGGTTAACCTTATCCCCATGCGTATATCCTATTAGACCTGTCATGCCCGCCCGCATCCTCATTGTCGAAGATGAAATGCTCGTCGCGATCGAGTTGGAAACGGTGCTCGGCGATCTCGGCTATGAGGTCGTCGGAATCGCACCGGACCTCACAGCCGCGCGCGAGTATTTCGATCAGGCGCTCGACCTTGCTCTGGTCGATCTCAATCTTCGCGATGGCTTGACCGGGCCGCAGATCGGCGAGACGCTCGGTGGCAGAGGGGTCTCTGTGCTGTTCGTGACCGCAAATCCGCGCCAGCTCGGCCACGGCATTGCCGGCGCTATCGGCGTGATTACCAAGCCGACCGACGAGGACATGGTGAAGGCTGCCGTCGCCTATGCGTTGGCGGTACGTCGGGGTCAGGTGGCCGAAGCGCCGCCGTATTTGCGGCTACTCGGTTAAAGCCTCCGCAGCCGTCGCCTGCCGGCGCAAATTTGCGCAAGGCACCTGCGCCGTCACTTTCAGGCCTTCCACTGCCCAATTGCGGGATAGCCGGCCGCCCAACTGGCCTTCGATGCTGAGCTCGCTCAACACGGTGCCGAACCCGGACGTCTGGGGCTGGCCGGCGATGCGCGGCCCTCCGCTTTCGTCCCAGCGCAGCACCAGTTCCTCGTTCTCCACTTGGGTGGTCAGGTCGACCCGTCCGGCGTCGTTGCTGAGAGCGCCGTACTTGGTGGCGTTCGTTGCGAGTTCGTGGATCAGCAGGGCCAGCGGCGTAGCGCTTCGATCGTCAACGCTGACGTCTTCTCCGGAAATGACAATTTTGCCGGCTTCGTAGGCGGGGTAGGGCGAGAGGATCTCCTCGATCAGCGCGTGGAGCGTCACCGCGCGTTCCACTTGTCGCGACTGATCGCTGTGTGGGCGCACGAATTCATGTGCGCGGGCCAAAGCGGCAATGCGCTGGCGGATCTTGGTGGCGAACGGCTTATGATCGGGAGCCTGGCGGGCGGACAAGCTGATCAGGCTGCCGATAACGGCGAAAATGTTCTTGATGCGATGGCTCAGCTCACGGCTGAGGACCTCGATCTGTTCGCGGTGGCGCTTGGCATCGTGGATGTCGGTGCAGGTACCTATCCAGCGGACGATCTTGCCGTCGCTATCGTGCACCGGCATCGCCCGGCCGAGCACCCACCGGTACTCGCCACTGCGGTGCCGGAGGCGATACTCGACCTCGTAAGGTTCGCCGGTTTCAAGACTTTTGCGCCAGCGCTGCCAGGCCTGCTCGCGGTCGGCGGGGTGAAATGCCGATTCCCATTCCGCGCCATCCGTCGTGCCTGGCACCACGCCGGTAAATTCGTACCAGCGGGCGTTGAAGTAGTCGTGGTCGCCGTCGGGCAACGTCGACCACACCATGTGTGGCAGAGCGTCGGCGAGTGTGTTGAAACGGGCATCGCTTTCACGCAGTGCGTTGCGCGCGGCGATGAGGTCAGCCTGTAATTTTTGTGCCGGAATATTCGCCCCCAACCCTCTGACGCCAACCGACAACGCCGATCGTGCGATTAGGTTGCAGGGTTTCTGCACACCGTCAAATGGTGCGCCTCAGCGCTAGCCGGTCGAGTGTATCAGACCGCCGCCGGGTTGGGCAGCTACCCCTCCCGGCGGCATGGTTCTAGCGTGGCTCAGGCGAGTTGGGAAATCGGCTCTGCAATTCGGTTGTTGCCGGCGTAGCGCTCGTATTCCTCGGCGAAGCGCTGGGTCAGCATTTCGCTTTCGGTGCCGGCCTTCTCGGCCAGATCGGCGAACCGGCTGCCTTCGTCCATGTACATGTGATGCAACAGCGCGCCGCGGATGTGCTCCAGCTTGTCCACCCAGTCCTGGCTCATCGGGTCGAGGTGCTCGATCTCGTGCATCTGCACTTTGGTCATCGAGTGCTCCTCGAAGCTCATCCCGGCCGCACCTTTCTCGTGATGCTCGACCAAGGCGGGATAGAGTACGGTTTCCTCGGCGAGCGAGTGACCGTTGAGGACCAGCGCCATTTCCTTCAGCGCCTGCTTGCGTGTGGCGGCGTCGGGGCCGGTGCGGGCACGTTCGATGGCGCT
>JAJUJV010000081.1 GCA_029265155.1 Altererythrobacter sp. | reverse complement strand
CGCCGACCTCATCCCGAACCGCATGTCGGGGGCACCGGGCATCAAGATCGGCAACGTCTTCATGATGGCCGGCGTCCCGCACATCTGCGCGCAGATGCTCGACGCGCTGACCGGCACGCTCGAAGGCGGTGCACCGCTGCTGACCGAGACGATCGGCTTCTGGGGGGCGGAAAGCGAAGCCGCGGATTTGCTGCGCGAGACGGAGAAGGCGCATGCCCAATGCCAGATCGGCAGCTACCCGTTCTTTTGTGACGGCCGCACCGGCGCGAACTTCGTGATCCGCTCGACCGATGCGGACGAGCTGCGCAGTTGCGCGGACACGCTGTGCGAGGCGCTCGGCGAGGCGGGCTTCGACTTTACCCCAGGCGGGATCTGATCGGCTTCCTGCGTAACCCTTGCCTTATGGGCAGGGGACTGGCTCATTGGCCTCTGAGCTTGAGCAGGAGGAATTGTTGAGCACCCTTACCCGCGCTGAACTGACCGACCGCCTGGACCGCTTTCTCGCAGCGCTTCCCGCGCGCGATCGCGGCCCGGCCGGCTTCGCGGCCGACGCCCGCTATACCGAAAATGGCGTGGCCTTGCCGATCGGCGAAGGATTGTGGGCGACGGCCGACGAGCTTGGCGCCTATCGCCACGACTTTCTCGACCCGGTCAGCGGCCAGGCCGCGTGTTTCGCTACCGTGCGGGAGGGACAAACCCGCTCGATCTTCGCCGCCCGGATCAAGCTGGCGGACGAAGCAATCACGGAAGCGGAAGTGGTCATCGCCCGTCCGGATTTAGGTGGCGGCGGGCCTTTCCCGAACGGCCCGCGCGCGCTCGACGAAAGCGGCGGTCCCGATCCTTCCTGGTTCGAACCGATCCCGGCCGATGAACGGATGAGCCGCGAGGAATTGCGACGGATCGCCAACCTCTATTTCGCGGGGCTCGAAAAGAACGACGGCAAGGGGGAGTACCCGTTCGCCGACGATTGCGTCCGCATCGAAAACGGCGAGCTGGTCACCGCCGAACCGTCAGCCCAAGGCGCTGGAACGGGTCGCGACACGCAGACCCCTTACCGCCTCGACCTCAAAGCGATGAACGCCAGGCAGCAGTTCGAAAGCGGCTTTTTCGCATTCGTCGACCGCATCCGCGAGCGACGCTTCCCGCTGGTCGACGAAGAACGGGGCGTGGTCTTCACGTTTGCCTTCTTCGACCATTCCGGCACCGTGCGCGAATATCAGCTCGCCGACGGGACGCCGACCACGGCAGGCCTCGATCGGCCCTTCACCTGGATGATCGCCGAAGCTTTCCGGATCGAGCGCGGGCTGTTCACTCGCATCGAAGCGCTGATGACGGCAGTGCCTTACGGCATGAGCAGCGGCTGGCCCGAATAGGCCAGCCGCTTCGTCACTCCTCGCGGTACTGCTGATCGCGGTGGATGTCGTCGCGAACCTCCCGGGCGCCGCGCTCCGCCCGGTCTAAGTTCGCGCGGCCGGCGTTGCGGTTGCGCATAAATGCCCAGATGATTGCGCCGATCAGAAGGATCGGCCCGATGATCGTGATTAAGCTCCAGAACCAGCCACTCATGGGCTTCCCTTTCCGACTTGCTGTTCGCCCCACCAACGCCTCAGGCCGTTAAGCTTTCCGCCCTTTCTTCGCGCGAGGAGCGGTTGCTGCTTACCGTGTCCTATACGGCACCCACTGCCACACGTTGGCACCAGCGAAACCTCAGGCCATTCAACTTTGTCGAACGATTTATCTCAGTGAATCCGACTTTCAAGAACGCTCCCAAATCCCACTTCCGAGGAGACCCACAGTTTCCAAGGAGGTTTCATGAAGTACGTATTATCATCGGTCGCTGCCGCAGCCCTTGCTGTCGGACTAGCCGCCCCGGCTGCCGCCGAGCCGTTTAACGGCCCCTTCGTCGGCGCGCAGGTCGGGTGGAGTCAGCACGACGCGGGCGCCCCGACCACTCCGCTGGGTGACTTGCCGATCGACGGTTCCAAGGATGCTGCCACGGGCGGTGTCTACGCGGGCTATGATGCCAAGCTTGGCTCGAACTTCGTCGTCGGCGCAGAAGCCGGGGTGCAGTTCAGCAAGAACGACGAACTCTCGGCCAGCACCGATGCCGCGCGCTTCACGCTCGATCCCAAGCGCTCGATCGACCTCACCGCACGCGCCGGTTACCTCGCCGGCGACAACACCCTGCTCTACGCTCGCGGAGGTTATACCAACGCCCGCGTTGCCAGCAGCGTCCAGGATGTTTCCGGGATCACGAGGGTGAACGAGAACCGCGACGGCTGGCTCGTCGGCGGCGGCGTCGAACACGCCTTCACCGACAACCTCTCCGCACGCGCCGAATACCGCTATTCGGACCTCAGCGAAGGCGATCACAAGTTCGATCGCCACCAGGCTCTGTTCGGCTTCTCGTACCGGTTCTAACCGGAACGATTAGCGCGGCCTATGTCGAGCCCCTGCCCTTTCCGGGGCAGGGGCTCGCTCGCTTTCCGCTAGAAGTTGTACCCAACGGTTAGACCGTAAGTCCGCGGCTGAAGGTACGTGACGCCGATCAGGCGGCCCGTCGCCAGGGCAAAGGTGCTGGACGGCCGATCCACATCGAACAGGTTCTTGACCCACGCCTGGACCGAAAGCTGGTCGTTCAACGTCCGGTAGATCACCGAAGCATCGACCGTGGTGTAGGCGCGGGCGCTTTCGATCTCGCGCTGGTATTCGCTGAAGAACACGCGGCTCTTGTGGCTGACGTCGCCGAGCAGCGTCACCGTCCCGCTATCCAGCTCCACGTCGTATTCGGCGTGGAGGTTCCAGGCCCATTTCGGCGTGTTGCGCACTCGGTTGCCGGCAAGCTGGATTTCACAAGTCGGAGTAGCGGGGTTCAGGTCCCCATCGCACGGCGCGCCGAATGCCGTCGGATCCGGGTTGGTGACCGGGTCGTACGGTGTGCCTGCTGCGACGTTGCGCGGATCGAGCGGATCGAGCGTCTCGAAATCGCGGTATTCCGCATCGGTGTAGGAAACCGAGCCGCTAACCCGGAACTCCGGCGTGATGCGGCCGAAGACGTCGAGTTCGAAGCCCTTTGCGCGCGTTTCCGCGGCGTTCTCGAAGATCGTGGTGTATCCGGTAGGCCCGCCCGCGATCGTCTTGTTGAGCTGCGCGCCTTCGAGATCGTAGGTATAGACCGCGAGGTTCGCCGACAGGCCGCCCGGCAGGCTCGCCTTGATGCCGGCTTCGTGGTTCTGCACCGTTTCCGGATCGACGATGGTCCGGCTGCCGGACGCGTTCTCGCCCGAGCCGGCTTTGAACCCTTCCGAGTAGGTGTAGTAGAGCATCACGTCGGGCGTGGCCTCCCACGACAGGCCCAGTTCCGGCGTAAAGTCCTTGAAGCTCCGCTCGACATACGTGCTGGCAGTGGTGTGCCGGATCACCGGACCGCGCCCACCGCCTGCAATGACGATCGAGGGGTTGGCGGATTCGACGGTCTCCTCACTGTAACGGCCGCCCAGCTTCAGGGTGACCGTGTCGAGCCCATCGGAAAACATCCCGAGGCTGAGGTTTGCCTGCCCGAACAGCGCCCAAGCATCCGTCCCGAGATTAGACTTGGTGCAGACACGCTTCGGGGCAATGATCGTACTGCCGCCCCCTACCGTATCGGGGCTGTAGCCGCACAGCTCGTAAGCTTCGGCCAGATCGATTCCCGCCGCCTGGAGCAGCGGAATGTTCGAAGCCATGCCGTTGCGGCGTCCGAGGCCCACATTGTCGATCGGCCGCTGCCGCTCGTGGAAGTAGAACCCGCCGACCACCAGATCGAGGAACTCGGCCGAGTAGTTGAACTGGACTTCGTTGCTGTACTGCTCGCTGTCGATCCGCCGTTCCTGGACCGTCGTCGCCTGGCCGTTGGTCTGCAGGCTATTCACCACTGCCGAAAGGTCGAGATCCTGGAACAGCGAGCTGTCGAACTTGCGGTAGTTTGCGATGTTGGTGAAGGTCAGCTCGTCGGTCAGATCGGCGCGGAAGGTGCCGGTGAAGGCATAGCTTTCGGTGTCCGTCCCGACATCGGTTTCGGACGCCAGGTCGCGCGGATTGGTCGCCCATCCCCCGGCGCCGAGCGAAGCAAGCCGGGGAACGCCCGGAAACGATTCGCGCAGGAAATGCACCGCGCCCGAATGATCGTCCTGGCGGAAGTATTCGCCGGTCAGCAGCAGGTCGATGCTATCGGAGAACTCGAACAAGAGGTGCGCGCGCCATCCACCGGCCGAGGTCGTCGACGTCGTTGCCGGTGACGGGGTTCTCTCCGAAGCCGTCGCGATTCTCAGTCTTGGCGGCAACACGGAACAGGATGTTATCAGTGATCGGGCCGCTGATCGCGGCTTCAGTCACCAGTTGGTTGTAGTTGCCGTAAGTCGCGCGGGCATACCCGGAAAAGTCGCGGGTCGGCTTGGCGGTGATCAGGTTGATCGAGCCGCCGGTCGCGTTGCGGCCATAAAGCGTGCCTTGCGGTCCGCGTAGCACTTCAACCCGCTCCAGATCGAACAGCGAGGTGAGCTGCGCTTCAGCGCGCGACACCACGGCGCCGTCGACGTGCAGGGCGACGCCCGTAGCGTTGCCGGTGGTCGACGTGTTGGCGCCGACACCGCGAATGAATATCTTCGCTTGGTTGAAGTCGTTGCCGAAGTTCACGCTCGGCACGATCGTCTGCAGGTCCTGCAGGTTGTTGATTTGCGCTTCGTCGAGCCTGTCGGCGCCGATGGCCACAACCGAGGCCGTCACGTCCTGAAGCGCTTGCTCGCGGCGCTGGGCGGTAACGAGAATTTCGCCGGCCGGCGCAGGGGTCAGCGACGGGTCCGTGGCGCCTTGCTGCGCGTCGTCGGTGGCGGAGGTCTGCGACGTGCTCCCGGCCGGAACTCCGGCTTGCGCAAACGCTTGGCTGCTGGTCGTGGCAAGGAACCCGACAAGCAGGGCGTGATGAACCGCTCTCATATCATCAACTCCCAACGCTGAGTTTTATCGGTCGAGTTTCCTCCCGCCGCACTGGAGGCGTCAAAACGGCCGAAACCTTTCCGCAACACTGTTGCAGAAATAAATCAGTTCGGAAGGCGCTACAGCGCCTGTGCCGCGGCCCAGCCGCTCGCCCAGGCCCACTGGAAGTTATAACCGCCGAGCCAGCCGGTCACGTCCACCGCTTCGCCGATCACGTAGAGTCCCGGCACGCGCTTCGCCTCCATCGTTTTCGACGACAGTTCGGCCGTGCTGACGCCGCCCACGGTGACTTCGGCCTTGGCGAAGCCTTCGCTGCCGTTGGGGCGGAACGGCCAGGCGGAAAGGTGCGCGGCCGCCTCCTGCAAGGCGGCGTGGCTTAGCCCACCGAGCGGGCCTTCGAGCCCGATCCGGTCGGCCAGCGCATCGGCCAGCCGCGCCGGAAGCTGCGCGCGCAGCGAGGAGCGCACGGTCGCGCGCGGGCTCTCCTGCTTGGCCCGAAGCAGCCAGTCCGGCTCTGCATCGGGCAGGAAGTCGATCGTCACGATGTCGCCGCGCCGCCAATACGAGGATACTTGCAGGATCGCCGGCCCCGACAGGCCGCGGTGCGTGAACAGCGCCGCCTCGCGGAATGCCGCTGTGCCGCATCGCGCCACGACTTCTGTCGCCACGCCCGACAGGTCGCGAAACAGCGCATCCTCGCCGCTCAGCGTCAGCGGCACCAGCGCCGGCCGTGGCTCGACGACTTTCAGGCCGAACTGCCGCGCCAGCTCGTAAGCGAACCCGCTCGCGCCGAGCTTCGGAATCGACGGTCCGCCCGTCGCGATCACCAGCGCCGGAGCCGTGGCCGGCCCATCGCTCCACTGCACCGTGAAGCCGCTGTCGTCGCGCACCACCTCCCGCACTTCGGCGCCGCACCGCACGTCAACATCGCCTTTCGCGCATTCGGCCAGCAGCATGTCGACGATCTGCCGCGCCGAACCGTCGCAGAATAGCTGCCCCAGCGTTTTCTCGTGCCAGGCGATCCCGTGGCTCTCGACCAGCGCCAGGAAGTCCTCCGGCGTGTACCGGCTCAGCGCCGACTTCGCGAAATGGGGATTGGCCGAGATGAACCGGTCGGGCGCAGTGTGGATGTTGGTGAAGTTGCAGCGCCCGCCGCCCGAGATCAGGATCTTCTTCCCCGGCCGTTCGGCGCGGTCGAGCACGAGCACCCTCCGGCCGCGCTGCCCGGCCTGCGCCGCGCACATCAGCCCGGCGGCACCGGCGCCCAGCACTATCGCATCGTAACGGCTGTCCATGGCTCTCCGGCCCCATCAACGAGAAAGGCCGGCGGATCGCTCCGCCGGCCCTCTATCGGTTTCCGCCACTTGCGCTCAAGTAGCGCGCAGCGCGGTAGCGCAGAAGACTACGCGCCCTCAACCTCCGTCACGTCGATCTTCAGGCCCGGGCCCATCGACGAGCTCAGCGCCACCTTCTGGACGTACTTGCCCTTGGCGCCCGCCGGCTTCGCCTTGACGATCGCGTCAGTCAGCGCCTTGAAGTTGGTCTTGAGCTGGTCCTCGGTGAAGCTGATCTTGCCGATCCCCGAGTGGATGATGCCCTGCTTCTCGACGCGGAACTCGACCTGGCCGCCTTTGGCGTCCTTGACCGCCTGCGCGACGTTCGGAGTCACCGTGCCGAGCTTCGGGTTTGGCATCAGGCCCTTGGGGCCGAGCACCTTACCGAGCCGGCCGACGACGCCCATCATGTCGGGCGTGGCGATGACGCGGTCGTAGTTGAGGTTGCCAGCTTGCATGTCTTCCATCAGGTCCTCGGCTCCGACTTTGTCGGCACCGGCCTTCAGCGCTTCCTCGGCCTTGTCGCCCTTGGCGAACACGGCGACCTTCATCTCCTTGCCGGTACCGGCTGGGAGCGAGACCATGCCGCGTACCATCTGGTCGGCGTGGCGCGGATCGACGCCGAGGTTCATCGCGACCTCGACCGTCTCGTCGAACTTCTTGCTGGCGAATTCCTTGAGCACGCCCAGCGCTTCGTCGAAGCCATAGAGCTTCTCGGAATCCACCTTCTCGGCGATCAGCTTCTGCTTCTTGGTCAGCTTGGCCATCGGATCAGCCCTCCACCACTTCGAGGCCCATCGAACGGGCGGAACCTTCGATGATCTTCGCCGCCTGATCGATGTCGTTGGCGTTGAGATCCTTCATCTTGGCTTCAGCGATCTCGCGCACCTGGCTGCGGGTCACCTGGCCAGCGACAGCCTTGCCCGGCTCCTTGGAGCCAGACTGCAGCTTGGCGGCCTTCTTCAGGAAATAAGTGGCCGGCGCCGTCTTGGTTTCGAATGTGAACGAGCGGTCGGCATAGACCGTGATCACGGTGGGGATCGGCATGCCTTTCTCGAGTTCCTGCGTCGAGGCGTTGAACGCCTTGCAGAACTCCATGATGTTCACGCCGCGCTGACCCAGCGCCGGACCGATCGGCGGCGACGGGGTAGCAGAGCCCGCGGGCACCTGCAGCTTGATGTAACCTTCGATTTTCTTGGCCACGAATGGCCTCCTTTCTCACTCTCGCCCCGGCGCTACACCGAAGCTCATGGTAAGCGGTTCGAGCGGGCTCCAGCCTTGGCGAAGGAGCCCTCCCGCATGGATTCCCGTGCTGTCGCGGTGGGAAGCGGCGCCGTTAGGCGAAACGCATGCCAAATTCAAGCGCCGCCGGCGCCATCGACCTCGAACGGTAGCGTCCCGACCGGCGCCGAAATCCCGGCGCCGAACGGAGACTCGCTTACTTGACCAGTTCGACCTGTTCGAAGTCGAGTTCGACCGGAGTCGCGCGGCCGAAGATCGAGACGCTGACCTTGACCTTGTTCTTGTCGAAGTCGAGCTCCTCGACCACGCCGTTGAAGCTGGCGAACGGGCCGTCGAGCACTTTGACCTGGTCGCCGATCTCGTAATCGACGTTGACCTGCTGCTTGGGCGCCGCCTTGGCTTCCTCGACGCCGCCGAAGTAGCGGGCTGCTTCGCGCTCGCTGATCGGCTGCGGCTTGCTGCCCGAGCCCAGGAAGCCGGTCACCTTCGGCGTGTTCTTGACGAGGTGATAGACGTCGTCGGTCAGGTTGAGCTTGGCGAGGACGTACCCCGGCATGAACTTGCGCTCGACCTGGACCTTCTTACCGCGTTTGACTTCGGTAACGGTCTCGGTCGGCACTTCCACCGCCTCGACGCCGTCCGACAGCCCGAGGCGCTCGGCCTCCGAGATGATCGAATCGCGCACCTTGTTCTCGAAGCCGGAATAGGCGTGGATGATGTACCAACGGGCCATAAGTGTCTCTTTCAGGCGGTCTTCGTTCGGTTCTGTGGTGGCGATGCCGTGGCGCGAGCGAGAGAGGTCAGACGAGAGTCAGCAGCCAGCGCACGACCGTGCCGAACAGCTGGTCTACACCGAGAAAGAACACCGACAGGATCGTCATCATGATCGCGACGAAGATCGCCGTGCGCACGGTTTCCTGGCGCGAGGGCCATACCACTTTGGCCGCTTCTGCGCGGACCTGGCGGATGAATTCGCCGGGACTGGTCTTCGCCATTCTGCTCGTCCTCGCATCTTGCAAACGCGGCTTTCGCCATAGGCCCATCGCCGCCCCGGTCTAGGTGCCGGGAGGGGCTGGCGGGCTCCGATGTCGGAAGTCGACGCGGGATTTAGCGACGCGAATGGGCGATGGCAAGGGTGCGAGGGGAACCGGCAACTGCGGCAACGGAAAGCCCCGCCCCCCGGCAGCCACACGGCGGCCGCAGGAGCGGGGCTATCGAACCTGCCGTTCTTAGCGCCAGCCGAACAGGCGCGCGAAGAACCCCGGCTCCTCCATCGGCTGGATGGGTCCGTGCATCATGTAACGCAGGCTCGCGTCGCGATGGGGACGCGGCATGGTCCAGCCGTCCGGGCGACTGCTGCGATAGCGCTGACTCGCCATGTGACTGCTCCTTTACAACCCGTCTGCCGCTGACAATGAACGGCTGGGCGCAGGGGTTCCCTCCTTCGCCGCGTGCTTCGGAGGGCGAGCCCCTTTCCCTCTGCAGTGTGGCCGAAGTGTTACCAGAGCCGCTTCTTGGCGAATGCATGACCGGAGCCGGATTTGAGGTAACGCTCGAAGGCCGCAGCCTTGGTGCGGTCGGAAAAGGCGACATAGGTCACCAGGCGCCACGGCCGGAACTTGGAAGTGTGAGACGAGTTGCCTTCGTTGTGAGCTTGGAGACGCCGCCTCAAGTCTGCGGTCGTGCCGACATAGCGCTGATCAGCGTCGGCCACGCTCTGGATCAGATAGACGTAAAACACGCAGCGTCGTTAACGCTCCGCGCGATTGGGGCCAACGATGGACTTAAGCGGACTTCGTTCTGCGAAGCTCGCAGAGCGAAGCAGGATGGCAGGAGTGGAGGGACTCGAACCCCCGGCCCTCGGTTTTGGAGACCGATGCTCTACCAACTGAGCTACACTCCTGCGGGCGGTTGCGCCTCTATAGAGCAGGCTTCGCCTTGGCAAGCGACCAGACCGGGCGCATGGGTCAGGAACTCGCGATGCACGCTCCTGTCCTAAAAACCATTCCCGTCGACTTGCTGCTGATGGCCTATCGCAGCGGGATATTTCCCATGGCCGACAGCCGCGACGATGAGGAGATCTACTGGGTCGAGCCGCGCGAACGGGCGATCATTCCGCTCGATGGCCTGCGAATTTCGCGCTCGCTGGCGAAAGCGATTCGCCAGGACCGCTTCCGGGTAACCCGCAACGCCGATTTCGGCGGCGTGCTCCAGGCCTGCGCCGCCCCCCGTCCAGGACATCCGGAGAGCTGGATCAGCCAGCGCATCGCGCTCAGCTACCGCGCGCTGCACTTGGCGGGTCATGCGCATTCGATCGAATGCTGGAACGGCGATGAACTCGTCGGCGGCCTCTACGGCGTCGGCTTCGACCGCGCGTTCTGCGGCGAAAGCATGTTCAGCCGCCAGCGCGACGCCTCGAAAGTGGCGCTTGCCT
>JAJUJV010000067.1 GCA_029265155.1 Altererythrobacter sp. | reverse complement strand
TGTTCTCGCCGCAGATGACGCGGGCAGAAGCGACGCTGTTTTTCGGCGCGTGCATTGCCATCACGGCTTTTCCGATGCTGGCACGCATCATCCATGAGCGCGGGTTGTCGAACTCACCGCTAGGAACGTTGTCTCTGTCGGCCGGAGCGATCGACGACGCCTGCGCCTGGAGCGTTCTGGCAATCGTCCTTGCCACCTTCGGCGCCGGGGCCGGGGTGGCCGTGAAGGCGATCGTCAGCGCCCTCGCGTTTGCCGTGGTAATGATCGGCTTCGGCCCGCGCCTGTTCGCGCGGTTGGGCCGAGCGGCGGAAGAGAAGGGCGGCATCGATCACGGGTTGCTTGGCATTGTACTGATGCTGTTCCTGCTGTCGGCTTTCGCAATGGACTGGGCTGGAATGCACGCGGTCTTTGGCGGATTTCTCCTCGGTACCGCTATGCCGCGCGGGGTACTGACGCGCGATATTCGCGCCAAGCTGGAGCCGTTCA
This sequence comes from Altererythrobacter sp., assembly GCA_029265155.1. Classification (GTDB taxonomy): domain Bacteria; phylum Pseudomonadota; class Alphaproteobacteria; order Sphingomonadales; family Sphingomonadaceae; genus Croceibacterium_A. The sequence continues at coordinate 11,455 of JAJUJV010000067.1, read as the reverse complement.
CGGTCGTGCTGCTGCTGCCGATGTTCTTCACGTACTCGGGCCTGAACACCAAGCTGGACGTGATGACCGATCCGTCACTGTTTCTCGTTGCGGCGGTAATCCTTGCAGCTTCAGTCCTCGCCAAGTTCGGCGCGTGCTGGGCTGCGGCGCGGCTGACCGGCCAGGATAATCCGACTGCGCTGGGAATTGGCGCGCTGATGAATTCGCGCGGACTTATGGAACTGATCATCATCAACATCGGCCTGCAGCAAGGCCTAATCGGGGTCGAGCTGTTCTCGATCTTGGTCATGATGGCTGTTGCCACCACGCTGATGGCCTCGCCGCTGTTCGAACTGGTCTACGGACGCAAAGCTCGGGCGCGCGGGGAGCTTGGCGCACTGGCAGAGGTGAGTGACGGGCCGGAAGGGCAGCCGCTGCAGCCGCGAATGACGCACCGTCAAAGCGAAAGAAGGGCGGGGCCGCAAGTTCTTTGACCGGTGTTCGGCCAGGGAGGCGGCGCGGCTCCCATCGATCAATGCAGCGCCGCGGATTTTGTTCCTCGCCTCCAATCCATCCACGAAGCACCGGAGCCCGATGGCGACCCAGGGCGTTAGGGCTGGATGAAACCGAGCCTGCCATTCGATGGACCTGTCATTACTTTGTTCATTCTCGGTGCGTTGTTCCTAGCTGTGCGAGGCTGGCTGGCTGAGAATCCTCAGCACGATCCCTGGGCTCCGCTGAACCTCAACGATCCACCGGGCTGGGCAACCGCGCGCAAACTGACTGCCTTGCGTCAAGATCCCGAAGAATGTCGCGCCGTACTTGCCCGTAGCGGGGTTGCATTCACCGCGCTTCCTTCAGCAGGCGAGGGCGAATGCCGCAGGGGGGATCGCACGGTTCTCGGCGATGCTCCCCTCTCGCCGAATCCCCCACCCACCACCTGCGCTGTCGGTGCTGCGTTGGTGCTGTGGCTGCGGCAAGGCGTGCAACCCGCTGCAGAAGAGGAGCTGGGCACGGCCGTCTCCCGGGTCGAGCACTTCGGGGCTTACAGCTGCCGCCGCCTCTACGGACGGTCCGAAGGAGGCTGGAGCGAGCATGCGACCGGCAACGCCATCGATATTGCCGCTTTCGTTTTATCCGACGGAAGACGGATCAGCGTGTTGCGCGATTGGGACGGTGAAGACGAGGAGGCAGCGTTCCTGCACCGTGCCCGTGACGAGGCTTGCCGGGTATTCGGTACCGTACTTTCGCCCGACTACAACGCGGCCCACGCCGACCATTTCCATTTCGACCAGGCCGCCCGTGGCTTCGGGGGCGTTTGCCGGTAAGTTGCCCAAATACTGACGCAGGGCCCGGTTGGCACCGCGCAGGACGGCATTCCGGATCAAGCCGCGAGCTGGCCTTCTGGTGTATCGGCACCTCGGTAGAGCGCCAGCTCCCAGGCTTCCCACAGCCGCCCCGGTGCGATGATAGCGAGCAGGGCGGGGTAGGCTGCCAGCCCGACTGCCGCCAGGATGGTGAGCCGTAAAGCTGCCGGCATGATTGGCAGCATCCCATCGGTAGCGGTCACCAGCAGCGCCATTCCTCCTGCCGCAATAGCGACAGGTAACACAGCTTCGGCCAGCGTTCGGGGGGCAACCTGGATTGCCGGTAGCGAAAGCGTGGCGGTTATCAGCAGCAGCACGGCCATGCCGCCAACCCAGGCCCAGGCGAGCCCCTCCACATCCCATGCAATTCCCACCAGGAAAGCGGTAGGAAGCACGATCCCGCCGGCGATCGACACCCGCAATGCGATGCTTGGCCGGTTCAGCGCGTTCGTCGCCGGTGCAAAAAGGATTTGCAGCGTCAGCATCGCCATGGCCAGCGTCAGCACGGGCAGGATGTCCGCGACCCCGCTCCACTTGCCTCCCAGCACCGTCGCCACAAACGGGTCAGCCACGACCGCTAAGCCCGCATAGGCGGGGAGCGTCACCAGCAGGACCAAGCGCACCGTCTTCACGAAAGCCGCGCCGGTAGCGGCGGTTTCCCCTTGCATTCGTGAATAGGCAGCAAAGGCAACCTCGTTGAGAGGCGGGACAAACTTGGAGGCAATGAGCTGCGTGAGGAACACGGCGGTGGTGTACAGGCCGAGGCGATGCGGATCGAGCATGCGGCCGGCAATGAACACATCCGCCTGGCTCTGCAGGAACCAGAAGAACTGCACGAGCGTCATCGTGCCGCCGAAGCGAGCGAGCGACCAGGTGCCCGCAAATTGGAAGCTCGGCCGTATCGGTCCGCCAGCGGCCCATGTCATTCCGATCGCTTCAACGGCAAACAGGGCCATCGGCGCCGCCACCAACGTCCACACGCCCAGGCCCGCGTAAGCCCAGCCGAGCGCCGTCGCGGCGCCTGCCAGGGCCGCAATCAGCCGTATCTGTGCAGGGCGCTTGAAGTCCATCCGGCGACTGAGGATGGCGTGGGGCAGGGCTAAGAAGGGAGTGGCAAGATAGAGGAGCGACTGCACCCGCAGCAGATCTGCAACCATTGGCTGGCGGTAGTAGGCCGCCACCCAGGGGGCCGTGGCGAACTGCGCCGCAGCCAGGGCGCCGTTCAGCAGCAGGAGCAGCCCTAGGACTTGCGAGAGCTGCCGCGGCGTCACGGTCTCCGCTCGGATGAGCGCGCTGGCCATGCCGTACCCGTTCATCGCGTTCAGCAAGACCAGCACGACCTGGGTCATCGCGAACAGACCGTAGTCCGAGGGATCGAGCAGGCGGATGACCAGGAACGTCGATCCCCAGGCGATCGCCTGGGCGACGATCTGACTGCCGGAACGCCAGATCACGGCCTGCCGCACCTTCTGCAGCATGCCGCCCGGTGCGGCCATTGTGCCGGCTCCCGCGGTCATTCCGTGGCCGCGAGTGCGGTTCCTGCAATGGCGCTTGCAGCCACAAGCTGGCTGACGATGCGATTGCGGCGCCGGCGGGCGTGAACGCTCGATTTGAAGACACTGCGAGCCAACTCGGACTCGCCGCCCCATTTCAGGCTGAGCATCTGCGCCATCGAGCGGCTACGCACGATCAGCAGATCGACTACTTCCGACCCAGCTTCCGCCCCCATTTCGCGCTTATAGCCGCTGTCACCCGCGCCAAGATCGACCGTCTCCACGCCCTGCGCCGCGGCCCAGGCCAGTTGACGGTAAGTCACGATCTTCCCCGGCCGAGCATAAGCAAAACGGTCGTCGTAGCTGCTGGCAATGCTATACTGACGCGGTCCGGCGCGCAGATCGAACGAGAAGGCGATCGGCTCATCGGCAACGCTCAAGATCGTTGCCGAAAGCGCATCAGCGATGAGCGGATCCCGTACCGCCCGCCGCCAGAGATCCCGCTGATCGACGGTGAGGAACTTCGCGCCACCGCCGTCCGTGGTCTTTCCGACCCAGCTGTTCGCTTCAACGGCGGCGAGCTGCTGCAGCGTGGTAGCATCCCAAGCATGGCCAGTTATCGAGCGAAACGCGACAGCGCCCTCCCTGCCGAGCTGCCGCTCGTAGTTTGCCAAACGGCGGCGGGTGGACTTGCGCGGCCAGGCCCCGGACGCGCTGAGGGCGGCGAGATCAAGTTGCCAAGTCTGGCCCAGCGTTCGGACGAGAACGGTCCAGCCCGCGTCGGCCGCCGCGCGTTTGAGCATGCGCGTCGCCCCGTCATCGCGCAGCACCGGCCCCACTCGCCATACGGGTGCAAGGGCGCGGCGCACCGAGGGGTCTGCCAGGAGCGCCGTAAGTTCCGCCTCTTCGGCGTCGGCGCTGATCAGGATAGATCGAAACGGCCAGTAGCTCCCCGGCACCGCTCGCGCGCCAACCAGCGGCGGGCCAACGCTCGCTGTGGGGATCGCTGCAATCGGATGGCCGTCCTGGCGAGTGGCAAGAACGGTGAGCGGATCGCCCGCTGCAGTCGCTTCGTACCAGGCGGCACGCAGGAAGCTGCGACCGCAGGGTAGCCGCGCCGCCAGCTCATCGAGGGCCGGCGGAAAGCCCTGAGCAATCTCGACCCGGACGTCCGTCTCTTTCGCCACGCTACTATGAAACACGAAAGCTACTCCTGACGCGGGCTTTAGGATGAAATTGGTAACAACCGGCTAAGCGGTGACCGGGCCTGAACGTCTTTCGAGCGATCAACGCAGCATCGCCCGCCCTGCCGCATACAGGCCGAGGCGCTCGAGCAGCCGCTTGGCAAGCAAAACGGAGCCGTCGAAGCCTTGCAGCGCATGGGCGGCAGCCAGGTTGCGGAGCCTAGGCCGCAACAGCATCAGATCGGCGCTGGGAATGCTGCCATTGGCGAACTGCCGTTTGTGCTGGCCATCGCCTTCGGTGAAGTCGATCCTTCGGAAACGGCCTTCCTCCATCAGCATCCGCATCGCCTCGAGTTGCAGGACGCTTCCGGGGGACCACCGCGCGAACGCCGGATCGTAGCCGAGCTGGTGATAGATCAGCGTGTCGCCTTCGACCGGAAGGTATAGATAGCTGACAGGCACGTCGTCGATGAAGAGCAGCCATGCGCGCAACCGGTCTTTCGCAGCGAGCGCAACGGCCTCAGCGAGCGATTCCTCGGGTAGTCCAGCGTCGAGCAACCGCTCCTGGTAGGTCAGCTGCGATACTGCGCGGGCGTGGGCATGGAATTCCTCCATCTCCTCAGGCCGGCGGTAGAGCCGGATGTCGAGCTTTCCGCCGCACCGCTCGCTCAGCTTCCGCATCTTGCGGCGCAAAGTGGAGCGGCTGTTGCCAGACATGTCCGCGAAATAGGCGTCGAAGGGCTGGTCCAGTTCCGCGTAGTAGCGGACATAACTCTGCCGCACGAAAACGCGGAGCGTGCGGTCGGCTCGCAACAGCGACTGCAATCCTTCGGGCACGGCGCGTATTAGGTAGCCGTCCGCATCTCCGGGGAGGGACGGCAATGGGGGCAGAGCCCCGTCTAATGCCTGCTCCAACGAAATCGCCAGCCGGCTCAACCGAAGGCTGACGCGCGCCACGGTGCGGGCACCAACCTGGAACGGCAGGCGCACGGTGGCGATCGCAGCGCGATTGGTTTTCGCAGGCCCGGAAATGCGGTCGGCGCCGCCCGAGTGGGCACACGCGTCGGCCGGACCCGCGGCCACCTCGAAGTCGGAGCCGCGGTACATACCGCAAGGCTACACGGGCAGTCGCAAGGAAAGGGTTAATGGCGCCCGCGGCTTCTCCGCGGGCGGCCTATGCGTTACGAACCTTGCTGCTCAGGGATTACAGGCACCAGCAGCCGGCTGTCATAGCGGCCGCCGCAATGGATCAGATGGCGCCCGCGATTGCGCAAGTCCTCATGCCGGGCGAACGGCAGGTTGGGCAGGGCATCGCGGTAGATGTCCATGCCCTTGATAAGCAACCGCAGGGTCTCGCCGGCGCGAAACAGCGTCGAGAACGGCCACAGCTCGATCTCCACCGGCACGATCTCGCCTGCGCGCAGCGGTTGCTCGCGTTCATGGCGGTGGACGGGCCGCCACGGCGTGGAACGCGTTTCGTCGAGCTCGCGGTGGCTGGCGCGCAGCCACCCCAGTGCGGCCGGTCCGTTGTCGTAGAACGCATAGAAATGGAAGCCTACTGGCTGCCCGTCGCGGTCGAGCTTCTGCAGGGCAACGAACAGGTCCATGTCGTCGGCGCCTTCGGCTTCGACCCACAGCTTCAGCGCCGCATGGCCGGTGAGCTCCGTGTCGGCGTCGAAGCGGAAATCTAATGCAGCCTCGCCCTCCTCGTCACACGGATCGTAGGCGGCGCAGGTCTCCGTGTCGAGCGGTGAGGGGTTCAACGTTCCGGCAGCGGCGTCGAGGTACAGCGGGCGATATTCGGTGCGCGCCAGGGGCCACTCGCGCTCGGCCCGGGCATGGCGAACCCGCGCGCTCTCGCGCACTTCAATGTTCACCCTTGGCCAGCTTTCGACGCCCCGGTCGACGCCCTTCAGGAAGTGATCGAAGAACGCCGCCTGCTTTGCCCGGCTTTCGGGGCGGTAGTAGTGCGCCCACTTCTTGTCGCCGTGTATCTCCAGCCACTTTTGCGCTGAGTTCATCTGCCGCCAAGCCTCGATGGTCCCGCGCGTGTGCAGCCCGTGATCGGACCAACTCGCCACCACGTAAGCCGGGATCTCGATCGAGGCGAGATCGACTTCCTTGCTGCGCCAGTACGCATCATGAAGCGGATGAGCTTGCACGTTGGCGTCGGTATCCTCGGTCCGCCCGAGCGAGTAGCGCAAGTTCGCCGAGGCACGCGGCACGAAGCCGGTCTCGCGGATCCCGCCGTGATAGGCGAATTCGCGGTACCAGTCGGAGAACCCTTCCCATGGGTTGAGCGCGGCAAGATGGGGCGGCTTCAGCGAAGCGACGAGGTACTGGATCGCCGCGAGGTACGACACGCCGGTCATCCCGACTTTGCCGTTGCTCCACGGCAGCGCAGCGAGGAACTCGATGCAGTCGTAGCAGTCCTCGCCTTCGCCGATGCCGTTGTGCCGTAGGTCGCCTTCGGACAGCCACGCTCCGCGCGGATCGGCGAATACCACGGCATAGCCGCGCGGACACCAGAACTGCGGATCGGGGGCCTCGAACGCGGTGAAACGCGAGATCCAACCCGCTTCGACTCCGGCCGGCGGCCAAAGCGACGCCGACAGGCCATGCTTGCCGTAGGGGCTCCAACCGAGGAGGATCGGCAGGTCCGCATCGGGCGCCGAGGCAGGGCGGTAGATGTCGACCAGGATGCGCACTCCATCGCGCATCGGCACTTCCACATTGCGTTCGATCAGCAGCCCCTCTTCCTCCCAGCACGCGTAATCGGGGGGTGGAAGCGGCGGCTTGTGAGGCGCGGTCGAAGGATCGACGCCGTCGCGCATGATCAACTCGAAGGTCTCACCTTCCACGGCCTGCGTCTTTCGCTGCTGGCCTCAATAGGTCAGCCGCAGACCGACTTTGTAGCTGCGCCCGATGACGTCGTAGAGCACATTGTTGGTCGGGCCGAAGCTCGACGGCAGGTTCTTCGGCGGATCCTTGTCGAACAGGTTGTTGACCACTCCGAACAGCTCGACGTGGCGATCGCCGCCCTGCCACAAGCGGTACTGCGCGTTGAGGTTCACGTAAGTCACGCTTTCGACCAGATTGTCATCGATGCTGTTCGGCAGCAGCGGGCTGTAGCCCTCCTGATGCGGGCCGATGTTGGTAACTTGGAACAGCCCGCTGGAGATGTGCCGCACCTGGATCTGCGCCGAGAACGGGTCGCCCTGGTAAGTTATAAAGCCGTTGATCGTATAGTCCGGCACACCCGACGGCTGCGACACGCCGGAGCCGTTCTGGCCGGCACGGTCGATAGCAACGCCTGCGGTGTCGATCGTGATCAGATCCTTCACGTACGTCGCCAGCACCCGCAAGCCCAGGCTCGAGCCGGCAGACAACGGCAGGTTGTAGTCGGCTTCGAAATCCCAGCCGCGGGTGATCAGTGTGTTGAGGTTGAGATTGGGGTTGGTGATCTGGGTGATCGTGCCGCCGCTGTCGCGCGTAACGAACTCGCACAGCGCCGCGTTGCCTTCGGAGCAGCGGTTCACGATGGTTTGCGCACCGAGTGTGCTGATCGCACCGTCAAGTGCGATGTCGAACCAGTCCGCGGAGAAGCGCAGCCGACCGGCTGAACCAAGGCCTGCCGTTATGACTGCGCCTGCCGTCCAGGTGTCGGCAACTTCGGGCTGCAGAGCGGCATTCCCACTCAACAGCGTGGGGTAAAGGCCTCGCGCGCCGCCATTTTGGGGATCGTCCACCGTTTGGAACGAGCTTTGCGGTGCTCCATAGAGTTCGAACAAGTTGGGCGCGCGGATATCGCGGGAGCGGGTACCGCGGAAACGCAGGAACTCGAACGGCTGCCAGTCGGCACCGATCTTCCAGGTCTCGACTTGGCCGCTGTTGCTGTAATCGGTCACCCGGATGGCGCCGTTGAGTTCGGCGCTATAGGCGAACGGCAGGTCACGGGCGAGCGGCAGTGCCAGCTCAACGAATCCCTCCTTCACGTTCAGGCTCTGCTCGTTTCCGACGATGCCGCCGCCCGGACTGGTGAAGAAATCGTTCGCGGCCGAAATCGGATCGTTGAACGCTGAGACCCCGTCATGGCGGTATTCGGCTCCGGCCGCGACTGCGAGGGGACCAGCCCACAAGTCGATCACATCGCCGCGCACGGTTACTGCTGCCACGTGTTGGGTCAGCGTGGTATCCTGCACCGCCGTGCCGGTAACGTAAGCTCGCGCAGCCTGGCTGATGGCACCCTGGCCGAACGGGTTGATTGGGGCACAGGCGGGATCGTCGTTGGACGGGTCGGCGTCGGCGTTGACGCGGCAGACGATGTTGCCGACACCGTCGAGCACCGGGTCCATGGCGCGCCGCATCCGCGAATTGATCGTAGTGTTGTACCCGCGCTGGGCGTATTCGGTGCGCCCATACTGGTAGTAACCGTCCACCGTCCAGCCGCCGCCCAACTCCCAATCGAACCCTGTGACGACCCGATAGGTTTGGCGATCGACATCGCCGAGTTGCGGGCCGATATCGTTCCAGATGCGGCCGAAAGGCACGCAGTTGCGCGTGTCGGCCGGGCTTTGCAGCGCCGGCGCGCAGCGGGCGTTGGTCGCCGCCATTTGCGCGGCTACGGGATCCGGCAGATAGGGGTTGTCGCTGAAGATCGCCCACGAACCGACCGGCGAGATGTCGCGCCGGCTCGACCCCAGGATTTGTCCCTTCACCGTGCCGAAGGAGCCCTGCACAAACAAGTTCAGCGCGTCCGACACGTCATAGTCGAGACTGGCGAATAGGTTCGCGCGCGTGCTTTCCGCGGCAATGGGGAAGTACTGGTAGAACGGCAGCACCGGATCGCCGCCGCCGCTCTGGAACAGCCCGGCGCCGCCGTAGACGCCGTAGTCGTGCGCAAAGGTCGTGCCGTCAGGATTGAACTCGGTGCCGCGCAGCGGCCCTGAAATGATCAAACCGTTCAGCGATGCCGTCGCAGTACGGGCGTTCGGCATGATGATCGTCGCGGGCTGTCCGGCGATCACGCGCTCGGTTGTGCTGCCGGCCACGAACGGATTGCTGATCGTGTTGTAACTCTCGGCGCACCAGGCACGTGTGTAGCAGTCGCCCGTTCCTTCATTGTCGACGTATTCCGCGCCGGCCACGAACCGCCCCCGGCCATCTGCGAAACGCGTGCCATACGCCACGCTCATCAGATACTCTTCGTTGTCACCGACTTCGGAGACGCCGTATTGCAGAGTCGAGCGCAGGCCTTCGAGGTTGCGGTTGATGATGAGGTTGGTGACCCCGGCAACTGCGTCCGAGCCGTACGCAGCCGAGGCGCCGCCAGTGACGACTTCGACTCGCTCGAGCAGCGAGGACGGGACGAGGTTGAGGTCCACCGTGTTGGCCGGAGTAAACGAACCGCCTGCAACCGTGGAGGCAACCACACGGCGCCCGTCGATCAGCACCAGCGTGCGATTGCCGCCGAGGCCGCGCAAGTCCGCTGTGGAAGCGCCGAGATTGCTGACGAAGATCGCGGTCGTGGCCGGGGTGCTCTGGCCCCTGAACGCGGGAATTTCGTTCAGAACTTGGGCGATGTTCGATGCGCCTTGCCTGGCAATCTGTTCGTCGCCGAGAACCGTGACCGGCGTGGGCGCCGTGAAGCCTGACCGGGCAATGCGCGAACCGGTGACGACAATCGGCTGCCCGGCGTCTGGTTGCTCCGTCGAAGGTTGGCCCGCAGCGGGTTGATCCGGCGGGGATCCCGTGTCCTGAGCGGCGGCCGGAACTGCAAGCGCCAAGGAAATCGCCAGCGCAGCCGCGCTGGTCCCACGGCGGATCGGCATCAGACGCGCGGTGCCGTCGGACGGTGTGGTCATCGCTCTCTCCCCGATGCGCTCACTGGCGGCGGCGCATGTCTTGTGTTGTCAACGCACCGGCAGCTTCCGCCACCATTGTTGATTTGTCAAGAAAGTGGTGGATAGATGGATGTGGCCGCCGCTACGGGCGCGCGCTGAAAATCGAACGAGGGTCATCTGACCAAGGCCAATTCGGTTCCGTATGACGATGCCGCGGAGCAAACAGGCTCCGGCGTGCCCGAAACCCGACTGCCTGCCATCTGGCACATGTTCGGGGACCCGGGCTTGTCGCCTCGTCTTCTCGTCCTTGCCAAGATGATCGAGCGGGAAACTTCACGGAAGCTGCAGGCCGAGTTCGGCATCTCTGTCGCTCAATGGCGCGTGCTGGCTTTCGTGTGCATTTCGGGCCCGGCGACGGCCAGCTTCATCGGAGATGCGGCAGAGGCGGATCCCGCCGAGGTAAGCCGGGCAGTGCGCGCCCTGGTGGATAGTGGCCTCGTCTCGCGCGAATTCGAACCGGGCAGCCGCAAAGCAATGATCATTGCGCCGACCCAATCAGGACAGGAACTTTTCCGCGAGATCCGTCGCCGGCGCCAAGCCTATTTTTCGCGGATCATCCGGAGCCTCTCGCCGACCCAGGTTGTCGACGTGAGTCGTGCCCTGACAAAGATCGCAGAAGAAGTTGTGACGGAGCGCGCCGAACGCAGGGGGCGTAGCCAGCCGCGACGCTGAGCGGCGCTGGGCTAGGGGAGTTCCCGCTTTCTACCGAATAGTCGTCGCTTTGCTGCGCAAGTGGGATGCGACCAGCGCCACTACCTCGGATGCGAACAGCTTTAGCATCCTGATCTGCTCTTCGCTGACGGTTCGGGGCTTCGAATCGATGAGAGCGAGCGTGCCGATGATATCTCCTTCCGCGGTGCGCAGCGGCAGGCCTGCGTAGAACGCTAAACCCAATTCCTGCGCGTTCAGCGGATCGACCGCTTCGGATGCTGCCGAGGTGCTAAAGGCTCCGTCGCTTGACACCGAGATGAAGCGGACCGCGGTTGGCTGGAGCAGGCGATCTCCGTCCTCGATCGCAATGATCGCGGCCTCGCATCCGACCAACTGCCGGGCGATCTCCGCAAGCGGGGTCAGCGAGCCATGGGCGGGAATATCTAAGATGACCTGCTGCCGCACCGCTTCCGATACCAGAAAACGGCCGTTGGTCTCGGCTTCAGCTTGCGCCACGGTGCTGTACGACCTTTTATCGCTTTCAGCGCGCCGTGCCGGAGCCGCTGAGGATTCTGGTTACTGCTGACACCAATGTCCAAAAGGTGTCGTCAAGGCAACCGGTACGTTCTGGATCGCCTTTCCTTTTGTTGATCGTTGGGCGATGCGTCGACGGAGTAGGCAATAGCGGGAGAGCCAATGCCGATTACGGGATTCGAAGGGAAAACGGCGTTCATCACCGGCGGCGCCAGCGGGATCGGGTTGGGTATCGCCAAGACACTCGTCGGGCGCGGTGTTCGGGTTGTCTTGGCCGATCTGAGACAGGATCATATCGACGACGCGCTCGCCTCGTTTCCGGGTGCGACGGCGTCGAACGCAGT
>JAJUJV010000086.1 GCA_029265155.1 Altererythrobacter sp. | reverse complement strand
GCGCAGCACGAGTTCGCCGGGCTCGGCATCGACATGAACCAGAGCCGGCAGATGTACAACGACCTGCTGGAGACGCTGATACCGGCGCTCGAGACCGGAGTGATCGAAGGCCGCGGGATTTACGCGAACATCCCGAAGAGCGAGCTGCGTCCGGGCCCGATCAAGGGCTTCGAAGGGCGCAAGTTCTGCGGCAGCCTGTCGGGCAACTCGATGTACACCGCCGCGCGGCTCGGCTGCGGCAACATGATCCTGATGCTGCCCCAGCGCGGCAAGGACGTCCCGCCTGACAAGTACACCGCGGTCTGGCAGGAAGTGAACGGCCCCGGCACCCAGCCGCCCCCGCCGATGCTCGGCGGCAACTACTACGTCGACGAGAGCGCCGAATACGCCGAGCTCCAGGGCCGCAAGTACCTCGCCAACACCATGCGCGCCGCGATCCGCAACTACCACCTCGATACGCCGGGCAAGTTCCCGCAGATCAAGGGCTACGAGCACTACGAGAACATGGTCCTCGCCCCCGAGGCGATCGAACCCTACGTCGAGGAGTTCGCTAAGGGCGCGGTCACCGGCACCCCGCAGATGATCCTCGATCGGATGTGGGAGCTGAAGGAGTTCTACAAGCCGCAGGGTTTCTTCCCGCACGTCTACTACGGCGGCATGCCGCAGGACGAATGCCTCAAGAACATGCACCTGTTCGCGAAAGAGGTCCTGCCCGAGCTCAAGAGCTGGCAGGCGGACGTCGACATCGACGAGCGATTCCTCGAAGCGGCGGAATGACAAATCCTCCCCGCTAGCGGGGAGGTGGCATTCGCGAAGCGAATGACGGAGGGGGCAGTCCGCCACACGCAGCGTCTGCCGAGAACCCCCTCCACCACCGCCTTCGGCGGCGGTCCCCCTCCCCGCCAGCGGGGAGGTTCTAACCGCTCGTCCGCGCCTCCAGCAGCCGGTCGAGCCCCGCCTCGCGTTCGCCCACGCGCTCGAGCCATGGGTAGCGCAATCCGCCGCTGTAGGGGACCGCAACCTCCAGGAACCGATCCCCGCGCTTGACCAGCAGCCGGATCGGCGCCTCGCCGTCCTTCGCGGCGGTGATCGCGCGCTTGATCCGCTCCTCGCTGTAAGTCTCGCCGTTCACCGCCACGACCTGCGCGCCGTTGACGATGCCGGCATCGAACGCCGGGCTGTCCCATAGCGTCGTCGTCACCCGCCCGTCGCTCGCCAGGTTCACGCCGAGCGAATTCTGCAGGTTGAGATAGCCGCTGCCGCTCATCCGCCCCTTCTCGTAAGGGTTCGGCTCCTCCTTCCAGACCAGGCGGTATCCGGCCTGCTCGATTCCCGCGAGCGGCGCCGGCTGCCCCGGCGTCTGGAAGCGCGTTTGCAGGAACTGTGCCCAATCGTACGGATGCACCGCGTTCAGGGCCGCCACGACATCGTCGAAGTCGTAAGTCACCTGCCCCCAATCGCCGTCCTCACCGCCGAAGAACGCGCGGGCGAAGTCGTCGAGCCCGCGCCGTCCGCGCGTGCCTTCGCGGATGATCTGGTCGGCCTCGAGCCACACCAGCATGCCCTCGCTGTAATAGTCCTCGCTCCGGCTGAGCGAGGAATAGGGCAGCGGCCGCCGCGCGTTGACGATCGGATCGTGCGTCGTGTCCTCGACGGAGCGCCAAGCACGGCCGGCCTGCTCCGAATAGTACCCGGCCGAATTGGCCAGCGCGCCGAGCACGATGTCCTTCGGCTGCACGCCCGAGCGCGCCGAGAGCACCCAGCCCCAGAACTGCGTCTGCCCTTCGTAGAGCCACAGCAGGTTGTCCTGCATCGGCTGGCGGTAGTCGGGCGTCCACAGGCCCTCGGGGCGGCGGTACTTGCCGTTCCAGCTATGGACGAGCTCGTGGGGGATCACGTTGCGATCCCACGCCATCTTGTCCCAGTCGATGAGAGCGGTCGGCTTGTAGTCGTTCTCGCTCGAACGGTGGTGCTCGAGCCCGATTCCGCCGAGCCGGTCGGTCAGCGCCAGCAGGAAGTCGTAGTGATCGAACGGGCGCGAGCCGAACAGCTCGAGCGCTTCGTCGACCAGCTTCTCGTAGGTGGCGATGTGCTCGGGCTTGGCGTCGAGCAGGCGCGGCTCGTCAGCCACGACGTCGAGCTTTACCGTGTGCCCGAGGTCCCACACCTTCGCATGCGCGCCGGCGAACACGGGGGAATCGACCAGGGTCTCGTAATCGACCGTCGCCCAGGTCACGCGGTTCCCCGCCCGGCTCTGCCCGTCGAGCGCGGTGAAGACCTGCCATCCCTCGGGGAACGTCACCGTCGGCGTGACCGCGATCTGCCGCACGTAGTGCCCGGCCGGGTAAAGGCTCATCGCTTCCCACTGCAGGTTGAGCATTTCGGGCGTCATCGTGACGCGCCCCTCGCTCGATTGGAGTGGGCTCGTGTGGACGAAGCTCGCGGTCACTTCGCGGGCACCCGCGGGGATAGGCACTCGGAAGGCATAGACTTCCACCGGATCGCGGGTCCATTCGGCGGGCCGCCCGTCGACTTCGAAGCGCAAGTCCGCGAGCAGGTTGAGCTGCCCGCGCGGCGCGTGCTTACCCGGCAGCCACTCGGGCAGCAGCAGTACCAGCTCGGTCGCGCCCGCCGGAACGGGCACGGTCTGCTTCACGCGATAGACGCCGCGGACGAGATCGGTCGCATCAATGTCGAGCGTCATCGTGCCGGGGAACGGAACGTCCCGAGCGGCCGGTATTGCCGGCGGCAGCGGCGTGGCGATGGGCGCGGAACGCTCGGCCATTTGCGAGGAGGCCGGCGCGGCGAGCAGGAGGGCGAGGGCAAGGGGTGCGGCGAAGCGGGCGATCGTCATGCGCCGGACCTTGGCGGCAACCGGTTCCATCCGCAACCAGCTCCGTCGGCATCTAGGCGAACGGCGGCATTGAAGCTAAGCGCGCCCGCGATGGCGAAAATCGAAACCCCGAAGCCCATTCGCGGCACTCAGGACATCTTCGGCCCCGAAGCGGAAGCTTTCGCGCATGTCGTCGAAACGTTCGAGCGCGTGCGCAAGCTCTACCGCTTCCGCCGCGTCGAAATGCCGGTGTTCGAGCGGACCGAAGTGTTCAGCCGCTCGCTCGGCGAGACCACCGACGTCGTCTCGAAGGAAATGTACTCGTTCGAGGACCGCGGCGGGGAATCGCTTACCTTGCGCCCCGAATTCACCGCCGGCATCGCCCGCGCCTATCTCACCGCCGGCTGGCAGCAGTACGCACCGCTGAAGGTTGCGACGCACGGGCCGCTGTTCCGCTACGAACGCCCGCAGAAGGGCCGCTACCGACAGTTCCACCAGATCGACGCCGAAATCATCGGCGCGGCCGAGCCCCAGGCGGACGTCGAGCTATTGGCGATGGCCGACCAGCTCCTGAAAGAGCTCGGCATCGCCGACGGCGTCACGCTGCAGTTGAACACGTTGGGCGACGCGCCGAGCCGCGAAGCCTGGAGGCAGGCGCTGATCGGATATTTTCGCGATCACAAGGCTTCGCTCAGCGAAGACAGCCAAGACCGCCTCGAACGCAATCCGCTGCGCATCCTCGACAGCAAGGACCCGCGCGACAAGCCCTTCACGGCCGAGGCGCCGAAGATCGACGCGTTTCTTTCAGGCGAAGCGCAGGACTTCTTCGGTCAGGTCTGCGAGGGGCTGAAGGCAGCGGGCGTCGCCTGGCAGCGCAACGAAGCGCTGGTCCGCGGCCTCGACTACTACCGCCACACCGCCTTCGAATTCGTCACCGACCGCCTCGGCGCCCAAGGCACGGTCCTCGGCGGCGGCCGCTACGACGGCCTGATCGAAAACCTCGGCGGCCTGCACACCCCGGCCGTCGGCTGGGCCGCGGGCATCGAGCGGCTGGCGATGTTGGTAGATGCTTCGGAGCCAACGCTGGAGTTGGCGGTAGTGCTTGAATACCCCGCAGCTGACCTATTCGCACAGCGCCTTACATCGCTACTACGGCGCGAAGGATTGGTCTGCGAGATGTTTGCCACTGGGTCGCCTCGAAAGAGATTCGACCGAGCGGTGAAGGCGAAACCGAAGCATATTCTAGTGGTGGCTGCTCCGGACGGCGACGACGCGAACTCTGTCTTCTTGCGAGTTCCGTCGATGGAACGCCGTGACGAGCGGGTCTCGAGCACGATAGACGCCGCCATCCGAAAGGAGTTCGCACCGGACTGGCCGGAAACCGAGCAGAATCACAACTGGGTTGGTCTGACTTTGGGCGGTGTAGTGCAGGCGCAATGAACATCCCCGAAGAGCGCCTCGCGCTAATCGCCAACCGCTTCGCCGAACTCGAAGCGCGCCTCGCTTCGGGGCAGCTCGAAGGCGAGGCGTTCGTTGCGGCCAGTCGCGACTACGCCGAACTGGAGCCGGTCGCTCGCGTCGCCGCGGACGTGCGGGCGATGCGCGCGGAGATCGCCGAACTCTCCGCCATGGCCGACGACCCCGAGATGAAAGCGCTCGCCGACGAGGAACTCGCCGAGCTGCGCCAGCGCCTCCCCGAAGCCGAGCACCAGCTCCAGATCGCGATGCTGCCGCGCGACGCGGCCGACGCGCGTCCGGCCATGCTCGAAATCCGCGCCGGCACCGGCGGCGACGAAGCAGCGCTGTTCGCTGCCGACCTCTACCGCATGTACGAGCGCTATGCCGCCGAGCAGGGGTGGAAGGTCGAGCCGATCAGCATGAACGCGTCCGACATCGGCGGCTTCAAGGAAATCGTCGCCAACGTCTCGGGCAATGGCGTGTTCGCCAAGCTCAAGTTCGAAAGCGGCGTGCACCGCGTGCAGCGCGTACCGGTGACCGAAAGCGGCGGGCGCATCCACACCTCGGCAGCAACCGTCGCCGTCCTGCCCGAGCCGACCGAAGTCGACGTGCAGATCGATCCGGGCGACCTCCGGATCGACATCTACCGCTCGTCGGGTGCCGGCGGTCAGCACGTCAACACCACCGATTCCGCCGTGCGCATCACCCACATCCCCAGCGGTATCGTCGTCGCGATGCAGGACGAGCGCAGCCAGCACCGCAACCGCGACAAGGCGATGCAGGTGCTGCGCACGCGGCTTTACGAGAAGATGCGCGACGAAGCCCACGGCGCCGAAGCCGAAGCGCGTAAGGCGATGGTCGGCAGCGGCGACCGTTCGGAGCGCATCCGTACCTACAACTTCCCGCAAGGGCGGGTGACCGACCACCGCATCGGCCTGACGCTGCACAAGCTCGACGAAGTGCTCGCCGGCCACGGCCTGACCGAGTTGATCGACGCGCTCATAGCCGAAGACCAGGCCAAGCGGCTCGCCGCGCTCGGAGACTGAGGGCGGTGACCATCGCCCAGGCCTTGCGCGAAGCCGCGGCCCGCCTCGGTGAGACGTCCGATACCGCCCGCCTCGATGCCGAGCTGCTGATGGCGCATGCGCTCGGCGTGTCGCGCTCCGAGCTGCTGCTGCGGCACATGGATGCGCCCGCTCCCGCCGCTTTCGCCGCACTCGTCGAGCGGCGGGCAGCGCACGAACCGATCGCCTTTATCCTCGGCCGGAAGGAGTTCTACGGGCGGGAATTTGCGGTCGCGCCGGGGGTGCTGATCCCGCGGATGGACAGCGAGACCACCGTCGCTGCGGCGCTTGAAGCCTGCGCTCAGCCTCCGCGCGTGCTCGATTGCGGGGTGGGTTCGGGCGCGCTGCTGCTGACGGTCTTGGCGGAACGGCCGGAGGCGACAGGCCTCGGCATCGACCGTTCGAACGAAGCGCTGGCCATCGCCGCGGCAAATGCCGAGCAGCTGGGCCTGTCGGAGCGGGCGAGTTTTCGCGAGGCCGATTGGGACCAGCCGGGCTGGAGCGACGATCTCGGCCGGTTCGATCTGATCCTCGCCAATCCGCCTTATGTCGAGGACGATGCGCCGATTGCGCCGGCGGTGCGGCAGTGGGAGCCGGCAGGCGCCTTGTTTGCCGGTGCCGAGGGGCTCGATGCGTATCGGGTGCTGGTCCCGCAGCTGCCCGCGCTGCTAACCGAACGCGGCGTGGCGGTGCTCGAAATCGGCGCGGTACAGAGCCAGGCCGTCGCCACGCTGGCGGCGCAGGCGGGCTTCGCTTCGCAGCTCCACCACGACCTCGGCGGCAGGCCCCGCGCGCTGGTCCTGCAGACGCGTGCAGGTAGCGTCGCGCGCTAGCGTCGTAATTAGTTCTTGGCAAACCGCCGGCGAGTCACTACGTCTCGGCCTAGGCCAGCGGTGGGGCGGCAAATGCCGATACCGGGCCTTAACTCCATCATTTGCTAGTGAAAAAGCGGCATAGGCCGTCGGTAGTGCAGATGGGGAACCACGAGAGTGTCCGCCTTTTTCGGCCGGCACCGTGGAGGGGGTCATGCGACCGGGATGTGCCGGTCATAGTCAAGGAAGCGGAATTCCTTTGAACCAGAATCGCAATAACAATCGTCGGCGCGGCCGCGGCAACAATCGTGGTCAGGGCGGCGGCAACCAGGGCAACCGGATCGACAGCCGGGCGCGGGGCAATGCGCCGCAGATGCTCGAAAAGTACAAAAAGCTTGCTCACGATGCATCGCTCAACGGCGATCGCGTGCTGACCGAGTACTACCTGCAGTTTGCCGATCACTACTTCCGTGTCGTGGCCGACAGCCGCGCGCAGAAGGAAGACACGCGGCCGCGGCGCGAGCACGATCGCGAACAGGCATTCGACAGCGACGAAGCCGAGGCGGCAGAGCGCGAAGAGACTTCCGACCAGGAAGACAGCGGCCGGGACGAGCGCCCGCGCCGTCGCCGCGAACGCAACGAGCAAGAGCGGACGGAAGTGGCCGAGGGCCAACCGGGCGTCGAAGGCGAAGAAGCCCACGAAGCGACCGCGACGGACAATCCGTTCGTGCGCGATGCACGGGCTTCGCGCCGTTCGCGCGGCGGACGCACTGCCAAGAACGGCGCCGCTGCCGAGGCTCCGGCCGAAGCGGAAGAAGCGACCTTCGACGCAGGTATCCTGCCGCCGTCGATCCCGCGCGAGGAAGATCGCGAGGAACAGGAAGCCAAGCCGGCTCCGAAGCGCCGGACCCGTCGGACGCGTCCCGCCGACGACGGCGACCAAGAGACGCTCGAAGCCGTCAGCTGACGCTTGCGCCTGAGGCTCAGGGGCGACACGGAGCCGTAATGGGTCGTCTCTGGCAGATTGTTGCATCGCGTCCGCGCCTGGCGGCGCTGGCATTCGGCTTCCTCGCTGCGACGGGGTTCCAGCCGCTCGGGCTGTGGCCGCTGGCGATGCTGGCAATGGCCGGGTTCGCCGCGTTGCTGGCCGACGCGCCCTATGCGAAGCGCGCCGTCTGGCTCGGCTGGCTGTTCGGCTTCGCTCATTTCACCTTCGGCAACAACTGGATCGCCACCGCCTTCACCCACCAGGCGGAAATGCCGGCGGTGCTCGGCTGGGTGGCAGTGCCGCTGCTCTCGCTTTACCTCGCCGTCTACCCTGCCCTCGCCGCGCTGGGCGCGCGGGCGCTCGCCGGGCGTGGGCGGCCGTGGGTATTGGCTTTCGCACTGGCGGGCTGTTGGATCGTGGCGGAGCTGCTGCGCGCCCGGGTCTTCACCGGCTATGCGTGGAACCCGTTCGCGATGGTCCTGCTCGGGCCGTTCGACCGGCCGGGTCTTGCCGCGCTGTCGCCGTGGATGGGCACTTATGCTTTGTCGGGCCTCGCGGTGTTCCTTTCCGCAGCGCTCGCCGCACTGCTGCGTGAGCGGCGTTATCGAGTGACCGCCGTGGTGGCCGCGCTTCTCGCGGCCGGCATGTACTGGCCCGCGCCGGCCGCGCGCGAAGGAACGGTGCGCTTCACGCTGGTCCAGCCGGACCTCACGCAGGACCGGATCAACGACCCACGCCACTACGAAGCCAATTTCGTGCAGCTCGCGCAGCTCAGCGAGCCGCGGGTGCCGGACGAACCGCGGCTGGTGCTCTGGCCCGAATCCGGCCTCGCCGATTACCTCAGCCCCGGATATCCGCAGCACTACTACGAGCGGATGACGGCGTTTGCCGATCCGCTGCTGGCGCGGCAGCGGATCGGGCGGACGATAGGGCCGGAAAGCCTGCTGCTGACCGGCGCGGTCAATCTGGAGGTCGAGGGCGAGCGCGCGGTCGGCGCCTACAATTCGGTCATGGCGATAGACGGAGCGGGCGAGATCCGCGGCACTTATGCCAAGGCGCACCTGGTGCCTTACGGCGAATACCTGCCGATGCGCTTTCTGCTGGAGCCGCTGGGCCTGAGCCGGCTGGTGGCGGGGACGATGGACTTCCTGCCCGGACCGGGACCGCGAACGCTCGATCTCGCGGCATTCGGCAAGGCGGCCATGCAGATCTGCTACGAGATCGTGTTCTCGGGCGAAGTCGTCGATCGGGCCGAACGGCCGGATTACATCTTCAATCCGTCGAACGACGGCTGGTTCGGCAGCCACGGTCCGCCGCAGCACCTCGCGCAGGCGCGGATGCGCGCGATCGAGGAGGGGCTGCCGGTGTTGCGCTCAACCACGACCGGAATCAGCGCAGTGATCGACGCACGCGGGGTGGTGCGCGAGCACTTCCCGCAGCTCGAGGGCGGACGGATCGACGGCGTGATTCCCCCGGCAGCCGCGCCGACGCCCTTTGCCTTGCTTGGCAATGCCCTCGCGCTTTTCTGGTCCATCGTTTTCCTTGGCCTTGCCGCCGTTGCCTTGCGCCGGCGCGACGGTTAGGACCGCGCCCGCAATCTAGCCTTGAGGGGATCCGTCCGCATGCGTCAGAGCTACCTGTTCACGTCCGAAAGCGTGTCCGAAGGTCATCCGGACAAAGTCTCGGACCAGATCTCTGACGCGATCGTCGACCTGTTCCTCTCCAAGGACCCCGAAGCGCGCGTGGCCTGCGAGACGCTGACCACCACCCAGCTGGTGGTCCTCGCCGGCGAAATCCGCTGCAAGGGTGTCTACGAGAACGGCGAATGGGCCGCCGGCGCGCAGGACGAGATCGAGCAGACGGTGCGCCGCACCGTGCGCGAGATCGGCTACGAGCAGGAAGGCTTCCACTGGGAGACGCTGCGCTTCGAGAACAACCTGCACGGCCAGTCGGCGCACATCGCGCAAGGCGTCGATGCGTCGGGCAACAAGGACGAAGGCGCCGGGGACCAGGGCATCATGTTCGGCTTCGCCTGCGACGAGACGCCCGACCTGATGCCGGCGACGCTCGACTACAGCCACAAGATTCTGGAGCGCATGGCGGCCGACCGCCATTCGGGCGCAGCGCCGTTCCTCGAGCCCGATGCCAAGAGCCAGGTGACGCTGCGCTTCGAGAACGGCAAGCCCGT
>JAJUJV010000145.1 GCA_029265155.1 Altererythrobacter sp. | reverse complement strand
CACGCTCGTCACCGCCCGCAAGCTGCTCAAGGACGACGGGCTACTCGGGATCGTCCAGCACCGAGCGAAGGCCGATGCGCCCGCGAGCTACACCCTCGGCGACAACGGCTACCAGCGCGAGAAGGACGTGATCGCGCTGATCGATGTCTATGGCTTTGATCTCGTCGCGAAGAGCGAGATCAACGCCAATGCGAAGGACCCGGCGAACTGGGAAGGTGGTGTGTGGTCGCTGCCGCCCAGCTACCGCGGCGCGCCCGAAGGCTCGCCCCGTCGCGCTGAGCTCGATGCGATCGGGGAAAGCGACCGCATGACCCTGCTGTTTCGCAAGCGTCCATAGCGCTTGTGCGGCGGGGCAGCGCCACTAGATAGCGGCGCATGACGAAGATCACGGTCGCTGCCCTGCAGCTCGCGCTCGGCTCATCCGACGAGCAGGAGAACATTGCCGCCGTTTCCGCGCTGGTCGAAGACGCGGCCGGCAAGGGCGCGCAAATCGTGCTGCCGCCGGAGTTGTTTTCCAGCCCCTATTTCTGCAAGATCGAGGACGACGCGCTGTTTGCCACCGCGCGGCCTGTCGGCGAGCATCCCTCGGTCGCGGCGATGCGCGAGCTGGCGAAGAAGCTCAAGGTCGCCATCCCGACGAGCTTCTTCGAGCGCGACGGGCATCACTACTATAACACCTTGGCGATGATCGACGCTGATGGCGAGATCATGGGGACGTACCGCAAGAGCCACATCCCCGACGGCCCGGGCTATGAGGAGAAGTTCTACTTCCGGCCCGGGAACGACGGGTTCAAGACCTGGAACGTCTTCGGCACGCGTATCGGCGTCGGGATCTGCTGGGATCAGTGGTACCCTGAAGCTGCCCGTGTGATGGCGCTGAACGGTGCCGAAATGCTGTTCTACCCGACCGCGATCGGTTCCGAACCCAAGGACCCGGAGATGGATACAAGCCGCCTCTGGCGCCGGGCGATGATCGGGCATGCGGTCAGCAACTGCATGCCGGTGATCGCAGCCAATCGCATCGGGCACGAGAACGAGTGCGGCGGGGACGGGCAGAACTTCTACGGGCACAGCTTCATCAGCGACGAGTGGGGCGACCTGATCGAAGAGTTCGGTGCCGACGATACGGGCGCGCTGGTAGCGACGCTCGACCTGACGGCTGCCGCCAAGCATCGCGCCAGCTGGGGCTTCTTCCGCGACCGGCGTCCGCAGCTCTACGGCCGCATCTGCGAGGACATCTGACGCACCGGTACCTGATCGCGCTGGGTTCGAACCGGCCGCACCATCGGTATGGGCGCCCGCGTGATGTGCTGGCAGCGGCGCTGGAGGAGCTGGAGGCTGCAGGGGTCAGGGTCGCCGCGCGCGGGCCGGTGCTGCTAAGCGATCCCGTGGGACCTTCGCTGCGTCGATATGCCAACTCGGCGGCGCTGCTCCAAACCGAACTTGCTCCGCCCGAGCTTCTGGCGCGGCTCAAGGCGACAGAGCGCGCTTTCGGGCGCCGCACGGGCGGGCAAAGGTGGGCTTCGCGCGTGCTCGACCTCGACATCATCTTGTGGAGCGGCGGTCCGTATGTGGAGCCGGGGCTGGTGATACCCCATCCGCTGTTCCGCATCCGCGACTTCGTGCTGCGTCCTGCTGCCCGCATTGCAGGCGACTGGCGCGATCCGCTCAGCCATTTGACCGTCAAGCAACTCACCGCAAGGTTGACCAGAAAGGCTCGCCTCCGTAGGTGCCGCGCGTGGTCGGGCCCTTAGCTCAGTCGGTAGAGCAACTGACTTTTAATCAGTAGGTCGCTGGTTCGAATCCAGCAGGGCTCACCACTCATTCTCCGGAAGGTCGAACAGTGACGCGTAAGCTTCTCGCGGCATGCGCCGCCGTCATGGTCCTGATGCCGATCGGCGCCGTGGCGCAGGAAGCGCCAAGCGGGCCGTCGCAGGATGCAGCGTGGCACAACGCCCAGCAGCTCGCGCTGGCGAGCCGTCAGGCGGCGGACGGCTGGTACTGGATGGAGGGCGGCTTGCTGTGGCGCCGTGTCGCTGGCGATGGATCGGGCGAGCGCCCCACCATCAACGACACGGTGACGCTGCATTACGCCGGAACCTTGGTCGACGGGACCGAATTCGACAGCTCCTACGCCCGCGAAGAGCCTGCCACGTTCCCGCTGCGCGCTTTGATTCGCGCATGGCAAATGGCCGTTCCGCACATGGCGGTGGGCGACACGATCGAGATCGCCGCGCCCGCCTCGCTGGCTTATGGACCGATCGGTCGGGGACCCATTCCAGGCGGAGCGACGTTGTTGTTCAAGATCGAACTGCTCGGCATCCCGAGCCGCTGAGGTCGACGAGACTTTGGTTAGCCGCCTTCGGGCGGAACAAGCCTGTCCGCGGACAATTGTCCCCTTATGGGGAACCCGACCGACCTTGAGACATATCCTCTGACCGGCAGATTCCTGATGGGCCGCCTCCGGCACGCGATGACGGAGGAGGAGAAGGAGATTCTGGAAGGCTTGATCGAGGGGACCGAGCGCCTGTCGCACGGGACCGTCGTCGTCGATCGGGCCGAGCGAGTCGACCGCGCCACGCTGCTTATCGAAGGATACATGCTGCGCGGCATCGTTGACGATGGCTCACGCTACATCGTCGGTATGCACGTGCCGGGGGATTTCATCGATTTACACGGCTTCGCGCTCAAGCGCCTCGACCACAACATTACCGCTTTGGGCGAAGCGCTCGTCGGCTACATCAGCCATGAGCGGCTGGAACGAGTCGTGGAGCGCCATCCGCACCTGACGCGGCTGCTGTGGTTCGCGACGCTTCTGGATGCGGCGATCCACCGGCAGTGGATCCTGAAGATGGAGGAACTGGCCGCGCCGCGGCGTGTCGCCCATATCTTCGCCGAATTGTGGCATCGGCTCGATCTGGTTGGCTTGGGACGTCGCGACGGCTTGCGCACGCCGCTGATCCAAGCCGATCTTGCCGACATGTGCGGCACCACGGCGATCCACATGAATCGGGCGCTCGGCCAGATGCGCCGCGAAGGAATTGCGGAGTTCCGGCGCGGCACTCTCTACGTGGCGGAGCGCAAACGCTTGGAGGACTACGCCGGCTTTGATCCGGACTATCTCTATGGCCAGGGTGACTTGCGCGTGGGCAGCGAGCTGAACCTCGATACGATCAGCCGCTGACCCTTGGATTTGAGTCGCAGCGGTGCCGGCACCTGTACCCTCATCCCGCCTGTCGGAGCGGAGCTACGGCCCAAGCCGCCGTCCCCGGTGGGCTATGCTGGCGCTCATCGCGGTGTTTCATGTCGCCGCCCTTGCAGGTCTCGCGCGGCTGTTGGCACCCGAATTCACGACGCAGGCGCTCGACCGCGCGGCTTCGTTGGTGACGGTGACCATCACGGCTCCGCCCGATCCCGAGCCCACGCCTTCACCGACGCCCTCGCCGGCAGCCGAGCCCGAAGTGGGAGCCGCCAGTGAGGAGGGGCGGCGCGCCACTCCACGGCAGGTCGCCGCGCCGGAGGCACCGCTGCCGCGCCCGCAAGTCGCGCCCCGTGCCGCTTCCACCGGCACTGCGAATACCTCCGGAGCCGCCGAGCAAGGGGAAGGGACCGGCGCCGGCGGAGAAGGCGATGGTCCGGGCAGCGGCCGGGCCGGCAGCGGCCAGGGGGGCAGCGCGGCGCGCCCGCTCGAGCTCATCTCCGGCCGCATCGACAACGCCCGAGACTATCCAACCCCACCGGGGGGACGCCAGGTGCGGCGGGGCCATGACGTAATCATCGAGCTCACGGTCGGCACCGACGGGCGGGTGAGCGCCTGCCGCGTCACCGACCCGAGCCCCGATCCCGAAGCAGATGCGATCACCTGCCGGTTGGCGACGGAACGGTTCGTCTTTCGTCCGCGTCTCAACGACCGCGGCGAACCGGTCACCGGCATCTACCGCTGGCAGCAACGCTGGTTCTGATGACTCCGGAACGCGTGGGCGCTAATCAGCGTTGGCAAAAATCCTTCCGAAGGTAGTCTGCGAAACATGACCAAGATTCATCCGGTCGTCCTCTGTGGCGGCAGCGGCACGCGCCTGTGGCCCCGCAGCAGGGCGCACAATCCGAAGCCGTTCCTGCCGCTGGTTGAGGAAAGCACGCTGTTCGAATGCACCTTGCGGCGCTGCGCCGATGCTGGACGGTTCGCGCCGCCGATGGTGGTGACCGGCGTCGGCCACCGCGGCCATGTCGAAGCGCAGGCGGCGGCGTTCCCGGGCACGCAGGTGATCGTCGAGCCGATGGCGAAGAACACCGCGCCGGCCATCGCGCTCGCGGCGTATCGGCTGCCGGCCGACGCCGTGATGCTGGTCTGCCCGAGCGACCACCATATCGCCGACCCGACGAGCTTTGCCGAAGCCGCCAGTGCAGCGGCGCGGCTGGCGGCGGAAGACTGGCTGGTTTCGTTCGGCATCGAGCCTACCGCGCCTGAAACCGGGTTCGGGTATATCCGCCGCGGAGCGCCCGTCGACGGCGGCTTCCAGGTCGAGCAGTTCGTCGAGAAGCCCGATCTCGCGACGGCTGAGCGCTTTCTCGGGGAAGGCAACTACAGCTGGAATGGCGGCATCTTCGTGTTCCGTGCCGGGGCCTTCCTGGAAGAACTGGCACGGCACCGGCCGGAGATGGCGGAGGCGGTTCGGCGAGCGGTCGAGCAAGGCCGGGAAGAGGGCGCGGCCTTCCATCCGGATGCCGGAGCGTTCTCCCAGATCGAGGGGGAGTCGGTGGACTACGCGGTGATGGAGAACACCGTTCGCGCCGCCGTGGTCCCGGTGTCGATGGGTTGGTCGGATATCGGCAACTGGCACGCGTTGCGCGACGCGCGGCCCGGAGACGCCAACGGCAACCGCACGCGCGGGCGGGTCGAGCTGGTCGATTGCCGTAATGTGCTGGCGGAAACGGACGGCCCGCGTATCTCGGTGATCGGGCTGGAGGATGTGGCGATCGTTGTCGACGGCGACGAAGTGCTGGTTACCACCATGGCGGGCGCGCAGAGGGTCGGCAAGCTGAGCGGAGCCGTCAACCAATAGCGTTCATCGGGTAGGGGGCAGGCATGGAAACCGCAATGATCGCGCAGACGATCCAACTGGCGCTGGCGCCGGTGTTCGTGCTGGTGGCGATCGGCAACATCATGAACATCCTTTCGGCGCGGCTCGGCCGGGTGGTCGATCGCTCCCGCGTGCTGCAGACGCTTCACGCGACGACATCGGGTTCCGAGCACGACGCGGTGGTGCGCGAGATCCGCACCGTCGACCGCCGCATCGCGATGATCGGCAACGCCATCCTGCTGCTGGTGCTGAGCGGTCTGGCGATAGGGTTCTGCGTCGCTCTCCTGTTTCTGGAGGAGATCGCCCAGGTCGAGTTGCAGCACTTCGCGGCCGGGGCCTT
>JAJUJV010000038.1 GCA_029265155.1 Altererythrobacter sp. | reverse complement strand
GTCGAGGTCCCATTCGAAACCCGCTGTGGCGATGTGCTGGGTGGTCGTGTCGTCGAGGTACATCTGGCCGACGTCCTCGATGCTGCCCATGCGCCGCAGAGTGAAGCTGGCGATGCCGTTGTCGATCATCGTCTGCCGCAGTTCGGCCGGCAGGAACGCGTTGTCCTGGAAGATCGTCAGCGCCGTGGGCGTGCCGCCGAAGCTGCCTCGCGGCGTATTGTAGCTGAAGATGCTGGTCCGCCCGTGAAGGTACTGGCCGAAGACCTTGAAACCGTCGGCTACGTCGTAGTCGGCGTAGGCGAACAGCGAGTAGCGATCGAGGTCGGGATAGAGCGTGTACACCTCGGCGCCGAGATCATCGCCGCTGCCGCCATTGCTGACGGAGTGGCGGGCCGGAGGTGTGCCCACGGCGCCCTGCGACGGCGTTCCTGGAACGAACGGGGAGATGTTGCCGCTGCGGTCGAACGCTAGTCCGTTGATCGGCGTGCCGGGCGCGAAGATGATCCCGTCGAAGCTCGAGTTCATCGAGATGACATTCGGCCGGAAACGGTACGGGTCCGCCTGTGTGCCCGAACCGAGTGTACCCCAAGCCTGGTACCAGTCGCGGCCTTCGTAGCTGTGGATGCCCTTCTGGTCGTAGTATTCGCCCGAGACGAGCAACTGGCCGCGTCCGCCGGCAAACGGTATGCCATACGCGGCGGATAGCTCGTAGTTCTCGCCATCACCGCGATCGGTGAGGCCGCCTTGGGCACCCAGCTCAAGGCCGCTGAAGTCGGTGTCGAGGATGAAGTTCACGACACCGGCCACGGCATCGGTGCCGTACGCGGCTGAGGCGCCTCCGGTGGTGGTCTCGACTGCCGCGATCATCGCTTCGGGGAACAGGTTGATGTCCACGCCGCCGAAGGCGCTGGTCGACGGTACGCGCCGGCCGTTGAGCAGCGTCAGGGTGCGGTTGACGCCAAGCCCGCGCAAGTTGAGCGAGCCATAACCGCTGCGCACGAAGAAGTTGCCGCTGTTCGGCGTCTGGTTGCCGTAGAACTGCGGCAGCTGGCTGACGCCGGTTATCAGGGCGCCGGGCGAGAGCGCTTCGATCTCATCGGCGTCGACGACGGTAACCGGCACCGGAGCCTGCATTCCGTCCGCGCGGATACGCGAACCCGTAACGTAGATCGGGCCGTCCCCCGTCGCTCCAGCCGTGCCACTTTCGCTTTGACCGTAAGCCGGCATCGCGGTGAGCGTGATCGCAGCGGAACTGGCGCCGGCGATCAACGCGCGGCGCAACAACATCACGCGGTCGATAGCAGTGGCTGTCATGATTCCTCCCCAACATCATGTTTGAAGAGGAAGTCCGCCGCGGCGCCGTTCAAAGCAACGCATCGCAAAGTGATGACAGCCCATAACGTTGCGGTTATGATCTGCAGTACAACCGATAATGCCGAACCTGCCGTTCACGCTCCGCCAGCTGGAAGTCTTCTCCAGTCTCTGCGCCACGCGCAGCTTCCGGCGCACCGCCGAAGCGCTCGGCATCTCGCAAGCATCGGTCAGCAACCAGATGAAAGCGCTCGAGGCGCAACTCGGCGTCGCGCTGTTCGCGCGTCGTCCTGGGCAGCGCCCCGCGCTCACCGCGGAAGGCATGGCCTTCTTCGATGATCTTCAGGTCTTCCAAGCTGCAGCCGAGACGCTGGCCTCCCACCGTCGCAAGCGCCCAGAGGAGGCGGAACAGCAAGTCCGCTACCGGGTGCTGATCGGCCAGGGACTGCTCGACGGATACATCCGCTCCAAGCTCGACCGCTTCTTCGCGGCTCATCCGCAGATCGAGCTGGCGTTCGAGGCTCACCCGCCGAGCCGTGAGCTGGCTCGCGACGTCGAGAGCGGCCGGTTCGACTTTGCAATGATCCACCAGCGCGCCGATCGTCCGGTCGAACCGTACTTGCGCCAGCTCGCTCTGGTGCGCGGCGGAATCTACGGCCACCGCAAGTTCGCCGACGGCCGGCAACTGCCGCTGCCAGCCGAAATGCTCAACGCTCTGCCGTTCATCATGCCGCTCGCGGCGAGCGCTCAGGAAGCAGAGATGCTACGGCTGTTCGACCGCTACGGAATCCGGCCGCGGCGGGTGATCGGCCACACTCAGTACTACGACGTCATGGCGGCGATGCTGGAGCGCGGCGTCGGCGTGTCCTCGTTTGCCGATGCCATCCTGCCTACAGAGATGCGCGAGCAGGTGATCATGCTCCACCCCCTCGAGAACTGGCGCCTGCTCTGGTACCGCAAGGATGCGGGCGGCGATCCGCGGTGCGACGCAGTGCAGGCCTTCCTCGTCTCGAGCGTGCTGCAGGATTCCAACTACCGCACCATTACCGTGTTCGCCGACGAGTTCCTGTAGCGGAACGGACAGTGGCTGCCGGGCATTGCCCGGGCATGGCCGAGTTCGCCCGCCTCTCGCTCCCGCTCGACACGCCGCCGATGGAAGCGAAGCTGACCGATGCCATTCCCACCGGCGAAGAGTGGCAGTTCGAACCGAAGTGGGATGGCTTTCGCTGTCTCGCCTTTCGCGATGGCGGCTCGGTCGAGCTGATGTCTAAGTCCGGCAAGCCGCTCGGCCGCTACTTTCCGGAGATCGTCGAGGCGTTGCTGCAACTGGAAGAGCAGCGCTTCGTATTCGACGGAGAGCTGGTGCTGCCGATGGGCGATATCCTGTCCTTCGCCGACTTGCAGTTGCGTCTGCACCCGACTGCATCGCGTGTCGAGAAGCTTGCTCGCGAAACTCCGGCACAACTGATGCTGTTCGATTGTCTGCAACTGGGCCGGCAGGACTTGCGCGCCGAGCCGCTATCGGCGCGTCGCGCCGTGCTCGAAAGCTTCATGGAAAGCGCGGCGGGGCCGCGACTGTCCTTTCACCTGTCACTACGACCCGCGAGGTGGCGGAGCAATGGTTCGCCCACAGCGGCGGAGTGCTGGATGGCATCGTCGCCAAGCGCCGCGACGAGCCCTACCAACCCGGCGAGCGCTCGATGATCAAGGTCAAGCAGCAACGCACCGCCGATTGTGTGGTGGGCGGTTACCGCATGTCGGGCGATAGTGTCGGCTCGCTACTGCTCGGCCTCTACGACCAGGAAGGCAAGCTCAACTACGTCGGATTCACCTCGTCGTTCTCCGCTGCTGAGAAGGCGGATCTTCTGGTGGAGCTTGAGCCGCTGCAGGGGGAATCCGCCTTCACCGGCAGTTCGCCCGGCGGCGCAAGCCGCTGGAGCCGCGGTCGCAGCAGCGAATGGGTGCCATTGAGGCCAGAGCGGGTCGCCGAAGTCGTCTACGATCAGGTCACCGGCCAACGTTTTCGCCACGGCACGACCTTCCACCGCTGGCGCCCGGACAAGGCGCCGCAGCAGTGTACGATGGACCAACTCGCGCACGAACTGCGCCCGGCAGCCTTGGCGGAGTTCCTGGAACCGGCCTAAGCAGGCAGCTGGATCAGCTCGATCTCGTGGCCTTGAGGGCTCAGCAACAGGGCGATCTTCACGCCTTCGGCTTCGAACGGCCGTGTAAGGGTGGTGGCTCCGAAGCTAGTCGCGCGCTCGTAGGCAGCCGTGAGGTCATTGCAGATCAGGCCGACCGGCCCATGGCCTGATCCCGGCACCGCGTCGCGTCCATCCTTGTACGCAACGAGCATCAGGTTCGGCCCGCCTTCCTGCCCCGGAAGCGACAGGACGTGTTCCGAAAAGTCGGGTTGATCGAAGCTCATCGTCACCGAAAAGCCGAAGGCATCGCGCCAGAACGCCAGCGCCGGTTCCATATCTGCTACGTTGAGCTTGAAGAATCCGAGGCGGACATATGGCGCGGTCATGCGGCGGGTGTGCAGCGGCACGCGCGCCTTTGCAATCCCGGGCGCCTTGGTCCAAACCGCGCCGCGATGATCCGCCGCGCACTGACGAACACCGGATGGCTGATGGGCGCGCGCGGGATCAATGCGGTGCTCAGCCTCGGCTATCTGGCACTCGCGACCCGGGCGCTGGGCCTGCAGGGCTTCGGACAGTTCATTCTTGTTGTCTCTTTCGTGCAGGCAATTTCCGGGCTGGCTTCCTTTCAGACCTGGCAGGCCGTCGTTCGCTGGGGGCAGCGGCGCGAGAGCGTCAGCCATGCAATTGGCTTTGCCATAGGACTCGATCTGCTGACCTTCGTTGTTGGTGCTGCGCTCGCCGGCGCGCTGCTCGGCTTTGCGGGAAGCTGGCTCCCCGTTCCGCCCGAGCTGCGCTGGCAGGCATTCGCACTAACGCTCGTCTGGCTCATCGCGGCCCGCTCGACGCCAACCGGGATCCTGCGCCTTCACGACCGCTATGCCCAGGGGGCTGCCGCCGATTCGACAACCTCAATCGTGCGCATCATCGGTGCAACGATCGCCGCCTTGTTTGCGCCGACGATCAACGCTTTTCTGTTGGTGTGGGCCGTCGCCGAACTAGCGACGGCTGCGACGTACTGGCGCTTCGCATTGCGTCAGGAGACGCTGTCGCTGCGCTCGATCAGCCTGAGGAAGCTACCGCGCACCGAAACGGGGGCGTGGGGCTTCGTCTGGGGCACGGGTTTGTCCGGGATGCTGCTGATCGCCTCGCGGCAGTTGATCGTGCTGCTCGTGGGCGCCTTGGGCGGTCCCGGCATGGCCGCCATTTACCGTGTGGCGGCGCAGCTCGGGGAAGGGCTGCTCAAGCTCGCTCAGGCCCTGCTCCGCGCTACTTATCCGGAGCTGGTGCGCGATCCGGAGCAGGCCCGTCACATTGCCGGGCGGATCGGCAAGATTGCACTGTTTACCGGCCTGGCAGCCGTCATCCTTGCCGCTCTCGCCGGCCATTGGGTGATCATCGCCGTGGCAGGGGGTGAATACGTCGCAGCCTACGCGCCGATGATCCTTCTCTCGGCAGCGGCCGCGATCGAGCTGGCGGGCGCGACATTGGAGGCCTTGCTAGTTTCACGCGGCCACGCTTTGCGCAATTTTACTATACGTGCGCTCCCCACCCTCCTAGCCGTCGCCACCCTTCCCCTGCTGGTGCCGATGGCGGGGGCAAGCGGCGCGGCGGCAGCGGTGCTCGTCGCCAGCTTGCTGACGGTGGTCGGTCTGTTGTGGGCTAATCGCCCTCGGCGGGCCGAGATTTAATCCGTGCGAGCGCCTGCATTCTAAACCTCTCAGCGCGCAAGAGCCGGTATGGCCTGCCAGACAACGGCGAGTAAGGAGATCGCCGCTCCCAGCGTGGCCAGGCGCCCCATCCAACGGTCGAGCGAGTCCCGGCTCGCCATTTGGACCACTGAGCGCCGCAGGAGAAAAATCAGCGCGGCAACCGCGACCAAGGTCAGCGGAAGCACGAGCCAGTTCGCTATAGTGGTCCCGGGGAAGATACTGGCGACACCGTAGAGCGCGAGAAAATGCGCGGTCCAGACGACCAGCCCGCCCAGCAGGAGCGTCCAGGCGCGCATCGTCACAAGCCGCCCGGGAACAGGCGCGTAAGCAGGGTCGAGGCGGCGCCTTGCGCTGCCGTGTAGACCAGGAACAGCATCGTCACGTCGAAGGTCACGCTACGGGGGCGCTCGATCATGTTCCGGCTGGTGCGCAGCGCCAGATAGGCCCCCATCAGCACAGCCACACCCACAAGGAACCCCTCGAGTGACAGGAACGCCATGATCAACGCGCCTTGCGCGCTGGCTTCCGGGTCGATGCCCGCATCTTGCCATAGCGCAAAGTCAAGTATCCAGGCGCCGGCGAGGGCAAGGCAGCCCAGCAGCACTTGCGTCGTCGGGCTCCACAGCGTGCTGCCTTCTCGCTGCAGCAGATGGCGGCCGAGCAGGACCAGTGCGCCTCCGGCCGTGTAGACAGCAGCTATCGGCAGGGCAGGCCCGCTGGCGTTGAAGTCGATCCAGTACTCGGGGTGCACGCCGAACACGAACAGGAACCCGAACACCAGCATCAGGAACACCATGAAGGCGACGATCAGCAGCATGATCATGGCCCACCAGCCATGGGTGCTGGGCCCGGTCGCGTACGTCTTGAGCCGGATGCCTCCGCCGACGTCGACTTCTTGCTTGGCCACTGGCCGATCGGTCTCCCAGAGCCAGCGCATGATCGACGGTATGGCCAGAATGCCGCTGATCACCGCGGGCGTGTAGGCCTGGATGGTTAGGAGCAGGAAGAAGCCGGCCGTAAAGAGCGCGCCGAGCAACGGCCAGACCGAAGGTCCCGGCATGATCTGCAGGTACTGCGGTTCGGCGCGGATCGGGCTGGTGATGATCGTCTCGCGCTGCCCTGTCGGGGTCCCGGGGAGGAAATACCGCCCCTGCTCGACATCGTCCCCCAGATTCGGATCGTCCCACAACGGCTCGCGGCTGCGCACCACAGGGATGCTGCGAGCGGCATAGAGGCCATTGGGGAGCCACTCCAAAGTACCGCCCCCGTAAACATTGCCTGCGGTGCCTTCGACGGCAAAGCGGAAGTTTCGGGCAAGGTCATAGATAAACAGCGCGACACCTACGCCGAATGTCAGGGCGCCGACCGTGGAGATCATGTTGGTCGGCTCGAGTCCCATGCCGGGTAGATAGGTGTAGACCCGGCGGGGCATTCCCATGAAGCCCGTCAGGTGCATCGGCAGGAACGTGATCTGCATCCCGGCGAACATCAGCCAGAACACCCACTTGCCGAGCCGCTCCGAGAGCGGCCGTCGGCTCATCATTGGGGTCCAGTAGTATAGGCCGGCAAAGACTGGAAACACCGAGCCACCAATCAGCACGTAGTGGAGGTGCGCGACGATGAAGTGGGTGTCATGCACCTGCCAATCGAACGGCACCATCGCCACCATAACGCCAGTCAGCCCGCCGATCACGAAGGTGACGATGCCGCCCACTAGGAACAGCGTCGGCGTGTTGTGGCGCGGCTTGCCGGCGGCCAGGGTCGCAATCCACGAGAATACCTGGATGCCTGCCGGCACGCTCACGGCCATGCTGGCTGCAGAGAAGAAGCTGATCGACAGCGTCGGCATTCCGGTGGTGAACATGTGGTGCGCCCACACGCCGAACGAGATGAAGCCGGTGGCAAGAAGCGCCAGTACCACGAGTTGGTAGCCAACCAGTGTCACGCGCGAGAGAGCCGAGACCATCATCGATACCAGGCCCGCCGCTGGCAGGAAGATAATGTAAACTTCCGGGTGGCCGAAGAACCAGAACAAGTGCTGCCACAGCATCGGGTCCCCCCCGCGCGTGGCATCGAAGAACGGCCAATTGAGCGCCCGTTCGAGTTCCAGCAGCAGGGTAGCCAGGATGACTGCCGGGAAGGCGATTAGGATCATCGCCGCGAACACCAGCATGGCCCAGGCGAATATCGGCATCCGGGCCAGCGTCATCCCGGGCGCCCGAGTCTTCAACACGCCGACCAGGATCTCAATGGCGCCGGCAATGGCGGAGATTTCGATGAACCCGATGCCCAGCAACCAGAAGTCGGCGTTGATTCCAGGCGAGTAGGTCGTGCTGGTGAGCGGCGGGTACATGAACCATCCGCCATCGGGCGCGAGCCCAAAGAACAGCGACATGAAGAAGCATGTGCCCCCGATGAAATAGGCCCAGAATGCGTAAGCCGACAGGCGCGGAAACGGCAGATCGCGGGCCGCGAGCATCTGCGGAAGCAGCAGCACGCCGAGCGCCTCCATCATCGGCACCGCGAACAGGAACATCATCAGCGTGCCGTGCATCGTGAAGAACTGGTTGTAGGTCTCCTGCGGCAAAACCCCTTGGAGCGGCAGCGCCAACTGCACCCGCATGACCAGCGCCAGAAAACCCGCCAGCACGAAGAACATGAACGCGGCGCCGACGTAGAACGTCCCGATGTAGTTGTTATTGACCGCGGTCAGAAGCCCCCAGCCTCGGGGTGCGCGCCAAACGCGCTCCAGTTCCTCGATCTCACCGGGAGGTCTCTCTTCTTTCGTCGGGAATCGGTCGAAAAGTGCCGGATCGAACCCGGTCTCGGACTTCACCGCTGCATCTCCAGGTATGCGGTGATGGCTTGCAGTTCCTCCCGGGAGAGGACCGGATAAGGGGGCATGCGGTTGTTGGGCTTGATCGCCTGACTGTTGCCGATCCAGCCCATTAGGGTCCCGGTGTTGTTGGGCAGGATGCCCGCACCGACCGTCCGGCGCGCCCCCATGAATGTCAGGTCCGGACCAGCCAGTCCGTTCGCGTCGGTGCCGGCAATGCGGTGGCAGGCGGCGCAGCCGGTCGTCTGGAACAGCTCTGCCCCCTGCGAGGCCGCGCCCGGGGCTGGGGCTTGTTCACGGGCGGTCCGTTCGATCATCAGCCGAGCAAACGCGGGCGGTTCGTGGGCAACGACGACGAAGCCCATGAGTGCGTGCGGGCCGCCGCAGTATTCGGCGCACTGGCCGCCATAAACGCCGGGCTCATCGGCTTGGATGCGCATCAGATTGCGGCGGCCGGGAATCATGTCGAGCTTCCCCGACAGACGCGGCACCCAGAAGCTATGGATCACATCCCCGGATTCGAGCTCCAGCACCACCGGCTGACCGACCGGAATGTGCAGTTCGTTCGCGTCGTGCGAGACCGGTTGGCCTTCGTCGTCGAGATAGGCGACGCGCCACCACCACATCTCGCCGGTGACGCGGACTCGCATCTCGTCGCCCTCGATCTCGTCGGAAAGGCTGCTCGTCAGCCATAGCCCGTACAGGAGGAGGGCGGTCAGCACTACGACCGGCAGAGCAATGCCCGCCATCCAGATGATTTTGGTACCGCCGACTTTGGCTTGCGCGCGCTGGCTCCCGAAGAGCGCCAGCCAGAGCGCCACGACGACCAGCACCAGCACGGCCGCTGCCATGGCCAGCAGCACCCATGACAAGGTGGTGATGGGCCACGCGTAGGGACCGGCGGGGTCGAAGATCGGTGGAGGCCAGGCTTCCAGCACAGTTAGCGGCCGATCTCGTAGAGATAGGCGGCAACGTCGAGCGCTTCGCGGTCGGTCAGCGGCATGGCGGGCATGGCGGTATCCGGCACCAGCGCCGGTGCGTCTTGCACGAATGCGGCAAGCACTTCGGGGCGGTTGGGCAGCTCACCGGCGATGAGGCCGCGTCGCTCCAGGCCGTCAAGTGCCGGACCGGTCTTGCCCTGCGGCCAGGAAATGCCAGTGATCGTGTGGCAGCTCGCGCAGCCGACCCGCTCGATTGCAGCCTTGCCCCGCTCCGCGCTCGCCAGAGCGGTTTCGGTCACCGCCTCTGGAGGAGGCGCGCAAGCGCTTGTCAGCGTGACCACCGCCAGCAGCAGGATGCATAAAGCAGGTTGCAAACCATCCCCCATTTTGCCGGTTCCACCCGCGTCAAAGTGGAACCGATGCTGGGAGGCGCCGGTTCCCCACGCGAGATGGCGCGCATCAAGCTCTTGTGGATGACGGCAACCGTAGCCGGTCTGACGAACTGCGCGCCGAACGACACGACATCGGTGGAGCGGTTCGTTGCTACGGGCGAACTTGTCGCCTTGAGCGGGGCGGCTGCCGGCGCCGCGAACGCCTGCTTCACTTGTCATGGGTTGCGCGGCGAGGGTGACGGCGCCTTCTCGCCGCGTCTCGCGGGCCTCGATGCTGGGTATCTCGAACGTCAGCTCATCGCTTACGCCGATGGCCGCAGAGACCACCCGCAAATGGGCTACATTACGGAAAATCTGACGCCGCTGGAGAGGAGAGCGGTCTCCTTGCACTATGCGGCCATGGTCGAACCGCCGAACGGGCAGGGGGGAAGTCTTGTGGCGCAGCGTCTCTACCACGTAGGGGACACGCAGCGCGGGCTTGCCTCGTGCGCTTCCTGCCACGGAGAGCGGGGCGAAGGTATTGGTCCGGCCAATCCTCCGCTGGCCGGGCAACCTGCCGGATATGTTGCCGCTCAACTCGATCAGTGGCGGCATTCGAAGCGCCGCTCCGACCCCGACGGCGCCATGCTGCGGATCAGCCAGCTTCTGTCTCCTGCTGAAAGCGCGGCTCTCGGGGTCTATGCTGCGGCTCTGCCCGGGGGTCCTCCCAGTCCGAAATCTCTGGGAGCATCCCCCGAAGCACGTCGTGGCGATCCCAGAAGTGGTGCTTCAGGGCCGCCCCTACATGTGCCGGAATCAGCAAGAGCAGCAGAATGATCATCCAGTGATGCGTGCGTTCGGCTAGGCCGAGAATTGCAAACCGGACTTCTATGTCGAGGCTTTCCAGGGGTACTTGCGGCCACGGCAGTACTCCGCCGAGTAACAGCGGCCCTGGCTCTGCCAAGGCCGACCACATCACCCACCCGCTTAGCGGCAGAGCAATGAAGCACACGTAGAACAGCACGTGAGTCGCTCGCGCAACGCTGGATTGCCAACCGGGCGCATCGGCATCGTTGACCGGCCCTGGAATCATGATCCGCCAACCGCCTCGGAATAGGGTAAGGATCAGCACAGGCAGCCCGGCCGCGCTGTGCACCTGGTAGGCGTGTAGCTTGTCGCCTCCAGGCATTAGAAAATCGGTGTAGTACCCCCAGCCAATCTGAAACAGGATCAGCGCCGCCATGACCCAGTGGAACGCAATTCCGACGGGCGAGTAGCGGTTTTGATCCGTGTGCGTCCGGGCCCAGGCGCGGAGGCTTTCAAGCATCAGGCCGCGGCCCGACCTTCTTCGTGAAGCCAGCGCCAGGCAATCGTTAACGCGGCTGCGAGATACAGGGCGGCCGCGGGCGCCCACATGATCAGCCCGGCCAGCTGCTGATCGTGCAACGGAGTGAGCCGCCATGCCGCCGTGGTCAGGAGGTGCGGCGCGTAAAGAGGCGCGGAAGCGAAGGTGATCAGGGCGCCGAGCAGGCCCATCTGCACCATCGTCCCCAGCAAGGCGCCTACTGCTGCGGTAACGGAGGCGCGTTTGACTGCGCTCCAGAAGGCGAAGGCGCTGCCGAGTAGCGTCGCTTGCATGAGCCAGTAGACCGCGTCGTGGCTGAGGGCGGCGGCGTAGAGCGCAGGAGTATGCCAGACCCAAAGCACGGCTGCATGTAAGACCGCTGCTGGGGTGAGCGGGATCTTCTGGACAGCGCGCCAATCAGGAAGCGACCATGCGAGGAGCGGCGCCGAGACGGCTATCAAAATCGCATGATGTGCTGCGCGTGCGGCAAAGAGGGCGGACGTAAGGGCGCATAGCGGCGACACGAACAGCAGAGCGAGCGTTGCCATGGCAGCGGCGAAGGGCGTTCCGGTCCCGATCGAGCGCGCCTTCCGGTATCCGACAAGCGATGCGGCTAGAAGAACGATTACCAGCAGCGGATCGAAGTTCCAGCGCGTCAACAACTCCGCAGGATCGGGGGCTGCCCCGCAATACGGCAGCCAGATCCCCGAGTTGGCTCCCCCAGCCACGATCAGCCAGCGGTGGGTGCGGTTAGCGGCGTGGCTGGTCGGGCAACGGGAGCCACTCGCCAGACGATGTTGGCAAGATCATCCGCCACGAACAGCGCGTTGCCGATCGGGTCTACCGCTACACCGACCGGGCGACCGCGCGCGTTTCCGTTCTCATCCAGGAAGTCCGTCACGAAGTCCTGCGGCTTACCGACAGGTCGCCCTGCGGAAAACGGAATCCAAACGACCTTGTAGCCCGCCAAGTTCTGCCGATTCCAACTGCCGTGCATACCCACGAAGGCTCCGTTGGTGTATTGCGGGCCGAAGGTTGCGCCGGAGAAGAAGGCTAATCCCAGCGTCGCAACGTGGGATCCTAGCGCATAGTCCGGAACGATTGTCCTGCTAACGAGGTCGGGTCGTTGCGGGCGCACCCGCGTGTCGACATTACTGCCCCAGTACGCGTAGGGCCAGCCATAGAAGCCCCCGTCGCGCACTGCGGTGATGTAGTCTGGAACCAGTTCGGGGCCGATTTCGTCGCGCTCGTTTACGGCCGCCCACAAGGCGCCAGTTTCCGGATGAAAGGCAAGGGCCGTGGGATTTCGAATTCCTTCAGCATAGGAACGATGAGCCCCGGTGATCCGGTCGATTTCCCAGATGACCGCACGATCTTGCTCTGCCATCATGCCGCGCTCAGCCGCGTTGCTGTTGGACCCTATCCCCACGTACAGCATGGAGCCGTCCGGACTCGCCGCCAAGGACTTGGTCCAGTGGTGGTTGATCTCGGACGGTAGCTTGGTCACCACACGACCCGGCGTAGTAATTTGTGTCTGCCCGGGTTGGTAGGCAAACTCGAGCAGCGCGTCCTGATTGGCGACGTAGAGATTGCTGCCGACCAAGGCGAGACCGTACGGTGCGTTCAGGTCGTCGATGAACACAGTGCGCGTGTCGACCACGCCGTCCCGATCGGCATCTCGCAGCAGCGTCACTCGGTTGCCGCTCTCGACCGATGTTTTGCCTTCCGATTTCACCAGTCCCGCGATCACGTCCTTCGGACGGAGCCGAGGCGCGTTGCCCCCTGATCCTTCGGCGACGAGCACGTCCCCGTTTGGAAGGACCAGCAGCTGCCGGGGAATCTTCAGGTCGGTTGCAAACGCAGTGATGGTGAAGCCTGCGGGAACGGTGGGCTTGTCATCCTCCCACGCCACTGGCCACGCGATGTTCATCGGGGGAATTAGCGATTGCCGGGGTTCTGGAAGCTCCGGACGAGGACCGGTTTGATCAAGGCCCCTGTCTCCGTCGTCGCACGCAGCCAGAGCGAGAGCCGCAGTCAGCGCGGCGAGAGCTTTGAGGTTCATCGAATTACCTCCCTGCGCGGAGCCGAGTAGGCCAGCCATCCTGCGGCGAGGGCCGCAACGGCACTGACGATAGAAAGAATGAGGCCGACTGTGCCGACGGAACCCCACGCGTCACGGCTATGATGGAAGGCGTTGATGAGGCCGGCGATCCACATCACCACGAGAAGGGCGAGGTATGCCACGGGCCGCCCGCGATATCCGGCCCTGCGGCCCCGGAAGAGCGCCACAATCGTCCAGATCAAGGCGATGCTCCCGAACACCATCCCAAACGTGATGAGCCAGGCGGAGAAGTTGCTCCACTGCATCACGGCTGAATTGAGGTAGGTGATGTCCGACACGAGCGCGCCGCTGAAGAGCGCGATCGGGAAAGCTAGAATGAGGGCGTGCAATGGATGCAGCCCGGTCCAACCTGGGGTTTGAGGCATCCGGATCTCCTCGAAATGGCAAGCCCGCAGTGGGCCGTACTACGCCTAACCCACGACCAACCGATTCTTTCCTGCTTCCGCAGGAGGACGAGTGGTCACCCAGCTCGATAAGAGGTGGATTGACAGTCCACGACAATTCTTGGTAGCGCTAACTCCACGGTCCAAAGAGACACGCTCGCTGCTCATCGATAAGCGCGTTTAGGGGAGGTATTGCCATGAATCGGCGTTCGATCGCAAAGTCACTTGCGTGTTCGGCTTCTGTGCTTGCTTTTGCATCCAGCGGTGGTAGCGCTACCACCGCTGCTGCGCAGGAAGTTGCTGCCGCGGATAATGAAATTATCGTCACAGGCGTTCGCGGCGCTCTCGAGCGCGCGATGGACATCAAACGCGACTCGTCGGGCGTCGTCGACGCCATCTCGGCCGAAGACATCGGCAAGTTCCCAGATACCAACCTCGCCGAATCGCTTCAGCGTATTCCTGGGGTGAGCATCGAACGCCGCAACGGCGAAGGTTCGCAGGTCACGGTCCGCGGCTTCGGTCCGGCCTTTAATCTCGTTACCGTCAACGGGCGTCAGATTGCGACTTCCGACGTCAACACCGTCGGCGGCGACCTCTCGGTGGACTTCGGCCGCGCCACCAGCCGTGCGTTCGACTTCTCGAATCTCGCGGCTGAAGGTGTCAGCCGCCTTGAAGTCTACAAGACCGGCCGGGCCGCGATTCCGTCGGGCGGTATCGGTGCGTCCATCAACGTTGTCACGCAGCGGCCGCTCGATGCTGCTGGCGAGGGCCTGCGCGGAAGTATCGGCGCGAAGGCGCTTTACGACCTCAGCAACGAGGACTTCAGGATCGATCCCGAGGTTTCTGGGATCGCCACGTGGTCGGACCCGAACGAGATGTTCGGCGTCTCCCTGTTCGGCTCGTACCAGAAGCGTGAAAGCGCTGCCGCCAGCGCGACGGTGAACGGTTGGTCGGTCCAGCCGTTCTCTGCGATGCCTGGGCGTGTTCCGAGCACCGTCATTACAAACGCGCCCCCCGAGGATCAGCTGGTCGCGATCCCCGACGACAGCCGGTACCACTATTCGGAATTCTCGCGCGAGCGCATCAATGGACAGGCGACCCTGCAGTTCCGCCCGATGGAGACGCTGACGCTGACGGCCGACGCCCTCTACGCGCAGAACAAGGTCGATGAAGAGCGTGCGGAACAGACTAACTGGTTCCAGAAGCCATTCAGCGAAGTGACGTTCGACGACGATGATGTCGTGGCTACCCCCGTCCGTCTTCGTGAGCAATATGGCGCCGGGACCGTGTATGACGTCGGATTTGAATCGGTCTACCGCGCAACCAAGTCGCAACTCCAGTCCTATGGCTTGAATGCCGACTGGGAGATCGCGGACGGCTTCACCCTGAACCTCGATGCCAACACGTCGACCTCGAAGAGCACGCCGAACGCTAGGAACGGCACCAGCTCTACGCTCGTAGGGGTCGGTGCGCCGGTCAAAACCGCCCACTCGGTCGATTTCTCCGGCGACGTTCCTCAGCAGAGCTGGGAAATGGACGATTCGATCTGGGGCAACGGCAATGGCGTTCTCGATCTGGGTGATCTCGGCACGGCCATGGGCCGTACCAACACCTCGAGCCAGAAGCACCGTCTGCACCAATTTCGCGCCGACCTAGGCTGGGACTTGGGCGCAGGCACCGGCTTCAGCGTCGGGACCGTCTACACCGATTCGAAGATGACCAGCGCGCGTGTCGAAACCCAGCAGACACTGGGCAACTGGGGTTCCACGGCAAGTGTGGGGGATATTGAGCAATTCGCGCCGGACCTGGTCGAACAGTACTGCCTGCAGTGCCAGTTCGATCACTACAACCCGACCGAAGCGGAAATCGCATTCCGAGCGACTGCCGTGGATCTGATGGACGTCTTCTCGCCGCTTTATGCGGCTGACGGTTCGCCGCTGATCGACGGCATCCAGCCGGGCAACCCGGTCGACATCACCAGCAACGAATTCGATCGCGTCCGGGAAAAGGTCTGGGCCGGCTACGCGCAGCTGACCTGGGCGGGCGAAATCGCTGGCCGCGAGGCCGGTGTCACCGTCGGTGCCCGCTATGAGAACACAAAGGTGACCTCCTACGCCGAGGTGGACGAGCCCGCGTTCATTCGTTGGGAATCGGATAACGACTTCCGCCGGACCACTTCGGGCAACATCGTGGGTGTGACACTGGAGGGAGAGTATAACAACCTGCTCCCCGCGGTGGACTTCCACATTGAGCCGATGGACGATGTTGTCGCTCGCGTTTCTTACAGCAAGACGATTGCACGTCCGGAATATGGTAACCTGTTCGCGTCGCAATCCGCGAACGCCCCGCCCGATCCGACCTTCCTTGGCGCTCGCGCTACCGGAACCTCGGGCAACCCCAACCTCCGCCCGCTCGTGTCGGACAACTTCGACGTATCGCTTGAGTGGTACTATGGCCGCTCCAGCTACATTTCCGCTGGCTTCTTCGCGAAGAAGGTCAAGAACTTCGTCGGCACCGGTCAGGTGGAAATGCCGCTCTTCGGCCTGCGCGATCCGAGCTCCGGCGCGCCGGGATCGCGTTCGGGCACCGCCGCGGACCGGCTCGAAGCGGAAGGGATCGATGTCACCAACGTGAACCTGTATACCTTGACCGGTCTGCTGGTGCAGAACGGCGGAGACATCGATGCCGCCTGGGCGACGTTCGATGCGAACTTCAATCGTGCGGAGAACCAGCTCAACGGCGATTTCGTTCAGGAGATGATCGACGCTGTCGACATCGTCGCGGACGCGAACGATCCGCTGTTCAATTTCTCCGTCGCCACGCCCATCAACAACCGCGAAGGCAACATTCACGGCTTCGAAATCCAGGGTCAGCACTTCTTCGGCGACACTGGCTTCGGTATCTCGGGCTCGTTTACCAAGGTGTACGGTGACGTGAACGTGGATCGTGGTTCGGACCCGAACGAGGACGTGTTTGCCCTTGTCGGCCTGAGTGACAGCTTCAACATCACGGGCATCTACGAGAACTACGGGTTCTCCGCCCGCATAGCTTACAACTGGCGCGACAAGTTCCTGGCGGGCATCAACCGCGGTGCAACTCGCAACCCAGTGTTTGTCGATTCTTTCGGAACGTTGGACGCGAGCATCGGCTATGATCTGAACGACCAGATCGCGCTGTCGCTCGAAGCGATTAACATACTCAGCGAGCCGATCCGGACTTATGGTCGCTCGGAAAGGCAGCTCTGGTCCGCCACCGAGCTGAAACCCCGCTTCCTACTGGGTGCCCGCTACCGCTTCTAAGCTGCAAAGGCTCAGCCAGAGCAAGGAAAAGGCCACTGCTTCGGCAGCGGCCTTTTTCAAAGGCGACGATGGGCTTAAGCTACCCTTAGGCCGCGTTTTGGAAGAAGAGATGGCTAACCGCGTATTGCTGAGCAACGTCGAGCATCATGACTTGAAGCTCGCCTCGCGCTGGGGCCCGGAGTTCGGCGATAGCGTCAATCAGATGCTGATCTTTCCCACCGAGTTTGAGGAGGCACAGCGCGAGTATCCGATCTTCTTCCGACAGGACGAGCAGGGCGAATACCATTGTGTGGTATTGCTGGGCCTCGACCGCGGAGAGAACCTGTTCCTCGGCGAGAGTGGCTGGACGACTCGGTACGTGCCCGCCGTACAGCGGCGAGGCCCGTTTCTCATCGACGTACAGGAACAGACGTCGGACGACGAGGCGCGCCGCCAGCCGCTCATCCATGTCGATCTCGATGATCCCCGCATCGGGCGTGAAGAGGGCGAACCGCTGTTCCTGCCTCATGGCGGCCACGCGCCCGCGCTCGATCGCGTGTCCAGGGCGCTAAAGATGCTCCACACCGGCGCGAACGTCCAACGTGCGATGTTCGCCGCGTTCCAGGAGCTGGAGCTGGTCGAAAAGGTCACCGCCGACGTGAAGCTTAGCGACGAACAGGAATATCACCTCACCAGGTTCCATGCGCTCAACGAGGAGAAGTTCGCCGGCCTGGACGGCGCTGCGCTCGACCGGCTGCACCGCGCTGGCTTCCTGCGCTTGGCGGTCTTCGTGCTGTCGTCGCTCCGCAACATGGGGCGGCTCATCGATCTCAAGAACCGCAAACTTGCGAACGCCTGAAGAAGGATGAGGGGGCCGG
>JAJUJV010000059.1 GCA_029265155.1 Altererythrobacter sp. | reverse complement strand
GCCCTGTCTCGCCACCGATGCGCTGCACGCGGGGAGCCGGACCATCCTCCTGAATTACCGCTTTGCCTGCGGCGTCGTGTCCGGTGACAATCCGGCGGACGGGTGCTTGGGTCATCGGCGGCCATTCTCCAGTGTCCATCCGTCAAGGGTCTCTGCAAACCAGTCGGCGAGCAGGTCGCGCGCGTAGCTCATGTTATCGGCGCCCACGTGCTCCACGCCGCCTTCGCGCTCGGTGAAGATTACCTTCTCACGCCGCGGCGAATTGACAAGCTGGTTGTAGAGATCGTCGGCATAATCAACGCTGATCTGACGGTCGCGCGCTCCGTGGGTGACCAGGAACGGAACCTTGATCCGGTCCATGTGGCCGTTGAGGTTCATGTTCTGCGACTTCTCGAGGAAGTCCTCCATGTCCTTCGCGCCGAAAGCCCAGAACACGTGCTCCCA
This sequence comes from Altererythrobacter sp., assembly GCA_029265155.1. Classification (GTDB taxonomy): domain Bacteria; phylum Pseudomonadota; class Alphaproteobacteria; order Sphingomonadales; family Sphingomonadaceae; genus Croceibacterium_A. The sequence continues at coordinate 12,356 of JAJUJV010000059.1, read as the reverse complement.
ATAGTGCGGCACCGGGTTCTCCCCTTCCCGGGCAATGCGCTTGTCCTGCACTTCTCGCCAATTGTGGTTCGCGCCCCACACGGCGCCGCTCGCAAAGCGGGGTTCGTACGCGACCGCTCGCGGTGCGAAGTGGCCGCCGAGCGAAATACCCGTCATACCGATGCGCGTGGCGTCGATATCCGGCTGCCCCTCGAGCCAGTCGACGGCCTTGGATGCCCAGCTTTCTGAATGAGGGTCCACCGGCAGACCCTGGAGCCGCAGGGCCTCGCCTGAGCCGGGCTGATCAACGCACAAGGTCGAAACGCCGCGCCGGGCCAGTTCCTCCGGCAGCTTGGTCCAGTAAAGCAGCTCCTTGCAGCTATCGAGACCGTTGCAATAGACGACACAGGGCCGCGGCCCGTCTCCGGGCGCCCGCGTCAACAGCGCCGGCATCGTGCCGCTTTCGAGGGGAATTTCCACGCGCTGGCGGTTGATGCCGCCAAGCCGGGTCGAGCGATCGAAGGCATCGCGTGCCAGCGCGTAGGTTTCCTTGCGCCCTTCGCTGCCGTGGGCCTGCATCCGCTCGGCCACGAACAGGTAAAGCGAAGCGCGCTCCAGCTTGTTCGATGCCGAGTAGTTCCGCCTCTTGGCTTCGTCCTCTGCCGCAAGCTCGAGAAGCTCGCGCCCTTTGCCGGCCCAGCGGCGCATGAAATCGGGCGTGGCGGCGTCGCCGTTCTCGGCCGCCTTGCGGATCGGCTCGCACATGTCGACGATCTCGCCGATGCGCCCGCCACTCTCCATCGCGATGGCGACCGAGAGGTTCCAGATGTAGTTCGGGAAGTATTCGAAGAGCGCCACCGGTCAGACCTCCGCCGGCGTGAACAGGCACGGGTCGGGCGCGGGCTTGGGCATAGTCTGAGGCCCCCCGACGCCGATCCCCCACTGGTCCATCACCCCGGGCGCAGGTTCGTGAACCTTGCCTTCGTGCGTCTCGAAATCGACCTCTTCCATCTCGCTGGTATATTCGACGGCAAAACCATTCGGCGTACAGAAGTAACTGAAGGTATTGTCACCCGCAGTGTGGCGGCCCGGCCCCCAAAGTATGTCTGTGCCTTGCTTGCGTAGGCGACTGATCCCGCGGAACATGTCGTCAACCGTCAGCATGTCATAGGCGACGTGGTTGAGGCAGGCCGGTCCGGGCAGCAGCGCAATGCGATGATGCGCCGAATTGCAGCGCAGGAAGCACATGAAATCGCCCAGCCAGTCGGAGACGCGGAAGCCGAGCACGTCGCAGAAGAACTTCACCGCCGCCTGATGGTCGGGCGAGTGCAGCACGATGTGGCTGATGCGAACCGGCATGCCTTCCCAGCGCTCCATAGCTCGCTTGTCGAGCCGAGTGACATCGGCAGAGACCTCGAACGGCAGCCCGTCAGGCGAGAAGAAGCGGAAGCCGTAGCCGCCGCCCGGCGCGTCGAGCTCGCGCGCTTCGTGCACGATCCGACACCCCGCTTCGGTGACGCGCGTCTGAAGCGCATCGACATCGGCGCGGGTTTCCGCAGCCAGAGCGATGACTTCAATGCAGTTCTGCTCCGCCTTGTGGAGGCGAACGACATGATGCTCATCATGGCCATGAGTCTTGAACCAGGCCATTTCATCGGTTCGCGCGACTTCGACCAGGCCCCAGTCGTTGGCGTAGAAGGCCCGCTCGGTGTCGAAGTCCTGAACGCCGTAGCCGACATAGCGGATTTCGGTCACTCGGCTCATCATGGTTTCCTTGTCATCGATCAGATCGGTTGCGCGACGCGCTCGAACATTTCTGCCGTTGCACGGGCATTGTCGACCGGGGGCCCCTTGCCGAGCTGCCCGTTGCAGATCGCCAATGAGCGCTCGACGATGTAGCGGCAGCGCTCCAGACGTCGCTCCTCATAGGCCTCGAAAGCCGCATCCGGCGTTGCGTGCCGCTCCAGTTCCTCAGCGAGTACGATCCCGTCCTCCACAGCCATCCCTGCGCCCTGGCCCAAGTGCGGCGTGGTTGCGTGGACCGCGTCGCCCAGCAGCACCACGCGCCCGCGATGCCAGGGGCCATCGAGCATGATCGTCTCGAGTGGGCGATAGACGACGCCGTCATCGTCGGTGATCTGCTCGGCCATCGCGCGGATTTGAGGAGCGGCATTCGCAAGCTTCGTGCGCATTGCGGCGGCAAGGCCCGCCTTCGGGTAGAAGGGGTTCCCGGGCTCCGGCGTGGTCACGTACATGTACATCAGCTCGCGGCTGATCGGGACGAGGCCGATTCCGGTCGGCCCGTTATAGACATGCAGCGCATCTAGGTCGGCCGGTCGCGGGAAGTTGTAGCGCCAGACGGATTGGCCGGTGAACTCGGGTTGCGGCGCGTCGGGCATGATGGCGTTGCGAGTGTCGGAATAGACACCGTCAGCGCCGACCACGATGTCGTACCGGCCGGTGGTGCCGTCGGAGAAACCGACTTGGACTGCGTCGCCGTCGTCGCGAATGTCGGTGGCAGTCACTCCCAAGCGTACATCTGCCCCAGCCGAGATCGCGCTGTCGCCGAGCACTTTGTGGAGCGCGGGGCGACTGATCCCGAGGTTTGCTGGGTATCCCTCAGCGAGCCGCGGCGAAGGGACCTCGGCGACCAATGTGCCGTCTGGCATGTGGACCGCGACCTTGTCGAAAGGCACGCCAGCCGAGATATAGGCCTGCAGCAGGCCGAGCTGGTCCATTGCGCGGATAACGTTGCCCTGCTGGATGATCCCGACGCCGTAGACCGACCAATCAGGATCTTTCTCAATGATCGTGACGCGGTGGCCCTTACGGCGCAGGGCGATGGCGGCGGTCAGGCCGCCAATGCCGCCACCGATCACGAGAATGTCGAGGTTCTGCATCGCTTAGAACTTGTACCCGAGCCGAATGCCGTAAGTGCGCGGCGGCTCCAGCGTCACCCCAGCCACGTTCGCCGCACCAACCTGATAGAGCGAGCGCATTGCTTCGTTGGTCAGGTTGCGGACAAACACAGTCGCTGTGAAGCCGCGATCATAAGGCACGAACGAAAGGCTGGCATCGATGGTCAAATCGTCGCCGCTGTTACCCGTAGGCAGGTAGCCAAAGCCGATCACCCTGTCGCTACGATAGCGACCGTCGACCGAGGCAATCAGCTCTGCATCACGCATTTCGAAAGTCTGCTGAACGCCAAGGTTGATCGTCCAGTCCGGCGCGTTGAGGGCGGGCTTGCCAGAACAGTCGATGGTGAAGGACCGTGTCGGAGCCATGTTCTGCGCATAATCGCAACCGGTCACCGGAGTGAGGAAGTTCGGCGGATCGCCTGCATCTGAAAGGTCGACCTGATCGTAGACGAACGTATCGTAAGTCGCGTCAAGATACTGGACGCCGCCGCGGATCAGCGTGGTGTCGGTGGCGAGGAACTGGAAGTCGACTTCCGCACCCTTGATCGAGGATTCACCAACGTTGCGAGTGTAGAACGAGTTGTTCCCCCGGTCATCTACACCGAGCGCCGCGAGTTGCTGCCCTTCGTACTTCCAGTAGAAAACCTCCGCGTTGAGCTGAAGGCGGTTGTCGAAGAAGCTGTTCTTCGAGCCGATCGTGTAAGCGTCGATGTATTCGGGTGCGTACTCTTCCTGCCCGAAGGTGAGGTTGAACCCACCAGCGCGGAAACCCGTTTCGAAACTCGCATAGAGCAGGTTGTCCGGGGTCACATCGTACTCAAGCGCCGCGCGCCAGGTGATCTCGTCGTCTCCGGCCCTTCGATCGATCGGCGTGGGGCTGATGATCATCAAAGCCTGAGGGCCTGTCATTCCGAACGGACCGTAGGGGAACGCACCGTAGGGCGCAGGGCCGGTTATCGGCGAAGCCGCCGGGAACAGTGCAGGATCGAGTTGCTGCAGCGAGTCCATGAGGGTGAGGCCAACTGGTACCGTCGGAACCTGCGGGCAGCTCGGTGAGCCGAAGGGCGGTTCGATCAAGCACACTCCCGTGACCGCGATCGACAGCGCGTCGATCGAGCGGTTCTCGTCCGTGTAGCGGATGCCGCCGACAAGCCTGAGATCGTCGGTTACGCTGAAGCTCGCTCGGCCGAACACCGCGATGGACTCGGTGCTGGTTGCGAAGTCCTGAAAGGATACGGTGGCGAACTGGTTGTAAGAGTTCACCCCTTCAACCTTCTCGTCGAAGTAGTAGGCGCCGACCAGCCACTCGAGCGGCCCGGCGTTGCCCGAGAGACGGCCCTCCACGCTGTATTGTTCAGCCACGTCCTGGTTGAGCGCCGCCTTGAACGGTGCACCATTGAACTGGTTGTTCAGTTCCGAGCGTCGGTACGCGGGAATGACAACTAGATCCACTCCACCCAGATCAACGTTGAGCTCGGCGTTTAGGCCCCAGTATTCGTCGTCGCGTGCCGGATAGGCATAGCCTTCGACCGGCGAGTACAACGGCGCCGCAGTGGCGTTGCCATGGATGAAGGCAAGCGTTTGCGGCGCGTGCAGCCCGGTAAAAGGTTCCCGGACATTGTCAGGAGCTGCGACGAACTGCCAGTTCGGAACCGTGGCTGTGGGGGTGAATGGCGCGAAAGTGTAGACACCGTCTATGTTCAGTCCAGGGCCGGTCCCTTTCTGGGTCGAATAATCGGCCGAAAGCCGGAGGTCGACGTCGGGCGAGATATCGAACAGCAGCTGGCCCCGCAGCGCAAGGTCTTCAGTGGCACCGGTGCCGTCGGAGTAGTACCCGTCACGCTCCGAGTAAGCTCCGGCGACGCGCGCAGCGACCCGGTCACCAACGGGAAGATTAAGGACACCTGTGAACTCCAGCGCGTCGTAGTTTCCGTATTGGGCGCTGACGCTGCCTTCGAGAATGCCTATCCGCGGCGCGTTCGGAATGACGTTTACCGCGCCGCCGGTAGCATTGCGGCCATAGAGCGTACCTTGCGGGCCTTTGAGGATCTCTACGCGATTAACGTCGAGGAACGAGGCTACGGTCGATGAGGGACGGCCGATGTAAACACCGTCAAGATTGAAGGCGACCGCGGGGTTCGTGTAGCCGTTGTTGGCGAAGTTGCCGACGCCGCGGATAAAGTATCCGACGTTCGCGCCGCCCGCTTCGGGCACGTAAAGCGCCGGTGCTACTTTGTTGAGCTGCGTAGCATCGACAACACCGGCACGAGCGAGGTCCTCGCCGCTTGCAGCGTTCAGCGGGATCGCCGCATCCTGCAAGCTCTCTTCGCGCCGCTGTGCTGTGACGGTGATCACTTCCAAGCCCGACCGTTCCTCGACAGCCGCATCGGCCCGGTCGTCGTTGCCATCTGACTGCGCGTTCGCTGCTTGGGTCATCAGCATCAGCGAGAGCCCGGTGGTAACGAGTAGACGTGTCGGCATCATGATCTCCCGGTCGACAGCTCGTTCTTTGTCGACGAGCATTCCGACTGAGTTCGCACTGAACGTTGCATCAGTCTAATTTTTTGTTCTTGTAGATATCCATCGATGGTATCGATGATTCATGCGGCTCGACAACTTCGACCTAAACCTTCTGATCGCTTTCGACATCCTGGTCGAGGAGCGCAGCGTTACCCGCGCCGCGCGGCGCTTGAATCTCACCCAGTCTGCGACGAGCGCCGCGTTGAAGCGCCTACGCGAGGCGATGCAGGACGAGATCCTCGTACAGCATGGCAAGAAGATGATCCCGACGCCGCACGCGCTCCGGCTGGCGCCGCAAGTCGCCGATGCCATCGCTCAGCTTCGCAGCCTTATCTCCGCCAGCTCGGCATTCGACCCCCGCACCTCCACTCGCCGGTTTCAGATCGAAGCCTCCGACTATATTACCACGGTGCTTCTCGTTCCGCTGCTGGCGGTGCTGGCACGCGAGGCCCCGGGTATTCGTCTCGACCTGACCCTCCCGACCGCAGGCAGCAGCGAACGGCTGGGCAACGGCGACCTCGATCTCCTGTTGACCCCAGAGGATTTCATGGCGCCCGACCATCCGCGGGAACTCCTGTTCGAGGAGCGCCACGTCGTCGTGGGCTGGTCCGGCAATCCGGTGATGCAGGACGCGCTGACCGAGCAGGACTTCTTCGCTTGTGGCCATGTAGCGGTACGGATTTCGGGGCGCGACACATTTATAGAAAGTGCCCTGCGTACGTATGGTGAGCGACGGCGCATCGAAGTGACCGCCCCGTCATTCATCCAGGCGCCATGGCTGCTTCCTGGCACTCAGCGGCTTGCTCTGATGCATGAACGGCTGGCGAAGCTGGTGGCGCCTCGCCTCTCCCTGGCGATCGCCGCCCCCCCTGTCGACCTACCTGTGATGCGCGAGATGGTGCAGTACCACACCGCTAGAACAAATGACGCTGCACTCCAATGGCTTCGAAAGAAGCTACAAGCAATCGCATCGAAATCATAAATTAGCGCTTTGCGGTGTTTTTACGGTACTCTAGCCTCTAAAGCGGCAGAGCAAGATTGGTCTTTGTAGGCTGGCGTCGGCCTTAGCAGTGGTGTGTCCGCATGTTCGCCAAGGGACGTCTAGTTCACACGTCGAACTCGCACGGGTCGTTGACCATCAATGCGCAACCTATGGCCGCCTAAAGTCCCTGGCAGGATCTGCGCTTCGGAGCCGCGCTGCGGGGGATTGTAGGCGGTCCCCATGCTATCTGCGAACTCCCACTGTGCGCCACCCTCCAGCGTCACAAGGTACGTACCCGGTGCTCTTTCGGCAACCGCCACAACAGGTAGTGTGGCGTCTGAGATTACGGCATCAGGCGCGGCGCGAGTAGACAGCACCTGTGAGAGCTCTTGTCCGTCGCGCGATGCTTTACTTTCGGTACTTGGCATGTCGCGGGATTGTGTGGTGGGTACGCTGACATCTGGAGCGGGAGCGACCTCGCTGGCGCCGGAATCGCGGAAGTTGTTATCGTAACACGCAAAGCGATCCGCAGGGATCTCGATCGTCGCACAGTCACGCATGATCTGCACAAGCGCTTCTGAGTTCTGTTGTGCCATTGCTTGCCCGGGGTTGGCGAGTGCCGCGGCGGCAGCGACGGCAGAAATTGTCCGGCACAATCCAGTCGACATGGCTGTTTCTCTTTCCAGGTTCTGTTTTGGCGAGGCGTTGCCGAACCGCTGATGGCTGCAACGCCTCGTCACTTACCGCCCCCTGCTATCGCCGAACTTCGATGCTGGTTCGTGGCCCAAGCCCGGGTCCGGGGCCTCCAGAACTTGTGTTGTTACTTGTCACAAGTTTGACCCACAATGCGTCACCATCACGATAGTACGAGGTATTAGTTGCGTTACGCAGTGCAGTAAGGCTTCTTTGCTCCACTCCGGTATTTGCGCTTGTGAAACCAGGGAGCTGAAAAATCACCGACGAACCTTCGTCCATCTCTCTAAGAGCAAGCGATACAGCATCCCTCGCCGTGTCCACCCTGACTTCCGCTCCGCTGCGTATCGTAGTCTCACCAGCGTACTCAAACTCTCTGCCATTCCGGCTCAAGATGATCGGTTCTGGAGCTGGCCGGTTCCCTGGACCGGAAGCTCCGGGTCCGCCCGGACCTCCAGCACCGCCGCCGCCTGCAGCTCCAAACCCAGCGAATCCACCAGGGCCGCCCGGACCACCTACAGGCCCTACGCTGACGCGACCAAAGTCCCCGCGGCATACGGCAGCGTTCCAGAGAGGCTTGATTTCACAAGCTTCTTCGTCTGAGGCGATACCATTATCAATGACGATATAGGAGTTGGGCACGCCTCCGACCGACCCATCCTTATCGTGGAAGACCGCTCCGGCCCATCCAGACCGACTTCCAAAATCTGACGACCATTTCCGCTCTACCTCGGGGAAGTGTACCGGCATCGAGTTCTCAAACGTCAGGCCCTCCACCGAGTTTTCGGTGCTTATACCAAAACTCGTATACATGAGGTACGATATCGCTCCGGCGCCACGAGTATCATTGGGTTCGAAATTCACGAATTTCACATTTTCGACCTCTTGTCTGAAGTCATAGTACTCGTAGCCCCGGATTGGATAATCTGCTCGCTCCTGAGGCAGGCTGCGCCCGTAAGCGATCTCTTCTGGTCGCCGTGGATTTCCGATGTTGTCGCTCTCACCGACAAAGAGCGAGTCAACTACCTTCGACGAATATGCAGGAGACGCAAGATCTCCGGCCGCATGTGTGAACCCAATAGCATTGTCAGCGAGCTTCAGGCCTTTGAACAAGTGAAGCTTGCCTCGGCCCCAAATTGCCCCATGCCGGTTCTTGTAGGCGGTAAAATCTTCAAAGAGCGACACGATGCGCTCGCTGTCTGGATCAGCAGGGTTCACGCGAGCGGTATGATAGTTGCTGCCTACCACGCTAAATGTGAGATCGGGCGCCTGCCCACGGTCGAACATCATCCCATCGAAATTCGAATGCGCGACGTTGCCCCTAAACTCTCCGACGGGGGTACGGCGCGGCCATGTGTTCCGACCAACCTCTGTATTCAGGAACTCGCCGGTCGGGTGCTCCGACAAGGCGAACCAAAATCCGATCTGATCTGAACCAGCGGCAACGTTATCGATAAAATGGTTGTTGGGATTGGTGATCCAATATGTCGAGACGGTGTTATCCGAAGGGATCAGCACCTGGTCGGAGCGTTGGCCCGCTTGTGCCGATCCTGGTGGAGAACCGCCCGGTGCTAAGTTAGTGGGCACACAATCCAATGTCGGATGGCACTTCGTCTGAATGCCGAGATTTCGGACGAACCGGTTGCCGGTTTCGACGCCGTCCTCGAGGAAGAAGCAGTGACCGACGGTGTTGTAGGTGACGTTGTTCTCGACCAGCGCGTTGTCGGTGCCGTGGACGGTCACGCAGCGGCTGTAAGTGTTGTGGATGGCCGAGTTCTTGATGTACTGTCCCGCGGCATCGCCGGTTAGGTGCCAGTGCATCGGATAGCGGGCGAGCTGCAGGTGCTGGCCCATCCGGTAGAGCTCGACCCCTGAGATCTTCACGTCGGATTGCGCCATCGCCATGATGTGCCCGCCGAAGTAGCTCTGCTCGGCATCGTCGGAAGCCTGGATGCGGATGTTGCGGGTGAGCAGCCCCACTTCGCCGCGCTGGTCGACCCCGAAGGTGATCTGGCCGAAGTGCATGTACTCGAGCGGGCGATCGAGCGTGATCGTGTTGCCTTGAACGGCAGTGATCGTGCGTTTCTCGGCCTGCCGCGGATCGAAGTCGGTCGAGGCCAGCACGATCTCGTCGCCCTGGCGCCAACCCGAGGCATCGAGCACCTCGATCTGGGTGCTGCCTTTCTCTGCGGTCTTCGACAGCTTGCTCCAGGTGTGCTCGCGCTCTCCATGGAGGCTTAGCTTACCGCGCATCAGCATGATGCCGCGGTCGCCCATCGTATTCACGTCTTCGCCGGGGAACTTGTCGGTCAGCGTGATCACAGCTTTGCGGGTGTACGGCTTGTCTTCGGTTCCAATCTCAAGCTCGCCGCCACGTAGGTAGATCCACTCGGTCTCAAGGTTGAGGTCGCGGTCGTTTGCGAACGTGAGCTTGCCGTCCACGGTGAGACTGCGCAGACCCTTGGCATCGGTATCGAGAACGACTTCGGTGCCCCGGGGGATCGTCACCGCATCGCCGGCGGCCGGCACCTTGCCCTCGGGCCAGGCGGCTGGATCGGACCAGCGCACCTGGGTAAGAACTTCACGTGCAGGGCTTGCACCAGTGTCGACATGGCCATGCGAATGGCTTTCCTGCGCGACAGCGTGTGTTGCCGATGAAGCCAGAATGGTCGCTGTAACAAGCGAGGCGAAGTGCAGGTAAGCGAGGTTTTTGCGCATCATATTCGTCCTCTCGGCAGGTTCGAGACCCCTGCCACTGTTTACTGTCAGAAGCTTATGTTTGCACCAAACGAGAAGCGTCGCCCCTGCACGTCATGAAACAGGCTATAGTTACCGCCTGGGAGCTCACCAAGCGAGCGGTCGATATCAGTATCAATGCCAGTAATAGGAGGCTTGATATTGAACACGTTATCAGCACCAAACCTCAAGCGCACCGAGTCATTTACCTGGAAGCTCGCGTTCAGATGAAACAGATTGTACGCTGGCAAGCCGCTGTTGTCCGTACCCGCGGGTGCAAGACCATTGAGGAACTGCGCTTCGCCGCCATCCTCGGTTGCAGGAATATGCTGCCACTGGAACGATACAGAAGCCGGGCCCCAAGTGTAGCCGAGGACGCTGAACAGACGATACTTAAAGGATGAACCCGTGCTCACACCCAGTGCGCCCGTCCCTGTGGTGCCAGTATAGTCGATCAAAGGCTGTCCATCGAATGCCCGGATTGCAGATTTCAGTGTGTAGCTTCCATTGACGTTGACAGAGACCCGGCCGGGGCCGGCAGGCATGCTCCAGTTCAGATTGGCGTCGATTCCAGCCAATTTGATCTGGCCTTCATTTCCGTAGGTGCCGATCACATCGCTGCTCCGGAATCCGCCGGTTTCGCCGCCTACCCCGTCGCTGCGGAAACGAAACACGTCAGCGCAGGTTGACGAAGGATTGTTGATTGCTGCCTGTGCCCGGGCGCGGATCTCGGGGTTGTTTAGATCGGCCGCACTTGTGGCACCTTGCGCAACGCCTTCGGCGGCTGGATTGTAGTTGGGGCTGATGCAGCGTAGCAGCTGCGCGCCGGCGCCGATCACTGAAATTGGATCGTTGATCGTGATGTTGAAGTAATCGACAGTTAGGTTGAGACGCGAGAATGGGCCGCTGTTGAAAGGGGACCGGATAACAGCACCAACGGTCCAAGTGTCTGCCTTCTCTGATTTCAGCAGCGTGGCAGCCGGATTGTAGTCTCGTATGTAAACTGCGTTTCCTACGCGAGGAGCGAACGAAAAGCCTCCGCCAGTAGGCTGGCGCGTTTGCGCATCGGCAGGATTGTAGTAGCTGTTTGCGTTTGGAGTTCCGTCAGGATTGACTATGGGTGCATATATGCCGTTGTTGTCGCGTGCCATGAGCTCCAGGCACATCGCCTGAACGTCCAGAGCGTTGGTGGTGTTAGTTTCCGGATTTGCGGAGAAGGTATTGCCGCTGCGCGTCGAGCAGCCATCTCCCACGGGATCGATTGAGATGCCCGTTTGCCGCTCAAGCATTTGTTCGGCAATGTTGGGCGTACGTTCCGCCCGGTTATAGCCGCCACGGAACCGCAGCCATGGAGTGACCTCCCAGTCTGCAAGAACCTTGTAGGTGTAGCTGGTACCGCCCGGGCTGTACTTTGAGATGCGACCGCCGACCTCGAGGTTCAAGCGCTGCACGAACGGCAGATCAGCGAGAACTGGAATGAGCAGCTCGCCGTAAACTTCCCGGGCGTCAATCCCGGTGTTCTCCATGATGGTATTGAACGGTCCACCAATGATGTTGTCTTGGAACTCCCGACCAGCAGAGGCACCAGCAGCCGGAACGAACTCGTAGCGTAGCTCACGATAGCTGGCGCCAGCTGCGAAGCGAAGCTGATCATCAGCCCAGGGAATCTCGAACAATCCGCCCTGCAGGTTAGCCTCGACAATGGTTTGCCGCGAGGTGCCAATGCTGGTGTTGTCTTCCGCAATTGCCTCGCGGCAATCTTGAGTGATTCCTTCGTAACCACCGAAGAAATTCAGGCCGCTTGTGCAGGTTCCAGTCGTGGCGCTGGCGCCGTTGCCGTACGGGTTCCCGGTGCCGCTGAAGTTCTGGCCAAAGTTAGGAGCCGTGACCACAGCTCTTAGACGGTTCAGAGAATAATATCCCGTCTGACGGCTAACCGTGCGGGCGCTTCCGTGATTGACGAACGCTTCCCAAGTCCAGTCGGTACCCGGGACGGCACCCTCGAAGCCAGCGACCAGAGTATACGTCGTTACGTCCTGATAACTCTGGCGCGGGTTGGGTAGTGGTCCGGCGAGTTGGACACGGGCATTCGGGTTCGCGCGCGCGTTCAGCAACTGCTGGATGCTGTCAGGCACCACCATCTGGAACACTTCGGTATTGGTACAGCCAGTAGGATTGTAGCCGGGACTAGTCGGCGTCGCGCACGGCAGGATACCTTGGTAAATATTATTAAACGCCGGGTTTGGAGCGTAGGATGTAACGATCTGCCCGTCTACGACGCTTTGAGTAGCAATAACAGCTGAGGGAACGTTCGGATTTTGGTAGACAGCACTTGTCGGAAATGCGCCGGGAACCTCACCCGTATACTTATCGCTACCCCAAGGGATAAATAGATCGCCCGCCGTACTCGCCTCGAGCTGAGTGTATGTGCTGCTGTTGCTAAACAGCCCTTGCCCAAATATTCCTATCCAGTCATTGATCTCGAAGTTGCCGCGGGCCAAGAAGTTGTAGCGGTCCGTCGGCACCGT
>JAJUJV010000198.1 GCA_029265155.1 Altererythrobacter sp. | reverse complement strand
CGCAAGCGAGAGCGTTTGCCTGGGGCCGAACTTCCCGTACCGGGAAGTCCCCGGCCTCTCCAACGAGATGGTGGAGCGGCTCACAACAGCGCAGCCGAACGACCTGGCGGCAGCCGGCCGGGTGAGGGGGGTGACTCCGGCCGCATTGGCGGCCGTTCTGGTCTTCGCGCGACGGCAGGCGACCGTGGCATGATTGGTTCCGAAGAAGACGCGCGAGACTTCTGCGCGGCACGCGCGGATAGTGACGGACTGGCCCGGCTTGAGCAATTCGCCAGGTTGCTTGCGGCAGAGAATCAGAAGCAGAACCTCGTCTCCGCTGCGAGCCTCAGCTCGGTCTGGCAGCGCCACTTCGCGGATAGCGCACAGCTGCTCGACCATGTTCCACGTGAAACAGACGGTGCTTGGCTGGATCTTGGAAGCGGAGCGGGTTTTCCCGGTCTGTTGTTAGCGGCGCTGCGGCCGGATCGGACCATGGTGCTCGTTGAATCCCGCAAACGCCGAGTAGAGTGGCTGCGCCGCGCGATTGACGAGTTGGCGCTTCCTAACTGCTCTGTTGTGGGCGCGCGTCTGGAAAGTGTGGATAGCTTCTCCGCAGGCGTAATTACCGCTCGTGCCTTCGCTCCGCTGGGCAAGCTGCTGAACTTGTCCGCCCGGTTTTCCACACAGGCTACGGTATGGCTGTTGCCCAAAGGGCGTTCGGCAGCGCAAGAACTGTCTGAGCAGCCGCTTTCGATCCAGCAGATGTTCCACGTGGAACACTCGCAAACGGACGAGGGAGGCGGCATACTGGTGGGGAGAGGGGTGCCAGACTTGTCATGATCCGGATCGCGATAGCCAATCAGAAAGGCGGGGTGGGCAAGACCACCACGGCCATCAATATCGCGACGGCCATGGCGGCGACGGGGTGGAAAACGCTTCTCATCGACCTCGATCCTCAGGGAAATGCGTCGACCGGATTGGGCGTTGGTACCGCGCAGCGCGATCTCTCCAGCTATGACTTGTTGGTCGATCAGGCGCCGCTCGATCAATGCATTGTTCCGACATCCATCCCCGGGTTGGATCTTGTCCCGGCCACTGTTGATCTTAGCGGAGCGGAAGTCGAACTGGTCGGCGTGGAAGGGCGCGCCGCCCGGCTGCGGGATGGGCTGGGCGGTCACCGCGGCCACGACATCTGTTTCATTGATTGCCCGCCGTCTTTGGGTCTGCTGACGTTGAACGCGTTGACGGCGGCCGACACGCTGATGGTGCCGTTGCAGTGCGAGTTCTTTGCGCTCGAAGGGCTGAGCCAGCTCTTGCAGACGGTCGAGCAGGTTCAGCAGCGCTTCAACCCCGAGCTCGGGATCATCGGCATCGTGCTGACGATGTTCGACCGGCGCAATCGGCTGACCGATCAGGTGGCCGAAGACGTACGCGAGATTCTCGGCAAGCTGGTGTTCGACGCTGTGATCCCGCGCAACGTGCGCTTGTCGGAAGCCCCGAGCCATGGGCTTCCGGCGCTGATCTACGATCACTCGTGCGCCGGTAGCCGCGCCTACATGGCGCTGGCGCGCGAGCTGATTGCCCGAATTCCGAAAGAAAGGGTCGCCGCATGAGCTCTGAGGACACGACAGCCAGCCAAGCGCGTCCGGCGGCCAAGCGCGGGCTGGGCCGCGGGCTGGGCGCGCTGCTGGGCGAAGTGCGGCGCGAGGAACCGCTGGCTGTTGCACCGAAGGACGGCAGTGCGTCGGCACCTGCCTCTACGCAAGCCGACGGGCTGGCCAGCCTCCCCGTTGCGGCGATCGAGCCGCATCCGGACCAGCCGCGGCGCCATTTCGCCGAAGAAGCCCTGCAGGAGCTCGCGGATTCGATTTCGCAGCGCGGCGTCATTCAGCCGATCGTGGTGCGCCCGCTGGGCGAGGGCCGTTACCAGCTGGTCGCCGGGGAGCGCCGCTGGCGGGCCGCACAGAAGGCGCAACTACATGAAATTCCTGCATTAATCCGTGAACTGGATGAGCGCGACGTCGCCGCACTGGCGCTCGTCGAGAACATCCAGCGCGAAGATCTCAATCCAATGGAGGAAGCCACCGCGTACCAGCGGCTGACGACCGCCCACCACATGAGCCATGCAGAAGTGGCTCAACTGGTCGGCAAGTCGCGCAGCCACGTCGCCAATTTCCTCCGCCTCCTGACGCTGCCGCGCTCCGTTCGCGATCACCTCGTCGCCGGCCGGCTCGACATGGGCCATGGCCGGGCGCTGATCGGTCATGCCGACGCCGAGGAACTCGCGCAGCGGGCTGTCGATCAGCGGCTTTCGGTGCGTGAGGTTGAGAAGCTCGCGCGCCGTCCGGAGACAGCCAAGACCCGGCGCCAGGCGCGCGAGGGACGCGATTCGGCCAAGGATGCGGACATCCTGGCGGTCCAAAGCCATCTTGAGGATATTCTTGGGCTGCCGGTGAGGATCGCCGCCGATACCGATCCGCGTTCGGGCGCCGTGACGATCCGATATCGCACGCTCGACCAGCTCGACCTGATCTGTCAGCGCCTCACCGGAGGGGCGATTTAGCCCCTTCGCGCTGCGGGCCTGCGCCAGGCGGAGTCGCGCCGCGCGACTCTCCCACTGGTCGTCGGCTACAGACCTGCCGCGTTCTTAATCGTCGGATCGGCGATCGGTGACGATCGGCACCTTCACCCACATCACCGATGGGTAAGGGTAGGCGCTGGAGTAACCCTGCAAGCTCCGCTCGTAACGCAGCAGGTAGTCTTCGCAGGCGTCAAAGCCCGCGCGGCTGCGCTGGCCGCTGGCGGCGTCGTAATTG
>JAJUJV010000003.1 GCA_029265155.1 Altererythrobacter sp. | reverse complement strand
AGGCGATCGAACGTGCGATGATAGAAGCCGTGATCGCCGTGCGCGCCGCCGCAGTACATCCCGTAGCTCTCCATCGTGGTGAGCCAATCGTCGGAGACGAATTCGGGGTGAGAGCGGGTCCAGTACTTCCCGTCGGTGCCATGGACCGCGATGGTATCACCCATGCACTGCAGATATGTGTCGCGATAGTCGCCCGTAGGCAGGCCTTTGGCGAGCTCGGCCAGGATGCGGGCGTCGCCGGGCTGCTCGGGCGTGAAGGTGAAGCTTTCTAGGTCCCCATCTTCCTCGGCAAAGTGCGCCGGGGGGTGGTATGTCTGCTCGGTGAAGCGCCAACCATTGAGCTCGGCCGGACGGGTCAGCACTTCGCCACCGGCAATGCGCGGCCCGAGAAAAGCGTCCGAGCTGCACGGGCCGGCATATTCCGGGGCGGTCCAGGCGAGCGGTGTGAGTTCGAAGCGCAGGCTGCGCGATCCCTGCCGCCAGGTGCCGCGTAGCTCTTGACCGGTCTGCTCGACGAACTCCCACAAGGCGGATGGCTCGCCCTCGGGCGTCTTCTCGATCCAGCCGCCCTCGCCGTCCTCCTCGGTGATCGGGATCGGCTCGAGCCGCGAGAGATAGTAATACCCGCCGCGTGCGGGTCCGCCGTGGGAATCGATGCACAGCCGCACCGGATGCGTGCCGACACGGCCCTCCCAGACGCCGGCCCATTCGGGACTTTCCTGAGCCGCGACGGGCGCAGCGGCGAGCAACGCGGACAGGAGGAGCGCGGCGCGCGTCACGCGGCGAACTTGTCGATGGCGCGCGCCATCGTCACGTCCCGCTCCGAAAGCCCGCCCGCGTCGTGGGTGGTCAGCGTGATCGCGACCCGGTTGTAGACGTTGGACCATTCCGGATGGTGATCCTGCTTTTCCGCGAGCAGCGCCACGCGGCTCATGAACGCCCAGGCTTCGCTGAAGGTCTTGAACCGGAACTCGCGCTCGATGGCGAGGCCGTCGGCGCGCAGGGACCATTCGGGCAGATTGCCAAGCGCCTCGTCGCGCTCGGCATCGGTGAGCTGCGGAACGGCCATGGCAATTCTCCTCCGCTTGTCGGTCTCTCGCTTGTGCCCTAACCGTCGCCGCCATGGAACCCGCCCGCATCACCGCGACGGATCTCGCCTGCCGCCGCGGCGACCGACTGCTGTTCCGCGGGCTCTCGTTCGACCTAAACGGCGGCGAAGCGCTACAGATCGTGGGTCCGAACGGGACCGGTAAATCGAGCTTGCTGCGTATTTTGGCCGGGCTGCTGCAGCCGTTTGCGGGCAAGGTAGAACGCAACGGCGAGGTAGCGCTGCTCGACGAGAGGTTGCCGCTAGATAGCGACTTACCGCTGGGTCAGGCTTTCGCGTTCTGGAACCGAATCGACGGAGCCGGCTATCGCGCGGAGGAGTTGAGGCCGCTGGGCCTCGAGCGCCTCGCAGACGTTCCCGTGCGCTATCTCTCGACCGGGCAACGCAAACGCGCCGCGGTGCTGCAGTCGAATGCCCGGCGGGCCGGCGTGTGGCTGCTCGACGAGCCGCTCAACGGCCTGGACGTCGAGGCGGCGGCGCAATTTCAGGCGCGGGTCGGCGGCTATATTGCCGACGGCGGCATTGCGGTCATTGCCTCGCACCAACCGTTCGACGTGCAGGGACTGACGAAGCTGCATCTCGGGGATTACGCGCCGTGAGGATCGTTGCCGCGCTGCTCCGGCGCGACCTGGCCCAGATGTTCGGCAGCGGACAGCGCGGCGCGACGCTGCTGCCGGTGCTATTCTTCATCGCCGTGGCGATGCTCTATCCGTTCGCCGTCGGGCCCAACCCGGAGCTGCTGGCGCGCACCGGAGGCGGAGTGATCTGGGTGGCCGCGCTTCTCGCCGCGATCCTGCCGCTCGATCGGCTGCTGGCGCGCGACATCGAACGCGGGTACTTCGACCAGCTATACCTGCGCGGCATTGCCGAGGAAGTGGTGGTGGCCGTTCGCCTGCTCGCCCACTGGCTGAGCTTCGGCCCTCCCTTGATGCTCGCAACGCTGCCCGCTGCCGCCTTGCTGGGGCTCGACAGCGAAACGCTGCGCACCGTGGAACTGGGACTGCTCGCCGGGACACCGGGCCTCGCCGCGATCGGCCTCATCATCGCCGCGCTCACCATCGGCATGCGCGGCGGCGCGGCGCTGGCCGGGTTGCTGCTGATCCCGCTCGCCGTGCCGCTGCTGGTGTTCGGCGCCGGAGCCCTGGCGACCGGCGGAAGCGGCGGCATCGCGCTGACCGCGGCGATCAGTCTGCTGCTGGTGGCGATCACACCTTTCGCCGGCGGAGCGGCGATAAGGGCCGCGCGCGAGGGGTAAGGACGCAGTGCGCTTTACGCGTAAGGCGGCTTGTGCAGGCCCTTTTGGCTGAGCGTGAAGATCTCGCAGCCGTCCTCGGTAATGCCGATCGAGTGTTCGAACTGTGCCGAAAGGCTCTTGTCGCGGGTGACCGCGGTCCAGCCGTCGCTGAGCACTTTGACGTGCGGCTTGCCGAGGTTGATCATCGGTTCGATGGTCATGAACATGCCGGGGCGCAGCTCGGGGCCCGTTCCGGCCTTGGCAGCGTGGACGACTTCGGGTGCGTCGTGGAACAGCCGGCCGAGACCGTGGCCGCAGAAATCGCGGACGACGCCGTAGCGGTATTGCTCCGCATGAGCCTGGATCGCCGCGCCGATGTCGCCAAGACGCGCGCCGGGGCGGGCTTTCTCGATGCCGAGCATCAGGCACTCGTAGGTCACGTCGATTAGGCGGCGCGCCTTCACCGAAGGTTCGCCTGCGACGTACATGCGGCTGGAATCGCCGTGCCAGCCGTCGAGCAGCGGGGTCACGTCGATGTTGACGATGTCGCCGTCTTTCAGCGTCTTCGCCGACGGGATGCCGTGGCACACGACGTGGTTGATCGAGATGCAGCACGAGTGCGTGTAGCCGCGATAGCCGAGCGTGGCAGGGACGGCGCCGGCGTCGAGCATCATTTCGCGTACCGCTGTGTCGATCTCTTCGGTCGTCACGCCCGGGCGGACCCATTCCGGCATGGCATCGAGGATATCAGCGGCAAGGCGGCCTGCCTTGCGCATGCCTTCGAAGCCTTCGGGCCCGTGGAGCTTGATCGTGCCGTCGCGATAGACGGACATGTCGGCGGTGACGTGCTGGTATTCGGTCATCGCGCGGATGTAGGCGTTGGAACGCTCAATTGCGAGCGCTGAACGCCTCTCGATATTCCGGCTTGATGGTCTCCAGGACGGCAGCGTCCACGTTGACGTTCACTTCATACGCGCCTTCGACGTAAGGTCCGGCCACATAAGGCCCGGCGTAAAGCGTCAGGCGATTGAAGGTGCGCCGGTTGGAAGAGCCGACCAGAACCTCCAGCTCATCGATGTCCGGACACTCGGCGAAGGGATCGTCGGGGAATTCCTCGACCGGGATTTCACGGCGCTTGGACCGTTCGCGATCAAGGCCGTCGCAGAACCGCTCCTCGACCGCCTCGTAAAGGGCAGCCGGCGAAGTGAAGAACTGCTTGGCGTCGAACGCGTCCTCGTTCTTCTTGTCCCATACCAGGCCCTGGACCCAGTAATTGCCGTGCGCACCACCGGTGTAAGTGGCGACATCGGCCGAAAGGCTGAGCCAGTCCGGCAGTTCGGCGACGATCTTCCATTCGGCGGTATAGCTGTGCTTGTTATAGGGGAAGCCGTTGGAGCGCGCCTCGCGCCGCGCTTCGGCGGAGTCCCTGGCCAGTTCCTCACGCCGCTGTGCCAGCCACAAGTCGAGCAATGTCGCGAGCTCAGGGATAACGCCGGCTTCCGCCGGGTAGGAATACTCGAACAAGAAATCGTCGGTCTCTTCGGCCACCGAGCGGGCGCCGTTGCTGGCCACCGAAGGAGTTGGCGACGGCGTTGGAGTCACTTCCGGGCTTGGCGATTCGACCGGTTGCGGCGCGGGATCGCTGTTATCCGCTCCGCATGCCGCCAAGCCCACCAGGGCGAAAACCGAAATCAGCCGTTTCATCGCGGCTGCCTTCCCAAAACGTGCGCGAACGGGCAAGCGGCAAATCCATGAAAGAGCCACTGATCCAACCGGACCGCGGACAGGATGCGATCGCCATCCACCTGATCAACAAGGACGGCTTCGAAGAATTCGCCCGCAAGCTGAGCGGGCCGCAGCGCGCGGCGCTGGCGGCGCAGAAGTTCACCGGCGCGGGCTACCAGGTCGCCATCGTGCCTGAAGGCGACGGGTGGTTCGCCGTCGGCGGCGTCAAGGATCCGACGAACCTGTCGAGCTGGTGCATGGCCAAGCTGGCCGAGCAGCTTCCCGCCGGAACCTATCGCCGCGCCGATGGCGAGCCGGGGCCGGCGCTGCATGGCTGGCAGACCGCGCAGTACCGCTTCACCCGCTATCGTGAGGACAAGGACGCGCCGGGACCGCGCGTGCTGTTGACCGGAGAGGCGGCGCGGATCGAGCCGGCGCTGGCCGAAGCGGCTGCGGTGACGCTGGTGCGCGACCTGGTCAACACGCCGGCCGAGGACATGGGCCCGGAAGCGCTGGAAGCGGAAGCCGAGAAGCTCGCCAAATTCCATGGTGCGGCGTTGGCAGTGACCAAGGGAGAAGCGCTGGAGCGCGAATATCCGATGGTCCACGCCGTCGGACGCGCGGCGGCGCGCAGTCATGCGCCGCGCCTGCTGCACCTGACCTGGGGCGACGAGAGTGCCCCTGTCGTGGCGATCGTCGGCAAAGGTGTGTGCTTCGATTCGGGTGGGCTCGATATCAAGCCCGCCGCCGGCATGCTGCTGATGAAAAAGGACATGGGCGGCGCCGCGCATGCGCTGGCTCTGGCCGACCTGATCATGGGCTCCGGGCTGAAGGTGCGGCTGCACTGCCTGGTGCCGGCGGTCGAGAATGCGATTGCAGGCAACTCCTTCCGCCCTGGCGATGTGCTGAAGAGCCGCCAAGGCCTGACGGTGGAGATTGGCAACACCGACGCCGAAGGACGGCTGATCCTGGCGGACGCGCTGACCCGCGCCAGCGAGGAGAAGCCCGAGCTGGTGATCGACTTCGCCACGCTGACCGGCGCCGCGCGGGTGGCGGTCGGTCCCGACCTTCCCGCGCTGTTTGCCCGGCGCGACGAGACTGCCGAGGCGCTGCTGCGGGCCGGCAAGATCAACGACGACCCCTGCTGGCGGCTTCCGCTGCACGAACCCTACGGCGAGTGGCTGAAGTCGGACATCGCCGACACCAACAACGCCCACGCCAACGCCTTTGCGGGTGCGAGCGTGGCGGCGCTGTTCCTCGACAAGTTCGTCGGGAAGGGCATCGATTGGGCGCATTTCGACACGTTCGCGTGGCGTCCGGCTGGCAAGCCAGGGCGGCCGAAAGGCGGCGATGCGCTGGGCCTGAGAGCGGCATGGCACGTGCTGCGCGAAAGGTTCGGCTGAGCGGTGCTTGCTCCGTTGTCCCGGCGCGTCTAACGCGCGCGCCATGCAAGACATGGGCGAAATCGAAAGCGAGCGGGACACGCTGAAAGGCGGCGTGACTTTCGCGCTGTCCGGCCCCGAGCCCAAAGCCGAGCCCGGCCGCACTCCGCTGCGCGGAGATTTGGCTCATATCGGCCTGGCCGGGAAGTTCTTCGTTCCGCACTACGCGGTGCCGCAGCCGCGCGCGGTCATGCCGGGCGGCGCCCCGCTGATGTCGGCGCCCGGCGAAGGAGCCGAGGAGCTCTGCACGCTGATCGAAGGAGACAGTTTCGAAGTGCTCGATATCGTCGGCACCTGGGCCTGGGGCTGCCTGTCGCTGGAAGGTCCTGTCGGGTACGTGAAGCTTGACCGGCTAGAGGCGCTGGCTTGATGACGCACACGGTTTTTATCGACGGCGCGGTGGGTACTACCGGGCTGGAGATTGCGGAGCGGCTCGCCGGGCGCAGCGAGTTCGTGCTGCTGACGCTGGACGAAGCGCGGCGCAAGGATGCCCAAGCGCGGCGCGAGGCGCTTAACGATGCCGACTTCGCAATCCTGTGCTTGCCCGACGACGCCGCGCGCGAGGCCGTGACGCTGATCGATCCGGCGAGCGGCACGCGCGTCATCGACGCTTCGACCGCGCACCGGGTGACGCCGGGTTGGGTCTACGGCTTTCCGGAAGTGGTCGGGCGCGAGGCCGTCGCCGAGGCGGAGCGGGTTTCCAACCCCGGATGTTATTCGACCGGTTTTATCGCGCTGATCGCGCCGCTGGTGCGCGAAGGGCTGCTGCCGGCGGACTGGCCCTACACCTGCAACGCGGTGTCCGGGTACTCGGGCGGGGGCAAGGCGCTGATCGCCCGGTTCGAAGAAGATACCGACATCGCCTGGCGCGGCTATGCGCTGGGACTCGGCCATAAGCATGTGCCCGAGATGCAGGAGCGCTGCGGCCTTGCTGTGCCGCCGCTGTTTTCGCCCGCGGTCGTGCCTGCACACCGCGGCATGGTGGTGGAAGTGCCGCTGCCGCTGACGGCTATGCCGAAGGCGGCCGGGCCTGCTTCTCTGCGCGAAGGGCTAGCCGCGTTCTACGCCGGCAGCCGCGTGGTGCGGATGGGAGAGGATCCGGGCGCCGAGCTGCTGCTGCGCACCTCGACCGAGCCAAGCGACGCGCTGGAACTCCATGTCTTCGGCTCTGCCGACGGCAGTCAGGCGCGGCTGGTGGCGGTGCTCGACAACCTCGGCAAAGGGGCGAGCGGCGCCGCCGTGCAATCGCTGAACCTGATGGCCGGAGTCGAGGAAACGGCGGGCCTGAGACTGTAGCTGCCCGATTGTTGGGCAGCCCCTGCCTGATTTTCCGCCACGCCGACCCGGCACCCCGGGCACCTGCCCCTGTGGCACGGCCATTTCGGGGGTGGACCGGGGTAGGAAACGGCCTTTTCGGCCGGTTCGCGATTGTCTACGCGTGCTCTCAGCGCCTTGGCACGATTCTTGGAAGAACGTTGCCGGGGGATGGTGAGAGCCGTCCGGAGCACCTGCGTCCGGACCAGCCCCAGGGGGTCACGTGAAAAAGATCGAAGCCATCATCAAGCCGTTCAAGCTCGACGAGGTGAAGGAAGCGCTCCACGAAGTCGGTGTGTCGGGGATCACCGTGACCGAAGCGAAAGGCTTCGGCCGGCAGAAGGGTCATACCGAACTGTACCGCGGCGCCGAATACGTCGTCGACTTCCTGCCCAAGGTGAAGCTGGAAGTGGTGGTGCCCGATGCCCAGGCCGAAGCCGTTGTAGAGGCGATCGCCGCGGCGGCGCAGACCGGCCGGATCGGCGACGGCAAGATCTTCGTTTCCACGATCGATTCAGCGCTTCGCATCCGCACCGGCGAGAAGGACGAAGACGCGATCTAACCGACCGGCCGCGGGCGGCCGGGAAGCTCACCACTCCGAACCCTCTAGCGAGGGGCAACACGAACGAAATCCCACCCCGTAGACAGGTGGACCAAGAAGGAAGACGAGAATGGCCAGCGCATCGGATATCGTGAAGCGGATCAAGGACGAGGAGATCGAGTGGGTCGACCTCCGCTTCACCGACCCAAAGGGCAAGTGGCAGCACCTGACGATGGCCCCGGGCGTGATCGACGAGGACATGCTCGAGGAAGGCCTGATGTTCGACGGATCGTCGATCGCCGGCTGGAAGACGATCAACGAGTCCGACATGATCCTGAAGCCCGACCTCAGCGAAGTGTGGATGGACCCGTTCAGCGCCACCCCGATGATGATCGTGGTGTGCGACATCGTCGAGCCTTCGACCGGCGAACTCTATTCGCGCGATCCGCGTTCGACCGCCAAGCGCGCCGAGGCCTTCCTCAAGACCACCGGGATCGGCGACACCGTCTACGTCGGACCCGAAGCCGAGTTCTTCATGTTCGACGATGTCCGCTTCGAGGACGCCTATGCCGGTTCGGGCTATCGCATCGACGACATTGAGCTGCCGACCAACACCGGCACCGAACTCGAAGGCGGAAACCTCGGCCACCGCCCGCGCGCCAAGGGCGGATATTTCCCGGTCGCGCCGGTCGACAGCGCGGTCGACATCCGCGGCGAGATGGTCACCACCATGCTGGAAATGGGCCTGCCCTGCGACAAGCACCACCACGAAGTGGCGGCCGCGCAGCACGAGTTGGGCCTGACCTTCGGCACGCTCGTCCAGACCGCCGACCGCATGCAGATCTACAAGTACGTCGTACACATGGTCGCCCAGGCGTACGGCAAGACGGCCACCTTCATGCCCAAGCCGATCGCCAAGGATAACGGCAGCGGCATGCACACGCACATCTCGATCTGGGACGGCGGGAAACCGACTTTCGCCGGGAACGGCTATGCCGGGCTGTCGGACAACTGCCTGTACTTCATCGGCGGCGTGATCAAGCATGCCAAGGCGCTCAACGCTTTCACCAACCCGTCCACCAACAGCTACAAGCGTCTGGTGCCGGGCTATGAAGCACCCGTGCTGCTGGCCTACTCGGCCCGCAACCGCTCGGCCTCGTGCCGTATTCCCTATGGTTCGGGCGA
This sequence comes from Altererythrobacter sp., assembly GCA_029265155.1. GTDB lineage: Bacteria > Pseudomonadota > Alphaproteobacteria > Sphingomonadales > Sphingomonadaceae > Croceibacterium_A. The sequence goes on along the minus strand of JAJUJV010000003.1, from coordinate 38,447 downwards.
AAAGGCCAAGCGCGTCGAGTTCCGCTTCCCCGATGCGATGGCCAACCCGTACTTGTGCTATGCCTCGCTGCTGATGGCAGGCCTCGACGGGATCCTGAACAAGATCCACCCGGGCGAGCCGATGGACAAGAACCTCTACGATCTGCCGCCGGCGGAATTGGCGGAAGTGCCGACGGTGTGCGGCAGCTTGCGCGAGGCGATCGAAGCGCTGCAGGCCGACTACGAGTTCCTGCTGAAGGGCGACGTGTTCTCCAAGGACCAGATCGACGCCTACTGCGAGATCAAGTGGGAAGAGGTGATGCGCTGGGAAACCACGCCGAGTCCGGTCGAGTTCGACATGTATTACAGCGCCTGATTCAGCCGATCAGCGCGACGAGAAACGGGCGTCCGGAGCGATCCGGGCGCCTTTTTTCTGGCTTGTTGGACCCTGCGCCAAAGCGGGACGGAGCCTGGGGCTCACCAACGCGCAATTGCGACCGAGAAGTCAGCCTCCTATTCAACGCTCATGCTTCTGGCTGTGGGCCTGCTCGGTTCGATTGCCGCCCTTCTCGCGCTAGGCGCGATCGCCTGGCGGTGGCTGGCCAAGTCGTGGCAAGTGATCGACGAGGACCGGATTGCCCCATCCAGCCGAAGCGATGACAGCATCATCCATAGCTGGTTCGGCCTGAAGCCGCGGCGGTTGACCTATCGGCGCGACGCCCGTGGGCGGTTCCGGCGCCATCGCCGCTAATCAACTACCGTAACCAGAAAACATTTTCCTACAAGGCATGCTTGTGCCTAATAGGTTAGCCTCGATTCGGAACAAGAGAGGCTCTCATGGACAGGAAGCTGATTTTCGACGCGGTACGGCGGGTGCTCGGGCGCGGATTCCGCCGGCCCGAAGTGGCCGCGCTGGACGAGGCGATCGATCGAGCGCAACGCACGACGTTGTCTCCCTCAGCAACGGCGCCATCGCGCCGCATTGGCCCACGCGGCCTGGTGCTGATCAAGCGGTTCGAAGGGTGCCGGTTGAGAGCCTATCCCGATCCAGCCACTGGCGGCGCGCCGTGGACGATCGGCTGGGGAACGACGTGGATCGGCGGCAAGCCGGTACGGCCGGGCCAGACGATCACCCAGGATGAGGCGGACGCGCTGCTGGGGGTGGATCTTGTCCGCTACGCCGGTGAAGTCGAAGCGGCGCTAGAAGGAGCGCCGGCGAGCGAAGCGCAGTTCGATGCGCTGATCAGCTTCCATTACAATACCGGTGCGATCGCCAGAGCAACGCTGACCCGGCACCACCGCGAGGGTGACTTCGCCCGCGCGGCGCGTGAATTCGCCCGGTGGACCCGCGCCGGCGGGCGCGTGATGCCCGGCCTGGTGCGGCGGCGGGCCGCCGAAGAGGCGTTGTACCGCTCCTCCGAGGGAGAAGCGCTATGAGCCGGCTGCGCTCAGTAATCGCGGCTGTATTCTGCCGCCGCGCTGCCACGGCCGATAGTGTTGATGCTGGCCAGCAAGGACAGCCAGCTGGTGACGCGGAACTCGAGTTCGGTCGCGTTGTAGCCGCGCCCATCGGTGACCACCTCGGCGTAGAACCGCCGGCCGAAGTTCTTGCCAAGCGCGATCGCCGTGCCGCGGTCGAGCGCCGGGTCGGCGGGTTCGATGCGCAAGCGGTCGAGCCCGATCGACTGGCGCAGGCGGTTGATCGGATCCATGCCGCCGCCGCCGCGCAGGGATGCGACCGCCGCCCCGAGCTGGAGCGCGTCCGTGGCCGAGAGATTGGTGATCCCGTCGCCGAACAGCATCCGCGCCAGCAGCTCTTCCTCCGGCAGCGCGGGATTCGAGCTGAAAGCGATTTCCGGCATGCTGGCATTGCCCCGCACAGTGACCGCCACGTCGAGATCCTGCACTTCGGTCTCGGCGAGGATGTCTATCCGCGGATCGGGCGGAACGTTCTCGTCGAAGTCGATCACGCCGCGGGTAATCTCGAACCGTACCCCGGCGAACGAGAAGAAGCCTTGCCGCGGGACCACGCGCGCTTCGCCACCGATGCGGGGGTTGTCGGTCGTACCGCGCAGGACGATGTCGGCACTCCATTCGCTGTCGAGGCCCATGCCATCCACTTCGACGCCGCCAGGCGCGTTGGCGTCGATCAGGAAGCGCCAGGCGGCCCCAGGTGCGGTGCGCGGCGCGATGTCGGGCGGAAGATTGATCTCGCGCGTGCGGATGGTGGGCAATTGCTCGGGGCCGGAGGCACCACCGAGCTGCCAGCGCGCTTCGTTGACGTGGAGCCGGCCGGCGATGGTTCCGCCGACGCCATTGGAGACGATCCGCATCGGCCCGGTGACGGTGGCACCCATCGTCGCAAGATCCATCACTTCGGCGTCGCGCATCGCCATCCGCAGGTCCATCCGCGGGCCGCGACCGGGGGTCATGCCGGACAGATCGACGTAGCCGCTGCCGCTGACGCTGCCGCCGTTGGGTGCAGTGCCGGCGAAGCTGGTCAAGTTGAGGCGCGAACCGGAGAAGCTGCCGCGGGCGCGCACCTGGCGCAGATCGGTGCCGGTGAGCTGGCTCTGCACGCGCAGCGCGTCCCCGGCCATCGAGCCGCGCACTTGTGGGTTGGCGAGCGAGCCGCGCACGTCGGCGGCCACGTTGACCTGGCCCGTGATGTCGATCAGGTCGATCGCGGCGAGACGCCACAGTGCGTCCGCGGGGCCCTGGAAGCGCAGTTGAGCGAAGAGGTCGCCGGCAAAAATCCGGTCCATGAAGGCGCCGTCTGCGGGCATGTTGATCCGAGCCTGCAACCGGCCGCGCGTTTGTCCCTGGTCCTGGATTACCGAGCGAGCAGCCAGTTGATTCGCAGTGAGCCGCCCGACCAGCGCCAGATCGATCGGCCGCGAGGACAGGACCAACCCCGAACGGGTCAGATTGTCGATCATGACCCGCGCTTCGCCGACCGGCTGGCCGCCAGGTCCGGTGCCGAAGTCGATGATGCCCGAGACCGTCCCGCCGAGGCCCATCTCGCCGGCAAAGAGATCGACCAGCGACAGCGGCATCTGGGCGAGGCTGACCCGGCCCTGCGCCGGCGCCTCACCACCGAAACGGCCTTCGGCAATGACGAAGCCGTCGCCGAAGCTGAGCTGGCTCTTCTGCAGTTCCCAGCCGCCGTCCTCGGTCTTGAGCAGGACCGCGCGGCGCGGCATCACGATGTCGCGCCCAGCATACTCGCCGCGAGCCGCGACGGCGATGCGGTCGGAAGCGACATTGCCGGCGAGTTGCAGGCTGAAGCGGCTGCCGCGGCGCCCGGTGAGCGCGGCCTGGAAGCTGCCCTCTCCGTTGATTACTTCCGCATTGGCGGCGAGCCGACCGATGAACAGCGTGCCGTAATTGATGCCGGCAGCGCGAACGGTTCCGGTTATTGTCGAGTTGCCGTCGGCGAAGAAGCCGCTGGCGTTGATCGTCGCCTGGTTGATCGCGATCGGAGTGGGCCCGGGGAACGTTGCCTGGTTGGCGGTGAGCGCGACATCGAAGCCCTGCCCGCCATTGCGCGGCAGCAGCGCGATGGTGCCGTTCACGCCGCCACCCGCCAGGCGCAGGTCTCCGACTATGGCGCCCTCACCCAGCGTCAAATCGCCGGTGATCGAGGTCCGCCAGACATCGAGCCGCTCGATCCCGATCTGTACAGGTCCGCCGGCGGGCATGACCAAGTTGACCACGCCGTCGAACGGGCCGAGCATCGATTGGCCTTCCGTTTCGATACGGAAGCCGTCTGGAGTAGGCTCAAGCGCGACACGCACGTCCTGCAGGCCCGCGGCCGGGAGCGGGCTGGCAAAGACGAGCGTGGCGCGCGGCCCGTCATCGGCGAGGGTCGCTTCGACCGTGAAAGCCCCATAATCGACGTGGCGGCCGGCGCCGGCCAGCGTCGTGCGGGCATCGTCTATGCTACCGTCGAGCGTCAGCGCGAGCTTGCTGGCGCGCAGGCGGGTGTTGTCGAAGACGATCGGCCGACCGGCGCCGAGAACGACCGAGCCGTCGAAGCGGATGTTCGAGCCGGCGACGTTGGCGAGCGTAGCATTGGTTACACGCGGCATGCGGCCAGTGAAGTTGGCGGCGAGCCGCCAGGGGACGCCGTTGCCGATCATGAAGCGGATCTTGCCTCCGGCATCGATCGTGCCGAGGTTCTCGAGCGCGATGCCTCGCGCCTCGACTGGGCCGGCCAGCGCATAGCCGCCGCGGGCGATGTCGCCGCGCAACGTCAAATTGGCCCAGAGGCCGGGGAAGCGCAGCGCGAGATCGTCCGACAGCAGCCGGTCGCCCGAGAGGACGAGGGTACCCTGCAGCGTGCCGTTCACCAGCCGCGGATCGGCGATGGCGTTACCGCTGACGATCCGACGGACGCTGGCATCCAGCGGCAAAGTCCAGCGTGTTCCGTCGTAAGTGACGGTGCCGCGCTGGGCGATACCGATCAGCCGGGTGCCACCGGCATTGAGTTCACCGATCGACAGCTCGACCGGCGCAGCGAGGTTGCTGAACGAGCCGTCAAGCGTGACGCGCGCAACCGCATTGTCGAGCGTGAGGCCGGGGCCGAACAGCTGGTTGTCGAGCAGGATTGCCTGAAGCTGCAGCGCTTCGAAAGCGTTGTCAGCAAGGTCGATCGCCCCCTCCCCGTCGAGCGCGATACCGCGGCCACGCACAGCGAGTGTGCCGTCGAGAATGCTGTCTTCGAGCGTGCCGACAGCGGCGAGCGAGACGACCTCGCCGAGCGCTGCAGCCGGCAGGCCGGTCAGATAATCCTCAGGCCGTGCCTGTCCGACGATCTTGTAGCGGCCTTCTCGGTTGTAGAGCCGGAACGCGGCTATCGGCGTGCCGCCTTGGTTGACGACGAACGAGCCGTTCCACGCGTCCCAGTCGCCATTGCCGAGGATGCGGGCGCGCACGTCCTCTTCTGCGCCCATCATCGTGGCGAGGAGCCCGCCGGCGGGAGCGCGGTAATCGAGGTCAATGTTGAAGCGGTCCCCGTCGGGGAAGGCGTCGATCAGGGCCCGGAGGCGATCGCCGCCCCCGAATTGGCCGTTGGCGTCGAGCAAAACCCGCCCGTCGCGCACGTCGGCGCGCGCCTGAAAGTCGATCATCCGCTCGTCACCGAGCATTCCTTCGGCAACGCGCAGGTCATCCACCACCAGCCGGTCCACGCGGATGTCGAAGTCAGGCAGGATCGGCGCGTCGGGATCGCCGGGCAGCAGTTCCGGAGCGGCGTGGAGCGTGCCGCCGGTCAGCACCAAGTGGCGCACGTCCAGACCGGTGAACAGGAACTTGATCGGTCGCCAGTTAAGATCGACCTCGGGGACTTCGAGGAACAGCTTGTTGTTCGCGTCGCGGAATTCGACGTCGTACAGCGTGGCGCTCCACAACACCGACCCCTCGATCCGCCCGACCGATACCTTCAGGCCCGACGCCGGCGCGACCTTGGCGATCTGCTCGACGATGAAATCGCGGCCCGAGCTGGTGTGCAGCCAGGCAACGGCGAGCGCAATCAGCGCCAGGAGCGCGAGCAAGGCGCCTCCGACCCAGCGCAGCACCCGAGAGGAAACGCCGCGGCGGCGCGGCTCCTCAGCGTCTACCATCGCGGGGGCGATCACTTCTTCAGCCATCAGAACGCCTGCCCGAGGCCGACATAGACGCCGAACTTAGGATCGTTCGGGCCGGGGTTGAGCGGCACACCCAAATCGATCCGCAGCGGGCCGAAGCTGGTGTGATAGCGGGCGCCGATACCGGCGCCGATCTTGATCTCGTCGAAGCCGGGCGTTGCGTCCTCACCCACGGTGCCCGCGTCGACGAACGGGACGATGCCAAGCGCCCCGCCCAGCAGTCCGGTGCGGATACGCGCTTCGACCGAAAGCTCGGTCAGCGAGCGGCCGCCGGTGGGATCGCCCAGGCTGTTGCGCGGGCCGATCCCCTTGTAGGAATAGCCGCGGACCGAGCCGCCGCCGCCGGCATAAAGCCGCCGCGACGGGGCGATCGCCGACACGGGCGCTCCGGGGATGCTGGCGAAGCGCGCGCGCGACGCGATCACGATGTTGTCGCTGACCGGCAGATAGTACGAGCCGAGCACCTCACCGCGCAGGTAGAAGCTCTCCACCCCGTTGGTGCGCGAAACCTCGGGCGATAGGCGCGAGCTGATACGGAAGCCGCGACGGGGATCGAGCAGGTCGTCCGAGGTGTCGAACTGCGCATAGAGAGGAACCGCGCCGATGAAGTAGGTTTGGCGCGGGCCGAGATTACCGTCGGCATCGGCTTCGCGCTCGCCGGTCGCCACCAGCTCGAGGCCAACCGACCAACTGAACGGCTTCTGGAACTGGATCGTGCTGACCCGCTCGTAGTTGCCGACCAGCGACACGGTGCGGGCATCGAAGGGTCCGTAGTCGATCGTGCTGGCGAAGGCGTCGACCGTCAGGATCTTGTCGCGGCCGCCGAAGTTGTTCTTGCGGAACGTGACGCCGGCGAGCTGCTCCGCCGTGCCGAGGATGCCGCGGACGCGCAGCATGCCTTCGGGCGGGAACAGGTTGCGGTGTTCCCACATCCCTTCGACCTTGAAGCCCTCGCCGGTGCCGTAGCCGACGCGGCCGGCAATCGTACGCAGCCGTGCCGGCGCGATTTCCGCCGCGATGTCGACCGTGCCCGGCTCGCCGTTCGCCGGCGGCGCCGTCTCGACCGGAGTCAGCGTGACGCTCTGGACCAGTCCGGTGGCGAGGATCGCCCGGCGCAAATCGAGCTCTAGGCTGCGCTGATAGAGGTCGCCCGGGTCGAACCTTGCGATATCGGTAAGGTGTTCGCCCGACAGGAACTCGGGCATGTTGCTGGTCACCCTGCCGAAGCGGTACTTGCCGCCCGGCTCGACCGGCATGGTCAGGTCGCCTTCGGTGCGGGCGTGATCGACCAGCAGCTCGGGCTCTTCGATCCGCGCGAACGGATAGCCGCTCTCGCCGATCGCCAAATCGAGATCGTAGCGCTCTTCGACGATCTTGTCGGCGAGCAGCGGGTCGCCCGTCTGGATCTCGAAGGTGTCGCGCAGCATCGCGTAATCGGCGCCGGCCGCAGCGAGGTTCCCGAGGTCGATCGCGCCGAAACGATACTGAGTGCCGGGTATGATGTCGAAGCGGACTGTCGGGCGTTGCTCAGTGTTGTCCTCGCCCGGCGTAAGTTCGCCGACCGAGCGGAACACGAGCGCGTCGTAGTAGCCGTAGACCCGCAGCATGCGGTTGAGCAGGTCCTCGTCGGCGCGCGATTGCGCGGCTAGCCGAGCGACATTGCCGTCGTCGTCCAGCTCTTCGACGGTGGACAGCGCTTCGAAGCGGTCGAGGAACTCCTCGTGGTAGGGGAACAGCGCCCGCTCGCGCGGGAAGACGAGGACGAGCTCGTCCGAAATCCTGTCTTCGTCCCCCAGCTCGACTTGCGGCACGACCTCCTCGAAGTCGGCGAACTGGATGTCCTCTTCCGGTTCGAGCGGCGCGATCTGCGGCAGTTCCTCGTTCTCGGGCCAGGGGAGATCGACGTCGGAAAGCTCGTCCAGCGGCGAGGAGGCGTCGAGTTCCGGAGCGGCTTCTTGAGACGCAGCATCGGCGGGGACGCCTTGGGCGGCCCATCCTTCAGGGTCGGCCACCGCTTCGTCGGGGATCAACTCCTCGAGCGTCGGCAGCGCCTCCGCGTCCTGAGCGGCGACTGGCGAGCAGATGATAGATGTGGACGCCGCCAAAGCGACGAGCCGGCGGCGAAGCCTAGGCCAGCTTGTACTGCCGCTGTCCGCCAGGAGCCCCGTCCTTACTTCCGCCTTCGACACATAGGGTTTCGTCACGCCGAGCGGCGGACACGGCTTCGATGAGAGCGGTCTGCTCAGCAGCGGAGAAACGCCGCCATCCGGTCGGTCCGAGCCGTTCGAGCGGACGGTAGCGGATCTTGTACTGCATGCGCTGCGACCCCTCGACCCAATAGCCGAGATACACGTAAGGCAGCCCTGCATCCGCCGCGCGTCGGATATGATCGAGAATGATGTAGTTCCCAAGCCCGGTTCGCGCCTCATGTTCCGGGTCGTAGAAGCTGTAAATCATCGACAACCCGTCCCCCTGCCGATCCGTCAGGCAGGCACCGACCAAGCGGCCCTGCCCCCCGTCCGGTGAGGGCTCCCTATATTCTACTACAAAGCTGGAAACGGCCGTGTGTTCCACCATGTCCGCGTAATCGATTTCGTCCATCGCAGCCATGCCGCCACCGGGGTGCCGGCTGGCGAGGTAGCGCTGGAGCAATTCGAACTGCTCGGTGGTCGCCCAGGGGCGGCATTCGGTGACAACCAGATCGTCGTTCTGGCGCATGGTCCGGCGCTGCGCATTCGACGGCGCAAACTCCTGCGCGACAACTCGCACCGAGACACAGGCCTGGCAATCGAGACAGCTCGGCCGGTAAGCGACGGTCTGGCTGCGGCGGAAGCCGATGCGGCCGAGCGCGTCGTTCAGCGCTTCGGCGTGAGGCCCCTTGAGCTCGGTGAACACTTTCCGTTCCGTGCGACCGGGCAGGTACGGACACGCCGCGGGGCTCGTCACGAAAAAGCGCGGAAAACGAACCGGGGCGGTCACGGCGCGGGCGGGCCTCTCACTCAAATCGATCCAAGCGGCATCTTGAGAACGACCGTACGTCCGCAAGGTGCCAGAGCGAAAGACCATTAACCACTATTTTGGTGGATGGCAGGCGGATTCTTGCTGCCGAGGGTCGGCAAATCGTTAACCGCTCCGATCTGGAACAGGCGGTGGGTGCTTAGTTTAGCTCGGCCTGGCTGACCGCATAGCCGCGCCCACGCAGCGCCGCGACGAGCTTGTCGAGCTGCTCGCGGTCGCGCGCCTCGCACTCGATGTCGGTGATCAGGCCCTTAGCCGGCAGATTGGTGAAGATGCGCTGATGGTAGATCTCGAGGATATTGACGTTGTGCGCGTCGAACTCGTGCATCACCTTGAGCAGCGCGCCGGGTCGATCCTGAAGCGAGATGCGCAAGCGAGCCAAGCGGCCGGACCGGGCCAGATCGCGCAGCAGCACGTTCGCCAATAGCCGCGTGTCGATGTTGCCCCCGCACAGCACCAGGCCGAGCTTCTTTCCGGCAAAGCGCTCCCGGTGCGCAAGAACGGCGGCAAGGCCCGCGGCGCCGGCGCCCTCGACCACCGTCTTCTCGATCTGCAGCAGCAGGCTAACGGCCTCCTCGAGGTGGGATTCATCGACGAGCAGGATGTCATCAACCACGTCGCGGATGATGCGGGACGTGAACACGCCCGGTTCTTTGACCGCAATGCCTTCCGCCAGCGTGTCCCCGCCACACGGCAGGTCCTCACCCTTGTAGCGGCTGTAGGCGGAAGGGTAGAGCTGCGCCTGTACACCGATGACTTCGAGCGGGGGCTGGTGCGCCTTGGCGACCGTGCCCATGCCGGAGATCAGCCCCCCGCCGCCGATCGGCACGACGAGCGTCTCTATCTCGGGTGCGTCCTCGATCATCTCCAGCGCAACCGTGCCCTGCCCGGCCGCGACTTTGGGATCATCGAAGGGATGGACGAAAGTGAGGCAGAGTTGCTTTTCCATGCTGCGGGCGAAAGCATAGGCTTCGTCGAAGTTCTCGCCCTCGAGCACGACTTTGCCGCCGACGGATTCCGTCTGCATGACCTTAACTGTGGGGGTCGTGCGCGGCATGACGATAGTGACCGGGACGCCGAGACGGGAACCGTGATAAGACAGGCCCTGCGAGTGGTTGCCGGCGGAAGCGGCAATGACGCCGCGTGCGCGCTGCTCCTCGCCCATCATCAGCAGCGCGTTGAGGGCGCCGCGTTCTTTATAGGCGGCGGTGAACTGCTGGTTTTCGAACTTGAGCCAGATCTCGGCGCCGGTGATTTTCGACAAGGTCTTGCTGTGCATCGTCGGCGTCCGCACGACGGCGCCGACAATCCGCTCGGCAGCCGCACGCACATCGTCCACGTCGAGAGTCGCCTGGTCCTCGCTCACTTCGATCGTTCCCGTCCCGGTCATGGGCGCGCGCCGTAACTGAAAACCGCGTCCAAGGGAAATGCCGCCGCAGCAACGATTGCTTTGAACCGCGCAAGACGGCAGGTGCAGGCGGATGACTGAACCCAAGCGCATCGCATTCCTCGGCCTCGGCGTCATGGGCGCGCCGATGGCGGCACATTTGGCCCGGGCAGGACACCGGGTGACCGTCTACAATCGCACAGCGGCCAAGGCCGAGGCATGGCTGGAGCGCCATGCCGCAGAAGGACTCGCCGTCGCCTCGGCAGCGACTCCGCGGAAAGCGGCCGAGGGGCAGGACGTCGTGCTGACCTGCGTTGGGAACGATGCCGACCTGGCTGAAGTGATGCTGGGCGATACGGGCGCGCTGACCGCGATGCGCCCGGGCGCGCTGTTCGTCGACCATACCACGGTGTCACCAGGTATCGCCCGGCGCATTGCGCAGGAGGCCGAGCGCGCGGGCGTGTTGGCGCTCGACGCCCCGGTGTCCGGCGGGCAATCGGGTGCGGAGAACGGCAAGCTCTCGGCGATGTGCGGCGGGAGCGCAGAAGCGATGGACGCCGCGCGGCCGGTACTGGAGGCTTACGCCGCCCGCATCGTCCATGTTGGAGAGGCCGGCGCCGGACAGGCGACGAAAGCGGTCAACCAAATCTGCATTGCCGGCGTGCTCGCGGGCCTCTCCGAAGGCATGCGCTTCGCCCAGGCGGCGGAACTCGATCTGGAAAAGGTTCTCGAAGCCATTTCAGGCGGCGCGGCGCAAAGCTGGCAGATGGAAAACCGTTGGGCGACGATGGCAGCCGGTCAGTTCGACTTCGGCTTCGCGATCGACTGGATGCGCAAGGACCTTGCCATTGCGCTTGCCGAAGCGCGGGCCCGCGGGCTGGAGTTGCCGGTGACGCAGCAGGTCGATGGCTATTATGCCAATGTCCAGGAGATCGGGGGCGGACGGCAGGACACCAGCGCGCTGATCCGGCACCTGCCGGAGGTCGGCGCGTGAGGGCCGGTTGGCTTGCAGCGGCGGCGCTGCTCTTCCCCACACCCCTTCTCGCCGACACCCTGATCGACAACGTCAACGGCATCACCGTCGATCGCAACGGCACGGTCACCCGTTTCGAAGCGATTTTGATCGATGACGGAGGCAAAGTCCGCGAGCTCGTAGCTGAAGGCGAGCGCGCGCCACGCGCCGACTACCGCGAGGACGGTCGGGGCCGCACCGTCATCCCCGGCATCATCGATTCGCACGTGCACGTGATGGGCCTGGGCCTCAGCCTCCTGACGGTCGATCTCTCCAACACTCGAACCCTTGCCGAAGCGCAGCAGAAGATCGCCGACTATGCAGCGGCTCATCCCGAGCGGCCATGGATCGTCGGGCGCGGCTGGAACCAGGAGGCCTGGGGCCTTGGCCGTTTCCCGACCGCCGCCGAACTGGACGCCGCGGTGGCGGATCGCCCGGTGTGGCTGGAGCGAGTGGACGGCCATGCCGGCTGGGCCAACTCTGCGGCGCTGAGCGTTGCCGGTGTGACCGCCGCCACGGCCGATCCGGCCGGGGGACGCATCGAGCGGTTGCCGGGCGGCCGAGAGCCCTCGGGCGTGTTCGTGGATGCGGCCATGGACCTCGTCGCCAGCAAGGTTCCACCTCCCCGCGCGACCGATCGCGATGTGGCGCTGCACGAGGCGCAGGAGCTGCTGGTCCGCAGCGGCGTGACTGCCGTCGCCGACATGGGCAGCTCCATCGAAGACTGGATGACTTTCCGCCGCGCCGGCGACGAGGGCCGCCTACGCGTTCGCATCATGGCTTACGCCGCGAGTGTACCGGAAATGACGCTGATCGGCGGCACCGGGCCGACCCAGTGGCTCTATGACGACCGGCTGCGGCTGAACGGGCTTAAACTCGTGCTCGACGGGGCGCTCGGCTCGCGCGGAGCCCTGCTCAAGGCGGCTTATGCTGACGATCCCAACAACCGCGGCCTCGCGTTGATGAACGGCACGCAGCTCCGCAACAACATGAGCCGCGCGGCGATGGAAGGGTACCAGGTGGCGATCCATGCGATCGGTGACGCCGCCAATGCCGAAGCGCTCGACGCGATCGACGAGCTGTCGGGCGACTACCGCGGCGATCGGCGCTGGCGCATCGAGCACGCGCAAGTGGTCGACCCTGCCGACATCGCCCGCTTCGGCCGACATGGCATCGTCGCCTCAATGCAGCCGGTGCACCAGACTTCCGACCGCTTGATGGCAGAAGCCCGGCTCGGCCCGGACCGCCTGACGGGCGCGTATGCATGGCGCACGATCGACGAGGCGGGCTCGGCCCTCGCCCTCGGCTCAGACGCGCCCGTGGAAGCGCCCGATCCGTTCGCGGGACTAGCTGCAGCGGTCAGCCGCGAAGACGCCAGCGGAGAACCAGCCGGGGGTTGGCAGCCGCAGCAGCGCCTGACGATCGAAGAAGCATTGGCAGCCTACACCGCCGGTGCGGCCTGGGCGGGTTTCGCCGAAGGCCGCTTCGGCCGCCTTGCGCCCGGCGAACGCGCAGACTTCCTGGTGCTCGATGCCGACCCGCTCGATGTCGATGCAGCTGCCTTGCGGCGCATCCGCGTGCTGGAGACCTGGATCGGCGGCCGGAAAGTCTACGAAGCAACTCCAAGCCGTGGCCGCCGCGAGGCAGATGCGCCGGGCCGATAGCGAAGACCTCAGCCCGCGGTATCGCCCTCTACCGTAGCGTGTCCGGCCTCTTCGGCTTCCCGCTCGTTCATCTTGCTGGCCGGGCGCATCAGCAGCAGCGAGATCTCGAACAGCAGGATCAGCGGCAGGGCGAGGATCAACTGCGAACCGATGTCGGGCGGCGTGATCACGGCAGAAATGATGAAGATGCCGACGATTACGTAACGGCGCGCACGGGCGAGCTGTTCGCGATTTACGATGCCGGCTCGGTTCAGCAGGAGCAGTAGGACCGGCAACAGAAAGCTGACCCCGAAGGCGATGATGAAATGCATCACTAAATCAAGGTAGTCGCCGATCGCGGGCAGGGCTTCCTGGCTCAATCCGGCCGTTTCGCCTTCAAACCCGAGGAACCACGAAAACGCCGTCGGCATGACGACGAAGTACGCGAGCGAGGCACCCATCGCGAACAGGACCGGCGTTGCCAGCAGGAAGGGGAGGAAAGCCTTCTTCTCACGCGCGTACAGGCCGGGCGCGACGAAGGCCCAGAGCTGATTGGCAATGACCGGGAAGCTGACGAGGAAAGCCGCGAACAGCGCAACTTTGATTTCCACGAAGAAGGCTTCGTAGAGCTTGGTGTAGATCAGCCGCCCTTCCCCTTCGCCAAACGCGGCGGCGAGCGGGCGGACCAGCACCTCGAAGATATCGTCAGCGAAATAGAGGCAGACGACGAAGGCGAGCGCCAGCATCACGACGCAGCGAACCAGCCGGGTGCGCAATTCGATAAGGTGTTCGAGCAGCGGCGCCTGCGTTTCGTCGATGTCCTTGACGCGGAACGGCATCGTCATGACGGTTTCGCCGTCTCAGGCGCGGGCGTTTCCGCGTCAGTCGAAGCGGGCTCAGCCGCGCGCGCTTCAGCCGATACCGGCGCGGCTCCGGCCGGTGGCGAAGCAACCGGCCCGGCGGGGTAGGCGCCGGTCTGCTCGGTTCCGGGCGGGCCGCCCTCGGGATGCTCGCGCATGATCTTCTCGTTCTGCTCGCGCCACTTCTTCTCCATTTCCTCCATTTCGGCCTCGCGAATCATCGTATCGAGGCCCGCCCGGAAATGGCCGGAAACTTTGCGAATCTTGCCGATCCACCGTCCGGCGGTGCGCAGTGCCAGCGGCAGGTCCTTGGGGCCGATGACGATCACCGCCACGATGACGATGAGCAGCAGTTCGGCCGATCCAATATCGAACATCGGCGGGGCTCAGGAGTTCAGCGCGCGCTGTTGTCGCTCGCCGGCTGCGGATCGGCAGCCGCTTCGGCCGCGGGCTTGGCTTCGTGGCTCGGGCCTTCGATCCGCTGCGGGGGAGCGGCGGGCTTATCGTCGTCATTGAGGCCCTGGCGGAAGCTTTTAACACCCTTGCCGAAGTCGCCCATCATTTCGCTGATCCGACCGCGGCCGAACAGCACGAGGATCACCAATGCGATGATCAGGATCTGGAACGGTCCGATATTCACGGGAACTCTCCGAATGGCTTTGTGGAGAGTCTAGGCGCTTTCCTCCGGATTTACCAGCGAAGCCGACTCTCGGTCCAAGTCCTCGGCAGTGCGGCCGAGCAGGTCCTCGTAAGCTTCATCGACCGGGTCGAGCAGCCCGGCCGCCTTGAGTTCGTCGATGCCTGGAAGGTCCTTGCGGCTGGCGAGACCGAAGTGGCTGAGGAACTCGGGCGTCGTGGCATAGATCACCGGGCGTCCCGGCACTTCGCGCCGGCCTGCGACCCGCACCCATCCCGCTTCCATCAGTACGTCCAGCGTGCCGGAGCTGGTTTGGACGCCGCGGATAGCCTCTATCTCGGCGCGGCTGACCGGTTCGTGATAGGCGACGATAGCGAGGACTTCGGTGGCGGCGCGGCTGAGCTTGCGCACTTGCTCGCGTTCGCGACGGAGCAAGTGCGCGAGATCGGGCGCCGTTTGGAACTGCCAACGTCCGCCGCGCTCGACCAGTCGCACGCCGCGTTCGGAGTAATGCGCCTCCAGCTCCCGCAGCGCCTGTCGGACATCCGCAACCCCGAGATGAGTCGCCAGAGCGTCCGCGGTGATTGGCTCCTCCGCGGCAAACAGCGTCGCTTCCACCGCGCGGACGAGGTCGTCGGGCGCTTCCACTACCGTGCCGCCTTCGCCGAGCGCGCCTCCGGCGACCCCATCCGGCGCAAGTGAAGCGGACCGAATGTTTCCTCCTGCCGGATCTCCGCTTTGCCGAGTCGAGCCAACTCAAGCGCCGCAACGAAGCTGGACGCCAGTGCCGAGCGGCGCAGCCGCGGTTCGGCATGGGCGGGAAGGAAGTCGCGCAGCTCGATCCAATCGAGTTTTACGCCGAGCATGGTCGAAACGCGGTCAAGCGCCGAATCGAGCGTCATCACCGGCCGTTCGCGCACCATGTGCACGACGGGCTCGGTTCGCGCTTTGACGACCGCATAAGCCGAAACCAGCGAGTACCAGTCGCACTGCCAGGCGTTCTTGCGATCGACGCGCAAACCTTCCGGGGCGCCTCGCAGGAAAACGTCGCGACCGACGCGGTCACGCGCCAGCAGCCGCGCCGCCGCTTCGCGCATCGCGCTGAGCCGCTGGAGGCGCAGTTGCAGTCGGAGCGCGAGCTCTTCCGGGCTTGGATCCTCCTGCTCCTCTTTCGGCAGCAGCAAGGCCGACTTTAGGTAGGCAAGCCAGGCTGCCATCACCAGATAATCGGCAGCTATTTCAAGCTTCAGCGCCTCGGCCTTGTCGATGTAGGCTATGTACTGGTCGACCAGCGCGAGGATCGAGATGGCCTTGAGATCGACCTTCTGCCGCCGCGCCAGGTCCAGCAGCAAGTCGAGCGGACCCTCCCAACCGTCAAGTTCGAGATAAAGGGCTGTGTCGGCCGCAGGCGGCGTGCCGGGGCTTTCCCAGTCTTCACCGTCGTCGCGGAGCGGTTCGAACAGCAACCCGTCGGTCACGCCATATCCCTGACCAGACCGAGAAGCGCATCGCGCTTCGCGGCGAGCTCGGCACGATCGGCTCCACTGGACGCATCGGTAGCGGCCAGCGCCCGTTCGAGACGGGCTGTTGCCCCATCGGAGAGGTCGGGCAGCCGCGCCGCGATCTCCACCATGTCGTCCATCCGGGCCCAGCAGTTGAGCACCAGGTCGCAACCTGCAGCGATCGCGCGTTCGGCCCGCTCAGGCACGCTGCCCGAAAGCGCCTCCATGTCGATGTCATCGGTGAGAAGGAGACCTGTGAAGCCAATCCTCTCCCGAATTACCTGATTGACCACAAACGGGGAAAGGGTGCCCGGAGCGTCCGCGTCCCAAGCCGTGTAACGTACGTGCGCGGTCATGCCGATCGGCGCGTGATTGAGGGTGCGAAACGGTTCCAAGTCGGTTTCGAGCTCCGCCTCACTCGCCTCGACGGTCGGCAGCTCCTTGTGGCTATCGGCGCAGGCGCGGCCATGTCCGGGCATGTGCTTGATACATCCGGCGACGCCAGCTCGAGCAAGCCCATCAAGCACCGCACGTCCTAGCGCGGCCACCTGCATCGGTTCGGTGCCGAAAGCGCGGTCGCCGATCACGTCGTGCGCGCCCGGCTGCCGGACGTCGAGCAGCGGCGTGTAGTCTACTGTGATACCGACCTCGGCAAGGTCGTGGCCGAGCATTTCGGCATTGGCGCGCGCCGCTTCGATCGCGCTCGCCGGTGCAAGTTCCCACAGCCTGGCGAACGCCTCCCCCGGCGGGAAAGCGTCCCATTCGGGCGGCTTCATCCGCGCCACCCGCCCGCCTTCCTGATCGATCGAGATCAGCAGCCGCTCGCGCCCGTGGATCGCGCGCAGCTCGTCGGTAAGAGCCCGCAGCTGCGCCCGATCCTGCACATTGCGCCCGAACAGGATGTACCCGGCCGGATCGGCTTCACGGAAGAACGCCCGCTCCTCAGGGCTGAGGGTCAGACCGGAAAGACCGAAGATCGCGGGCGTCATCCCGCAAGATTCGCAGGAATACGGCAGCGCGGCAAGCGTGGGCGCGGGCGCCGGTGTGGACAGCCCGCTGCCGACCCCGCCGCCTGCTATCGGATTAAGTACCCGGCCACCCGCCAACTCGCACCTTCTCGGATCAAGATCACCGTTTCCACCACCTCGCGTTCCGCAAAGCGAGTTTGGAACTCGATGAGCTGGTATTCACCGGCGGGCGCGCCCGGCAACGCGTTGGTTGGCGTTGCGCTGCGCAGGACTCGGGTCACGACGGCCCCCAACGGCTCACGAACGGGAGTGACGGCGGAAGCGAATTGCTCGGCGGAGGCCTGCGACTTGAATATGGCTGCGGCCGTCCGCCAGCTTTCGTTCCAGTTTTTCGCGTCAACGAGAGCGACCCATTCCTGAGCGGCGCTTACCGCGGCCGCCTGAGTTGGTGCGGATTGCGCACCTGCGCTCGATACTGGTCGGGCGGTGCCCGGGTTGCTTCCCTGCGCTAGGACCGTGAGTACGGCGGCGGCGATAACAAGCGACATGATGAACATTCCTCCGCTAAGCCAGGCGAGGCGATGAGCCGCGCCCTGCCGCTTCTTGCCCATGCCTGCGGACGCTCCGGCCACCCCCAAAGTGCTGTCCCCTAAAGAATCGGGGGCACCCCGCTCCACCTCGCCAAGGAGCCGTGCCGCCTCACGGCTGCTGGATACGCCGAGCTTGCGGCGGGCGTCGCGGAGGCGCTCGTTGATGGTGTGAACCGATAGGCCCAGTTCGTTGGCGATCGACTTGGCATCATGGCCGCCGAGCAGGAGCCGCAATGTCTCCTTCTCGCGTTCGCTGAGCGCAGATAGCCCCGCATTCATCTTGCGTAGTCCCTCCCGGCGAGGGCTATGCCACCCTAGCCGGCGCTTTTCACGCGGAAATGGGAGCGGCTAACGCTTGACCTGGCAGTCGCCGCCCTCGGATTTGATCGTGCGGCAGAGCGTCTCGGCTTCGGCAACCGAGCCGGCAAGGGCCTGCAGGCGGTAGATCGTGCCGCTATCGGCCGTGCCCTGAAGGATGCGATGGCTGCGGCCCTGCAGAGCCTCGATGCGGCCGGCCAAAGTCGACCAGCCGGCTTCAGCTTGCTCGCGTGTGGAATAGGCCCCGACCTGGACGCCGATCGCACGGGAGCCGGCCTCGGTCTCATCGGCGCCGGCCTGTTCGCGATCGATGCTCGGGGCTGGCACCGTGCCACTGCCGGCGATGCGGCCTTCCACTCGGTTGCCTTCGGCCACTTCGAAGCTGGTCTCGCCGGTGCCCGCGACTTGCTGGCCGCCCGGTTCATCGGGGCGCACTTTGTAGGGCTCGTCCGGGGCTTCGATCGTGCTGCCGTCTGCGACCACATCTGCGCGTGTGCGATCGCTGGTGAACCACAGCACCGCCCCGATGATCACGATCAGCGCCAGCAAACTGATTGCACCAAAAGCGACGATCCGGCCGGTGTCGACCGCGGGTTCCTCATAATCGTCGTCAGACTCGAGCCACGGCAGCCGCTCGTCCTCGTCGGCGAGCGTCAGCTGCTCTTCAGCTTCGATCGTACCGTCGTCCGCCAGTTTACCCGGCTCTGCGCCGTGCCCCGTCCCCGGCTTGGCCATCCTAAAGCTCCTCGACGGCCTCCACCCCCAGTATGGCCAGGCCGTTGCGGATTACCTGCCCGATCTGCGTGGCGAGGAAAAGTCTCGCGGCGGTGAGCTCGGCGTCATGTGCCAGGATGATGCGCTTTTCGGGATCGTCGTTGCCCATGTTCCAGAAAGCATGGAACGCGGCGGCGAGATCGTAGAGGTAGAAAGCGATACGGTGCGGCTCGCGCGCCTTGGCGGCGGCTTCGACTTCGCGCGGGAACTGGGCGGCAGTTTTTACCAGCTCCAGCTCGTCCGAACCAAGCAAATGAAGCTGATCGGAGGGCTGAACACCCTGCTCGAGTGCTTTGCGCAGTGTCGAACGGATGCGAGCGTGCGCGTACTGGACGTAGAAGACCGGATTGTCCTTGCTCGCCTCGACCACCTTGGCGAAATCGAAGTCCATCTGCGCTTCGGGCTTGCGGGTGAGCATGGTGAAGCGGACGACATCTTTACCAACCTCACCCACAACGTCGGCGAGAGTGACAAAAGTACCGGCTCGCTTGGACATCTTCACAGGCTCGCCGCCGCGGAGGAGCTGGACCATCTGGACGAGCTTGACGTCGAACGGAATCGAGCGGCCCCGCCCCTCCGAAAGCGCGGCCACGGCGGCCTTGATCCGCTTGACCGTGCCGGCGTGATCGGCACCCCAGATATCGATCAGTTCGTCGGCGTTTTCGGCCTTTTGCATGTGGTAGGCGAGATCCGCGCCGAAATAAGTCCAGCTGCCGTCGCTCTTGCGCAACGGGCGGTCTTGGTCGTCGCCATAGCGGGTGGCGCGGAACAGCGGCAGCTCGACCGGTTCCCAGTCCTCGGGCGTCTTGCCCTTGGGCGCTTCGAGGATGCCGTCGTAGACCAGACCCTGCTCGCGCAGCCAGGCTTCGGCCGCCTCGGGCTTGCCCGCGCTCTGCAGCTCCGCCTCCGAGGAGAACACGTCGTGGTGGATGCCGAGCAGCGCGAGATCTTTACGGATCATCTCCATCATCGCCGCGACCGTGCGGTGGCGGAACAGGTCGAGCCACTCGCTCTCCGGCGCTGCGACGTAAGCCGGGCCGAATTCCTGCGCCAGCCGCTGGCCGACCGGCACGAGGTAGTCGCCCGGGTATAAACCCTGCGGAATCTCGCCGATGTTCTCGCCGAGCGCCTCGCGGTAACGCAAGTGCGCGGAGCGGGCGAGCGTCTGCACCTGCGCGCCCGCATCGTTGATGTAGTATTCGCGCAGCACCGCGTGCCCGGCGAATTCGAGCAGCGCGGCCAGCGCATCGCCGACCACCGCGCCGCGGCAGTGGCCCATGTGCATCGGCCCGGTCGGGTTGGCCGAGACGTACTCCACGTTCACGGTCCGGCCCGACCCGAGGGCCGAGCGGCCATAGTCCGCCGCCAGCGAAGCGATCGCCTGAAGCTCCGCCGTCCAGACATCGGGCGCCAGGCGCAAGTTGATGAACCCAGGCCCGGCGATCTCCGCGCTCGTCACGGCGGCATCGCCCGCCAGCTTCTCGACGATCCGTTCCGCCAACGCGCGCGGATTGGTCTTGGCTTCCTTTGCCAGGACCATAGCCGCGTTGGTGGCAAGATCCCCGTGAGAAGGATCGCGGGGCGGCTCGACGCTGACCGCATGGCGCGGCGCGTGCGGCGGCAGCACCGCTTCCTTCTCGAGTGCGGCGAGCGCGGCGTCGATCTTGGCCGCGAACGCGGCGTACAGAGTCCGGGAGGTGTCCATGGCGCGCGCCGTTAGCGCGTTTGCCCGGCGCGGGAAAGGACGGCCGGCGCGGCTAACTTATCGGGTGGCGTTGTAAGCGAGCTGGTCTTCGGTGAGCTGGAAGCCGATCAGCAGCTCGAAGCTGGCGCGGGCGAGCGCGGTGCGAACTTCCGGCTCGTTGAGCGGATCGATCGCCGCGTCAGCCTCACCGGCCCGGCGCCGGCGGGTGATGCGCTCGCGGATGTCCGCGGGAAGCGTCGCGGCAGCCCGGTCGACCACTGCTCCGGCCGTACCTTGCGCCCATGAGCGGTCCTGACCATCGGCGAAGTTGATCGTCACTTCACCCACGCGCTTGGCGATGACCGAGTTTCCGCCGCGCACGACGGTCGAATAGTAGGGAATGGTAACGGTGCGCGAGCCTTGCGTGTCGCGCCGCTGCGCGATCACATCGAACGTTGCGGTCGAATAGACTTCGCTGCCGCTATCGTCGCACTGACTGCGCACGTTGGTGATCGCCGCGGTCACATCGATGGCATCCGCGGTGCGCGCATCGGCCGGATTGAACAGCGTGACGTTGCCGGTGAAGTCGGGAACGCCGACAGCCGGGCAGACACTGCGCAATGCGGTAATGCCGACACCCTGTTCGACGACGATGTCGCCCGCGCGCTGACAGCCCGCTAGCGCGGCGGCGGCAACAGTGGCGGCAAGCAGCGCGTTGCGGAACGTCATTCCAAATCCTCGTCCAAATGGAGCCGCAGCCCCTAGCCCTTTCGTTAGGCAGCGACAACAGCTAGAGGCGTGCGGATGAACGCCCCCTTTCAGCAGCCGGCCGCCGCTGAGGCAAAGCCGCCGCTGACGGTGCTGATTGCAGCGCCGCGCGGTTTTTGTGCCGGTGTCGACCGGGCCATCGAGATCGTCGAGCGCGCGATCGAACGCTACGGTGCGCCGGTCTATGTCCGGCACGAGATCGTCCACAATCGGTACGTGGTCGAAAGCCTGAAAGCCAAGGGTGCGGTGTTCGTCGAAGAGCTGGACGAAGTGCCCGACGGCGTGCCGGTGGTGTTCAGCGCTCACGGCGTGCCGAAATCGGTCCCGGCCGAAGCCGAGCGGCGCCAGCTCGACTATCTCGACGCCACCTGCCCGCTGGTGAGCAAGGTTCACCGCCAGGCGGAGCGGCAGGTCGAAGCGGGCCGCCACATCGTCTTCATCGGTCATCGCGGCCACCCCGAAGCGGTCGGCACGTTCGGCCAAGTGCCGGACGGGCAGATGACGGTGATCGAGACTGTAGCCGAAGCCGAAGCGCTGGAGTTTTCCGCCGAAACGCCGCTCGCCTTTCTTACCCAGACGACGCTGTCAGTGGACGACACGGCGGACATCATTGCCGCCCTCAAGGCCCGCTTCCCCCAGATCGTCGGCCCGAAAGCGGACGATATCTGCTATGCCACCTCGAACCGCCAGGCGGCGGTCAAGGAAGTAGCGGCCGGCAGCGATCTCGTGCTGGTGATCGGCGCGCCGAATTCGTCGAATTCGGTTCGCCTGGTCGAAGTGGCGCAGCGTCTCGGCAAGCCGGCGCGGCTGATCCAGCGCGCCGCGGACATCGACCCGGAATGGCTGGACGGTGTAGAGGCGCTGGGCCTGACCGCAGGCGCCTCCGCCCCGGAAGAGCTGGTCCGCGAAGTCGTCGCCCGACTGGGCCAATGGCGCGCGGTCGAAGAGAAGGCCGTCGTCACGGCGGAAGAAAACATGGTGTTCAAGCTGCCGCGGCAGCTGATCTCGTAGTCCGCGCATGGCCGTTTACACCACGTTGTCGGCCGCCGAGCTGGCGGAGCTGATCGCCGAATACGATGTCGGCGAACTGACTTCGGCCAAAGGTATCGCCGAAGGGGTGTCCAACTCCAACTGGCTGATCGAGACCACCGAAGGCCGTTACATCCTGACGATGTACGAAGCGCGGGTCGACGTGGCCGATCTGCCGTTCTTCCTCGGACTGCTCGACCACTTGTCCGAGCGGGGCAGCCCGGTGCCCCGCACCATTCACGACCGCACGGGGGCCGCCTTCCGGATGGTCGGAGGCAAAGCCGTGGCGCTGATCGAGTTCCTGCCCGGCGTCTCGGTGGATGCGCCCAATCCGGCCCAGGCGCGTGCCGTTGGCGAGGCACTGGCCGGATTGCATATCGACGCCGCCGACTTTCCCGGCGAGCGGGCCAACGCGATGGCCCTGCCGCAATGGCGCGAGCTGTTTGCCGACTGCGGCGAGGACGGTTTGCGCTCGATCGATCCGGAGCTGCCGGCGCTGGTCGCCGCCGAGCTGGCGCACCTGTCGGGGCATTGGCCTCATGACCTGCCCCGCTCCGTCATCCATGCCGACTTGTTCCCCGACAACGTCCTGCTGCTGGGCGACAGGGTCTGCGGACTGATCGACTTCTACTTCGCCTGCACCGACCTCACCGCCTACGACCTGGCGGTGACTCACGCGGCGTGGAGCTTCGGCCGCGACGGGCGCTTCAATCCCGAGATCGGCGACGCGCTGATTGCCGGTTACCGTTCGCGCCGGGAACTGAGCGATGCCGAGTGGAGCGCGCTTCCGCTGCTCGCCCGCGGCGCTTCGATCCGCTTCCTGGCAACGCGCGCCTACGATTGGCTGCACACCCCGGCCGATGCCCTGGTCACTCGCAAGGACCCGATGGATTTCGCCCGTCGCCTGTCGTTCTATGCGACGCGCAGCGACCAGGCCTTTCCAGCCCGGGAAAGCCAGAGCCGGGCCAGCGCATGAAACGCGTCGACATCTTCACCGACGGGGCGTGCAAGGGCAATCCGGGCCCCGGTGGCTGGGCCGCGCTGCTGCGCATGGGGCGCCACGAAAAGGAACTGAGCGGCGGCGATCCGCACACCACGAACAACCGCATGGAAATGACCGCGGTGATCCGGGGGCTGAAGGCGCTGATCGAGCCGTGCGAGGTCACTATCCATTCCGACAGCCGCTACGTGATTGACGGCATGACCAAGTGGATCCACGGCTGGCAGAAGAAAGGCTGGGTCAACGCCAGCAAGAAGCCGGTGCGCAACGAGGACCTATGGCACGAGCTGATCGCCGCCGCCGCGCCGCACAAGATCACCTGGGAATGGGTCAAAGGCCACGCCGGACACCCGGAGAACGAGCGGGTGGACCGGCTAGCCTGCGCGGAGGCGGAATCGGCGCGGGCTTAGGGTTTCTGCCGTTGCAATGACGTGCACCGTCCTTAGAACGAGCCATGCAGCGAGTTCGTAGCGGACG
Organism: Altererythrobacter sp.; assembly: GCA_029265155.1. GTDB lineage: Bacteria > Pseudomonadota > Alphaproteobacteria > Sphingomonadales > Sphingomonadaceae > Croceibacterium_A. The sequence goes on along the minus strand of JAJUJV010000003.1, from coordinate 15,153 downwards.
GCCTTCGGCGCGCTGAGCTCTTAGAGTGCTTGCGCGGCAAGCCACACGCGAATGGCTATGGCTGCGTGCTCTGCCTCAAGTTTTTCCATCGCATGGCCTCTGTGGATCTCGACGGTCCTTGGACTGATCCCGAGGCGCCGGGCGATGAGCTTGTTGGCCAGTCCTTCGCAGAGCAGTGCCAGAACCTCCCGCTCGCGCTGGCTGAGGCGTTTCAGGCGTTCGCGGGCATCCTCGATCTCGCTGTGCCGAGCCCGCTGCCTCTCCGCTTTGGCAATGGCCGCCGTCAGGCGCTCCTCGAAGTCGCGGGGCATGACCGGAATTTCGAAGTAGTCGAGTGCCCCGCCGGTGAGGGCCGCGATGACGCACTCCGTGCGCGGTTCTTTCGCTGCCAGGACAATCGGAACCGGTGCACGGCCGGCCGCTCGAATCCGCTTGATGATCGTCCCAGGGCGGCGCCCATCCTCGATCAGGGCGATGCCGGCGCTTATCGGTTGCTCCAGCAAAGCCGGGAGTTCAGCGTATGTATGCACTTCCGCGCCGGCTTGGATCACAGCGCTGCGTAGATGCTCTCGGACGTTCGTATGTGTCGAAACGATATGGACGGTTGCCTGGCCCATGCCGCACCTCCTGTCACCTACGAGGCGCTCCTTAAGGGCCTTTTGCAAGTGAGTTTAATGACTTAGCGGGATGGCTCAGACGCCAACTTGCTTAATTCGCGGTTTCTTTCAGCCTTCTCTGCGGCTTGTGATAGTTAAGATCGAGCAAACACGCAGAGCGATAATCCGCCGAGCATCCACCCCATCCCTGACGATACACGCCTGCAAATCCCCCTTTGTCGCCGCCGGCTACGCGTTTTCTCTTAGGAGAATTGTCCCGACTCGAGTTCACACAGCGGCGGCGATGGTGGGGCCGCGACATGAAGTGCAGATTCTTCTCAGTCGCGGCTGTTTCCTGCCTTTCAGCATACGACCTATGACCAGCCGCTGGCGCGGATATCATCGAATGACTCATTTGCCGATCCCAACGCAGATGGAGAAAATGCGTGGTTCCTCCGACTGGTCAGCTTGCCCGCGTTCTTGTGTTACCTCCTAGACCGACTGGGTCCCCGCATTCGCTGGGATGACGATCGAGCGGGGTCTTGGGCTACCTCAGCCGAAGCGGGCGGGCGAGTAGAGGCTGGCGTCGAGCCCTTCGGTCATCGCGTCACGCGGTAGGCCGAGCAGCAACTGGGCAGCAAGTCTGGCGGCCGCCGGTGCGGTCTGGATACCGAAGCCGCCCTGCCCGGCGAACCAGAAGAAGCCCTCGCACTGCGGATCAAAGCCATAGACCGGGAGCCGGTCGGGCGCGAAGCTGCGCAGGCCGGCCCATTTGCGCTCGACCGCTTCGATCCGCCAGTCGACCACTTGCTGGAAGCGGTCGATGGCGATGGCGACGTCCAGCTCTTCAGGGGCGGCATCGCAGGCCGGGCTCGGCGTTTCCTCGTGCGGGCTGAGCCATAGCCGGCCGTTCTCCGGCTTGAAGTAGAAGCCGCCGTTGATGTCGAGGACCAGCGGCAAGTCCGCTGGCGGGGCGGGGTCGGTGCGCAGCTGCGCGATGGTCCGCCGCAGCGGGGTGATGCCGAGCGGGCGGGCGCCGGCCAGGCTGGCGACAGGGTCAGCCCAGGCGCCGGCTGCGTCGACCAGGACTCGGGCGCGGACTTCGCCGGCGCGGCCGAAGGATAGGCGCCACCCCTCCCCTTTGCGCTCCGCGGCTTCGAGTCGCGCGCCCGTCCGCAGCTCGGCGCCGGCGCGCCGGGCGAGCGCAAGATAGTGCTGGTGCAGCGCGGCGACGTCGATGTCGGCGCAGCCGGGCTCGGCCACGGCGCGAGTCCATTCGGGCCGCAGCCCCGGCACCCGCCGTTCGATCGCCGTGCGGTCCAGCAGTTCTATGCCGACGCCAGTGCCGGTGAAGCTGGCGACGAAGGCTTCGACGGCGGCATCGTCCTGCGGCCGGGCGAGATGCACCGCGCCCCGAGGCGCGACCATGCCGTGATCGCGCAAGTACGCGCCCGATGCCAAGGTCAGCGGGACCACGGCAGGGCCGCCGTATGACTCGGCCCAGAAGGCGGCCGAGCGGCCGGTGGTGTGATAGCCCGGGAGGCTCTCGGCTTCGGCGATGAGCACGCGGGCGTGCGGCGCCAGCTCGGCGGCGACGCTGGCCCCGGCCATGCCGGCGCCGATCACGGCAATGTCGTAGGCTTCTGTCACAATGGGGCTTTGCCCTCCCGGAGTCGCGGCCGGCCTGCGACAACGCCCGATCGGCCGCGGCGTCAACCTCGCAGGTGGGACTTGGTTAAGTGGCTAATGCCGTCTCGCCCGCCGTGGTTACTGTTTGGTAAGCCCAACGCGCTAGCACGAAACCCCGGGGGACTAGGGATTTCGATGCTGGACAATCCGCTGATGTATGGCCTGCTTGCCGCGCTGGCAGTCGCGCTACTGGTGGCTGCGGCCACCGACTTGCGCCACCGGCGGATCGGCAACTGGCTCAACGCCGCCATCGCACTGGGCGCGCCGCTGTTCTGGTGGGCGAGCGACCTGCCGCTCTGGGCCGACCCGTGGACACGGAACAGCGTGGCGATGCAGCTGCTGGTGGCGCTGGTGACCTTCATCATCCTCGCCGCGCTCTTTGCGATGCGGGCGATGGGCGGCGGCGACGTCAAGCTGCTGACCGCGCTGGCGTTGTGGATCCCGCCGATGCTGTTCCTCCAGCTCGTCATCGTCATGGCGCTCTTGGGCGGATTGCTGACGATCGTCTTCGGCGCCTGGCACGTGATGCGCCGGCGCCGCGAGAGGCTGGCGATTCCCTACGGCGTAGCGATTGCCCTGGCCGGACTGTGGGTGCTGGGCAGCACCTACGCGCCGGCCGGCATGCTCGCCGCCGGAGCCTTGGGGTGAACCCGATTTTAACCACTGCGGCCCTAAGGGACTGCAATCATTCCGTTCGGACCATTGAGAAGGCTTGATCCACCATGGACAGGAAGAAGCTGGTACTGCTGCTCGGGGCGCTGGTCATCGCGATCGGCACCGCCATGGCGGCACGGAGCATGTTCGCGGGGGCAGCCGCTCCGGAAGTTCAGGCGGTCGCCGCGCCTGCGGAGGATGGGCCCAAAGTGCTCGTCGCCAAGCGGGCGCTGCCGGTCGGTACGATCCTGACCGCCGATGCCGTCGGCTATCAGCTCTGGCCGAAGGAAATGGTCCAGGACGCCTATTTCATCGACGGCGAAGCGGACATGCAGACGCTGCTCGGCACGGTGGTGCGTCATCCGATCACCGCCGGCGAGCCGGTCACGCAGGGCTCGCTGGTGAGCCCCGGCGACCGCGGGTTCCTCGCGGCGGCGCTGGGTCCGGGCATGCGCGCTGTAACCATTTCGGTTTCCGACAAGACCGGCGTCGCCGGCTTCGTCTTCCCCGGCGACCACGTCGACATCATGCTGACCCAGGAAGTCGAAGGTGAAGAAGGCGCCTCGTTGAAAGCGGCCGAGACGATCCTGCGCAACCTGCGCGTGCTCGCCACCGACCAGTCGACCGAGACCACCACCAACGACCAAGGCAAGACCGAAGTGACCGAGTTCCGCACCGTCACGCTCGAAGTCACGCCGCGGATCGCCGAGAAGATCGCGGTCGCCGAGACGATCGGCACGCTCAGCCTGGCGCTGCGCTCGATCGCGGACAACCAGACCGAGCTCGAGCGCGCCGTCGCCTCGGGCGCCGTCGAGCTGCCGGCGAACGTGTCCAAGAAGGACGAAGAGCGGCTGTTGCGCACGGCAATGAAGCGGCCGCAGGAAGGCGCTTCGACTTACGTGACGGGCGGTGACGTATCCCGCTTCCAGCGCAGCACGATGCCGCGGGCCAGCGCTCCGACGCCGGTCGTGGTCGAGAACGGCACGGCGCTGGCGGCCCCCACCGTCCCGCAGGGACCGACGGTTCGCGTGACCCGCGGCAAGGAAACCTCGGTGGAGCCTGTCGGCCGCGGCGCCGGTGCTCTGCTCGACCGGCAAGGCCAAGCCATGGGCACCGGCGCGCGCACTGCGTCGGCCGGCATCAGCACGCTGCGCTGATCCGATGATCACCGTCCGACACGCCACGCGCCGCACCACGGCAAACGAAACGAACGCAAGGGGCACACCGATGCATAGCCGCCTTCTGAGAACCGCGCTGATTGCCGCCTGCGCGCTCGCGCCGCTGGCCGCTGCTCCGATCGGGCCGGCGATCGCCCAGTCCGTGGTCAGCCCCGCCCAGGACATCGTCCTTTCGATCGGGCGCGGCCAGCTGGTCACCGTACCCAGCAACATGGCCGATATCTTCGTCGCAAACGAGGAAGTGGCCGACGTTCAGGTGAAATCGCAGCGGCAGCTCTACGTGTTCGGCAAAGCCGGCGGCGAGACCACCGTCTATGCCAGCAACCCGAGCGGCGACATCATCTGGTCCGCAAATGTGCGGGTCGGATCGAACATCGACAGCATCGATCAGATGCTGGCGCTGGCGATGCCCGAAGCCGATATCCGCGTGGCGACGATGGGCACCAACACCGTGCTGCTGACCGGGACCGTTGCGGCTCCGGAAGATGCGGCTGAAGCCGAGCGGCTGGTGGCAGCATTTGTCGGCGAGAACTCGAACGTGGTCTCGCGCCTGCGGATGGCCACACCCCTGCAGATCAACCTGCGCGTCCGCTTCGCCGAAGTGAACCGTTCGCTGGTCCGCACGCTGGGCGCCAATCTGACGACGATCGACGGCACCGGTGGCTTCCGCTTCGGCATCGGACGCGGCCGCGCACTGGCTCCGGGCCAGACCTGGAGCCCGCAGGGCCCGATCGCGGTCGGAACTGGCGCAGGCCAGGTGACCCGAATTCTGCCGGATGGCACGGAAATCACAGGTCCGGCCATTCCCACGCTCGACACCCGCGGCACCACACTGGGCGGCCTCGGCCGGTTCCTGGGGCTCGACATCCTCGGCGCCCTCGACTTGGCGGAAACGCACGGCCTGGTGACGACGCTGTCGGAGCCGAACCTGACGGCGCTGTCGGGCGAAGTGGCCGAGTTCCTAGCGGGCGGTGAGTTCCCGATCCCCGTGCCGGGAGAAGACGGACAGATCACAATCGAATACAAGAAGTACGGCGTTTCACTGGCTTATGCGCCGACGGTCCTGGATAATGGCCGGATCTCGATCCGCGTCCGCCCCGAAGTGTCAGAGCTATCGAACCAGGGCGCGGTAACGCTCAACAGCTTCCAGATTCCCGCATTGACGGTGCGCCGCGCCGAAACGACAGTCGAACTCGGTTCCGGCCAGAGCTTCATGATTGCCGGTCTGCTCAGCAACAGCGCCCAGAACACGATCGACAAGGCACCGGGCGCCGGGGACATCCCGATCCTGGGCAACCTGTTCCGCTCGACCGAATTCCGCAAAGGCCAGACCGAGCTCGTGATCGTCGTCACGCCTTATCTGGTGAAGCCGGTCAACGACAGCGACATCGTGCTGCCGACCGACGGCTTCCGCGCCGCGACCGCGGGCGAACAGTTCTTCGGCAACCTCGAAAGCGGCATGCCCACCGGCGAGCGCCGCCCGATGCCGCGCGCTGCGGACGAAGCGCCGCTGCCCGAGATCAGTAGCCGCGAGACCTTCGGCAGCCCGCTGGTCGCGGACAACCGCCGCCAACCCGGCGGCGGCGAGCAGCGCGCCGAAGCCGTCGCCCCCGGCTTCAGCCTCAAGTGAGAAAGGTGATCAGGATGACCATTCGCAAGAACACCGCGGTCACCGCCGCCGTTGCATTCTCCCTGGGGCTGGCGCTGTCTGCCTGTGGCGACACGCCTAACAACCGCACGCTCTACAGCGTCAAGCAGCCGGTGGTCGAGCGCAGCAACTTCACGCTCGACCTGATCGGCGGCGCCGGCGGCCTGCCCCTGCCCGAGCAGCAGCGCCTGGCCGAGTGGTTCGAGACGATGAACCTGCGGTACGGCGACCGTGTCGCCCTCGACAGCTCACTCGCTGGCGAGGCGGTTCGCGCCGATGTCGCTGCCATCGCCGCGCGGCATGGCTTGCTGCTGAGCGATGGCGCGTCGGTAACTGCCGGCCACATCGAGCCCGGCATGGTGCGTGTGGTTGTGACCCGCTCGCGCGCCTACGTTCCGGGCTGCCCGGACTGGTCTGACCAGCACGCGAGCAATCTCGAGAACGCCACGGCCGACAACTACGGCTGCGCCGTCAATAGCAACCTCGCCGCAATGATCGCCGATCCCGAGCACCTGTTGAAGGGCGCCGAGGGAACCGGCGAGACCGTGGTGATGAGTTCGACCAAAGCAATCCAGAGCTATCGCAAGCAAGAACCGACAGGCGCCGAAGGCCTTCCGGCGGTGAGCTCGCAGTCGGGAGGGAACTGATCGATGAACGCGCCTTGGAAACCCGGTCCGCTCGGCAATCGCGATCCGTTCGCCGCGTTCATCTGTGACGATAGCGCGCTCGACGTGCTGCGTCCCGTGGTCATCGAAATGGGCTGGCAGCCGGAGAAGTGCAACAAAGGCGGGCTGCGCAACGCGGTGCAGTCGCTGTCCATCTCGGCCAGCCCCGCGATCCTGATGGTCGACCTGTCGGAAAGCGGCGATCCGCTCAACGACATCAACGCTCTGGCCGAAGTCTGCGAGCCCGGAACGGTCGTGATCGCGATCGGGCAGGTCAACGACGTGCGGCTCTACCGCGACCTGCTGGCCAGCGGGATCCACGACTACCTGCTCAAACCGCTGTCCCCCAGCCAACTACGCGACGCCCTGACGCAAGCCCAGGCGGTGTTCATGGCGCCGCGCAACAGCGACGGGGAGACCACCACAAAGCATGTTGCAACGGCTGTGGTCGGCACGCGGGGCGGTGTCGGTGCTTCTACTTTAGCCACGTCGTTGGCCTGGCTGTTCAGCACCGATCACAAGCTGCCGACGGCTCTTCTCGACCTCGACGTGCATTTCGGCACGGGCGCGCTCGCGCTCGATCTCGAGCCGGGCCGCGGCCTCACCGACGCGATCGAGAACCCGACCCGCATCGACGGCCTGTTCATCGAACGGGCGATGATCCGGGCTAACGATCACCTGTCGATCCTGTCGGCCGAAGCTCCGATCAGTTCGCCGCTGCTCACCGACGGTGCGGCTTTCGTGCAGCTGGAAGAGGAGTTCCGGCAGGCTTTCGAAATGACGGTCATCGACTTGCCGCGGCACATGCTGATCAACTTCCCGCATTCGCTTGCGGAAGTGAACGTGGTCGCTCTCGTCACCGAGATGACGCTGGCTTCGGCACGCGACACGATCCGCATCCTGTCCTGGCTCAAGTCGAATGCGCCCGGAGCGACGCCGCTGATCGTCGCCAACAAGGCCCAGCCCGGCATGACCGAGATCAGCAAGGCGGATTTCGAATCCTCGATCGAGCGGAAGATCAACTTTACAGTTCCGTTCGACCTCAAGGCCGCAAGCAACGCGGCGAAGCTCGGCCAGACATTCGCCGAAGCCAACCGCTCGACCAAGGCCGGCCAAGCCATGCGCGACATCGCCAAGGCAATTGTCGGGGTGAGCGAAGACGATGGCGCCGCCCTCAATCAAACCGGTGCGACAACCTCGCTGCTCGGCAAGTTCGACCTGAAGTCCCTGCTTTCCAAGAAGGACAAGCGCCGATCGGAAACCGAACTGGCCGAATGAATGAGCTACCGTTCCGGGGCCTGCCCCCGGAACGCCAGACGCTTGACGATTAGGATAGGCGACGAACGCACATGAGCATCATCCAGCCGATCATAGTAGCCGCGGGGCTGATGGCGCTGATGGTCCTCGGCTACCTGGCCTTCAGCGGCAAGTCGCCGGCCAAGGAAAGCCAGCGGCGGTTGAAGTCCGTCCGCTATCGCTATTCCGAGAACGATCTGGATCGGGTAGAATCGCAGCTTCGCAAGGCCATTGCCGCGCGCAAGCCGAAGTTCCACCGCGCTGCCGGATCGCAGTCGCGCGCGGAAGCGCTGGCGATCCGTCTGGCGCGGAGCGGCAAGAGCTGGACCGTCAGTCAGTACGTCTATGCCTCGCTCGGCATTGCGCTTGGGGTAACTGCGCTCGTCTATCTGCGCAGCGGAGCGCTGTTCTTGTCGCTTGCTTTAGGCGTGTTTGCCGGCGCCGGTATTCCGCATCTGGCAGTGAACTATCTGATCAAGAAGCGGACCAACGCCTTCAATGCCAAGTTCGCCGACGGCATCGAGTTGCTCGTGCGTGGTCTTCGTGCTGGCCTTCCAGTCGCCGAGACGCTGAGCGTCGTTGCGAATGAAATCCCGGGGCCGGTTGGAGAGGAATTCAAGGCCGCGGTCGAGAGGATGAAGATTGGACGGACGATGGAGGAATCGCTCCAGTTGACCGCCGACAAGCTGGGCACGCCCGAATTCCAGTTCTTCGTCATAACGCTGGCGATCCAGCGCGAGACCGGCGGCAACCTGGCCGAAACACTGTCGAACCTGGCCGACGTGCTGCGCAAGCGCGGGCAAATGAAGCTCAAGATCCGGGCGATGAGCTCCGAATCCAAGGCTTCGGCTTACATCGTCGGTGCCCTGCCGTTCATCGTCTTCGGGATGATCTGGTGGATCAATCCTGAGTATGTCGGCGGGTTCTTCGTCGATGATCGCCTGATCGTGACCGGCCTGGGCGGGCTCGTCTGGATGAGCATCGGCGTTTTCATCATGGCCAAAATGGTCAGCTTCGAAATTTGAGCGGGGACGGAACAGCGACATGATCACCCCCCCTGCAGGCCCCACGCTCCTAGGCGTCGATCTCATCGCGGTCGGTTCGGCGCTGGCCGGCATTGCCGCCGCAGCGATGGTCTATGCTATCTACACCGTCATTAGCGTCCGCGACCCGATGGCGAAGCGTGTGAAGTCGCTCAATGCGCGGCGGGACGAGCTGAAGAGCGGCATCGTCTCGAGCAGCGGCAAGAAGCGCCAAAGCGTGCTGCGGCGTTCGGACACGACCGAGAAGATGAAAGAGCGCCTGGAGGGGATGAAGGTCCTCCAGGAAAGCCAGGTCAAGATGATCCAGCAGAAGCTGGCTCATGCCGGCATCCGCAATAAGGAGCTGGCCGTCGTCGTCATCTTCGGACGAATGGTGCTGCCGGCGGTGCTCGGCTTCCTCGGCGCGGTCGCGTTATACTGGGCCGAAATGTTCCCCGAATGGGGCAGCTTCAAGCGCTTCATGGCTTTCGCCGCGCTGGTGATCGGCGGCTACAAGGCGCCCGACCTGTTCCTGACCAACAAGGCCAAGAAGCGTACCGATGCTATCCGCAAGGGCCTGCCCGACGCGCTAGACCTGATGGTCATCTGCGCGGAAGCGGGGCTCACGGTCGATGCAGCTTTCAACCGGGTGGCGAAGGAGCTCGGCCGTGCCTATCCTGAGCTCGGCGACGAATTCACGCTAACCGCGATCGAGCTGTCGTTTCTGACAGAGAGGCGTCAGGCGTTCGAGAACCTCGCCTACCGCGTCGATCTCGACGCCATTCGCGGCGTGGTGACGACGATGATCCAGACCGAGCGCTACGGCACGCCGCTGGCTTCGGCGCTGCGCGTGCTGTCGGCCGAGTTCCGCAACGAGCGCATGATGCGCGCCGAAGAGAAGGCAGCACGGTTGCCTGCGATCATGACCGTGCCGCTGATCCTGTTCATCCTGCCGGTGCTGTTCATCGTCATTCTCGGGCCGGCCGCCTGCTCGATCGCCGACGCCTTCGCGGGCGACGGCCCTCCGGGGAGCGGCGGCTAAGCCGGATGAATGGCCTCACGAGCGCGAGGTCGAACGGCTGGGTTCAGCCGACGCCGAAATTGCCGCTGTCGATGTCGTCGGCGTCGAGGTCCTTGACTTCGCCTTTGACCCGTTCGAGCAGGCTGCGGAACTGCTCCACTTCTTCGCGCGTGAAGCTGGAGAACAGGCGGCGCTCCATCTCGAGCGCCAAGGGCATGATCTCGTCGCGCATCCGCTGCCCCTCTTCGGTGAGTTCGAGATGGTGGGAGCGGCCGTCCTGCTCGTTGGGGCGGCGATAGGCGAGCTTGCGCTCTTCGAGGACGCGGCAAGCGCGGTTCACCGCGACCTTATCCATATACGTCAGCCGGGTCAGTTCCCGCTGCGTCAGCGGTCCGGCGTCGCCAAGCACTGCCATGATCCGCCATTCGGGCACGCTCAAGCCAAACCGTTGGCGGTATTCCTGAGCGATGCGGCCGCTCACGACGTTCGACGTAATCGAAAGCTGGTACGGCAGAAATTCGCTGAGAGGCGTTGTCCGGTTCATGTCGCCAATCTGTTCCAGCGCGTTAACCAATGCAAGCGTAGGCGCGACCCGCGGCCAAGGCCGCCCGTCTGAATACGCCGAGTGCTTCGAATGGATGTCCTGCTGTGGCATCGATCCCCCCCCGGGTTCTGCGCCGCTGATTATTTGGGCGGCATGCGAATGGCGCCGTCGAGCCGCACGGTGGCGCCGTTGAAATAGCCGTTCTCTACCATCATCATGACCAGGGCGGCATATTCCTCTGCTGCGCCGAGGCGCTTCGGAAACGGCACGGCCGCAGCGAGCGACTGCTGGGCCTTCTCTGGAAGCCCAGCCATCAGCGGCGTGTTGAAGATGCCGGGCAGGATCGTGTTGATGCGGATTCCTTCGGACATCAGGTCGCGAGCGATCGGCAGCGTCATGCCGGCCACACCCGCCTTCGACGCGGCATAGGCGACCTGGCCGATCTGGCCGTCTTCGGCGGCGACCGAAGCGGTGCAGACCATCGCCCCGCGCTCGCCGTCTTCAAGCCCTTCGAGCGTCATCATCCCGGCGGCGGACTTGGCGACGCATTGGAACGTGCCGACGAGGTTCACGCGCAGCGTCTTCAGGAACAGGTCCACCGGCAGGTGCGAGATCTCGCCGGTTTCCTTGTCGCGGCGCGTGGTCTTGCCGATCGTCCCGATGCCGGCGCAGCTGACCAGCACCCGCTCCTGCCCATGCGCTTCGCGCGCCTTGGCAAAGCCGGCATCGACCGAGGCTTCGTCGGACACATCGACCACGCAGGCAATTCCGCCGATCTCCTCGGCCACGCGGCGGCCCCGCTCCTCGTTGAGATCGAACAGCGCCACCCGCGCCCCCTTAGCGGCCAGAGCGCGTGCACTCGCCTCGCCAAGGCCCGAGGCGCCGCCCGTTACGATAGCGGAGATGGTGGAGTCGATCTTCATGGGAGCTCCGCGTTAACCGTGTTCCGGCGACGGAATAGTCCGCCAAGCGGGCGCGTCAACCGCTCGCGGGGGTCAACTTTGCGTAGGAGCAGCTGTTGCTCCTGCGACACAGTTCGCACCAGAAAACCCGCAATGTGGCGGAAACGGAAACCTGAACAGCTTGTTCATCGTTCCCGTTGCGCCCGTGTTAGTTGTTCGTGGAGAGTTCCGAGGCCTCTCGCGCGCCGCGCGTGCTGACGCCCGGAGCGCGGATGCTGTGGTAAAACTGCCACGACCATGAAGGAAACGTTACACGAGAAACGTTCGCAATTGAAACTAGCTGCCCCCTAACGCAGGCGGGCGGCGTGCACTTCGACAGTCTGCCGGGGCAGACAATGTGCTGATGTCAGGCCGGACGACTGGCCGCAGATTGGGGACTGAACTAGTGAAAATCTCAACCCTCGCAAAGCTTTCGGCCGCGTCGTCTTTGGCGGCTCTGGCCGTGGTAAGCGCACCGGCGTTGGCGCAGGACGCCGCTCAAGACACAGCGGCTGCAGGCGCTGAGTCCGCGGATGGTGGCGACGTGATCATGGTGACGGGTTCGCGCATCCGCCGGCCTGAGCTTCAGTCGACGGTTCCGGTGACGAACTTCGGTGGCGATGAAATTTATCGGCAATCCACGCCGAACCTCGGCGAAGCGCTGAACGAACTCCCGTCGCTTCGCAGCACCTATTCGCAGTCGAACCCCGAACTGGGGATCGGCGTTGCAGGCCTCAACCTGCTGGACCTTCGCGGCCTCGGAATCCAGCGCACTCTGGTGCTGGTCAATGGCCGCCGTCACGTACCGAGCGACATTCAAGCCACCGCCTCGGCAGTGGACATCAACACAATTCCGAATGCTTTGGTCGAGCGGGTGGATATCGTCACTGGCGGTAACTCCGCCGTTTACGGCTCCGACGCCATCGCGGGTGTTGTCAACTTCATCCTGAGGGATGATTTTGAAGGCATCTCTCTGCGTGCCGGAATCGGCGCCCCCTGGAACTACAGCGCGGGCAAGAACCAGTTCATCTCGGGTGTCGCTGGCAAGAACTTTGCCGATGGCCGCGGTAATATCACGGTATCACTCGAATATAACAATCAGGATCGTGTCTTTGCTTCAGACGATCCGTGGCGCCAGCAGCGCAGGGGATGGGCCGTCGTCGACACCGACAGCACGCCTGGTGACGGCGTTCCGGATCGGCGCTTCGAGACTGACCTCCGGAACTCGACGATTTCTCGTACTGGCCTGGTGCCCTTCTTGCAGAGTTCCCCCAATCCCGCCTGCGGCGGATTGTCGCTCTCGGGGACGCCGTTCAACTGCGACTTCATCTTCCAGGGCGATGGCACGCTGGTCCCCGTCACGTTTGAAGATCGGACAGGAACCGGCACCTTTGGTTCCTATATCGGCGGGAACGCTGAAACCGGCCAGGAAGGGCGCCAGGTATCGGTCTACCCCGAGAACGAGCGGTATGTTGCGAACGTGCTCGGCCGGTTCGAGTTCAGCCCTGCGGCGGAACTCTTCTTCGAAGGCAAGTACGTCCGCTCACAGACGATCGGCTCGAACTCTGGCGCGGCCTTCAACCAAGGCCAGTTCATCACCTTCTTGGACGACCGGGCGCGACTGCGGCTCGACAACCCGTTCCTCAACGATGCCGCCCGCCAGACCATCACTCAACAGCTTCTGGCATCGGGCAACAACAACGACCTCCTGCCGGTCCTGGGCCCGCTTACGCCGGACGACATCGCGAATATCGCCAACGGTTCCTACCGCTTTGCCATCGCGAAGAGCTTCGACGATCTCGGTATCCGCGACGAAGATGCAACCCGCGAGACCTACCGCGCGGTAGTCGGGCTGCGCGGCGACATCAGCGACAACTGGTCGTATGAAGTGGCCGCTAACTACGGTCGGACCGAGGAGCGGATCGACGTCCTCGGGAACGTGAACGTTCAGCGCTTGATGCTGGCGCTTGACGCCGGCGTGGACCCGGTGACGGGGAATATCGTCTGCCGTTCGCAGTTCGATCCTAGCGCCGCATTCGCTTCGCCCGATCCTGCCAACGCTGACGCGGCCGCCGCGACGCTGGCCAACGACATCGCCAACTGCGTGCCGTACAACCCGTTCGGTATGCCGGACAACAGTCGGGCGCGGAACTACATCGTGTCAGACTCGGGCAGCACAGGGCATCTGGAACAGATCAACTTCTCAGCCTTCGTCTCTGGCGATACGAGCCGTTGGTTCGAACTTCCGGGCGGTCCCATCTCCTTGGCCATCGGCGGTGAGTATCGCCGCGAGGACGCGTTCTTCGAAGCCGATGACGTGATCAATTCGGGGCTGACCTTCCTCAACGCGCTGCAGACCTTCGATCCCGACCCGATGGAGGTTCGTGAGGCCTTCGGCGAAATCGAGTTGCCGCTACTGGGAGATCGTCCGTTCTTCGAAGAGCTGTCGCTAACCGGGGCGGGTCGTGTATCGGATTACGACGGTGCGACAGGCACCGTCATCGCCTACAATTTCGGTGGCCGTTGGTCGCCAGTCCGCGACATCACCTTCCGGGCCAACTACGGCAAGGCGGTAAGAGCGCCGAACTACACCGAAACCGACTCCCCGCTTTCTCAGAACTTCGCAAGTTTTGAGGACCCGTGCGCAACGGCGCGTATTGGGAACAACCCGAACCGCCAGGCAAACTGCCAGGCAGATCTGGGTGCGAACCTGAACGATCCAGCGTTTCAATCGAAGGTTGCGGGCGTCTACTCGCTTGAGACTCTGAGCGGCTCCAATCCCAACCTGACGGAGGAAAGCTCCAAGTCACTGACGATCGGCGCCGTGATTCAACCACGTTGGGTGCCGGGGCTCGCAATCACAGTCGATTACTTCGATATCAAAGTAGATGACGTGATCGTGAACGTTGGGGCGCAGACGATTGTCGACCAGTGCTACGACCTGCCTACGCTCGATAACCAGTTCTGCGCGCAGTTCGAACGCAATCCGGGTCCGGGGCTTGGGCCGGAGGGCGAAGCACCAGGCGAAGTTCTCACACAGTCCTTGATCGAAGGTCCGTTGAACTTCGCCAAGCGTGAACGTCGGGGAATTGACGTGGACGTGTCCTACCGTACGGAACTCGCGGCCAATACGTTCCTGAACGCCCGTTTGTATTACACGCACGTGCTCAAGGCGAGCAACTACACCGATCCAACCAATCCGGACTTCGAGGACGTTCTCCGAGGTGAGTTGGGCGATCCCAAGAACGAGTTCGTGTTCGACGTGGACGTGACCTTCGACAACCTGACTCTCGGCTACGGAGCCCACTATATCGGCCCGATGTACCTGGGAGCCTATGAAGATTACTTCCCGCTCAACGGCCTAGATCCGCAGAACCCGGACGGGTACCCCCGCAGGACCTTCCCGGATGTGCTCTATCACGACTTGCGAGTTGCGTACCGGATCCAAGAGACAGGAACTCGCCAAGCTGAAATCTACTTCGGTGTGGACAATGTCTTCGACAAGAGGCCACCGCTCAGCGCGACCGGCCTAACCGCTGGTAGCGCGATCTTCGACGTGTGGGGCCGCCGTATGTATGCGGGCTTCAAGTTCGACTTCTAGGATCAGCAAGCGGCATCATGGAGCAGGGGCGGAGGGTAACCTTCGCCCCTTTCTTTTGGGGGATTTCGATGTACGGCGCACGCGGGTGCACTGAGGCAAAGCCCGTGAAGGGCTGCGGCCCCTTGTCTGAATAACGGCCCAGCGGACGTTACCATCCGGCTTCCCTCCAAACGCGAGGCGGCCGAGATCTTCGTGCGGTTGTCGGCCATCGTCCTGGACAGCCTTAACGCTAAAGCCTTGCCGGTTAGACCGATCTAAAAGAACGGCTGATAAGCCGCTGCTTACGCGCTACTGTTCT
>JAJUJV010000093.1 GCA_029265155.1 Altererythrobacter sp. | reverse complement strand
CGACCGGCACCCCGGTCTATGCCACTGCCGACGGCATCGTCAGCAAAGCCGAGCGCTTCGGCAGCTACGGCAACTACATCCAGATCGAGCACGGCGGCGAATTGCAGACCCGTTACGCTCACCTGTCGGGTTATGCGATCTCGGCCGGCGAGCAGGTCCGCAAGGGCCAGCTGATCGGCTTCGTCGGTTCGACCGGCCGTTCGACCGGCCCGCACCTGCACTACGAAGTGCGCGTTGCCGGTGAAGCGGTCGATCCGCGTCCTTATCTCGTCGACACCGAAACCCAGCTCGCGTCGGTCAACCCGTCGCTGGGCCAAGGCGGTCCCCAGTAAGGCCGCTCATCTCGGCAGAGATGTGAAGAGGGCGCCCGCTGCGGCGCCCTTTTTCTTGCCTATTGCGCCAGCAGCCGCTCGGCGATGCGGCGGACGTCCGCGCCCATGTCATCGCGCTCGAGCGCCAGAGCCAGCGTGGCTTCGACGAAGCCGGTCTTGCTGCCGCAATCGAACCGGCGGCCCGCGAAGGTGACTGCGTGGAACGGCTGATCCCCGATCATGGCCGCCATGGCGTCGGTAAGCTGGATCTCGCCGCCGGCACCCGTTTCCTGGTTCTCCAGCGTGCGCATGACTTCGGGTTGAAGGATATAGCGGCCGGAGATGATCTTGTTGGAAGGTGCCTTGTCGACCGGAGGCTTCTCGACCAGTCCGCGCACTTCGGTCAGCGCGCCTTGGCTCGCACCGGGATCTATCACCCCGTAGCTTGAGACTTCCTCCCGCGGCACTTCGAGTACCGAGATCAGGTTGCCGCCGACTTGCTCATAGGCTTCTACCATTTGAGCCAGACAGCCCGGCTCACCGACCATCAGTTCGTCCGGCAGAAGGATCGCGAACGGCTCGTCACCGACGATCGCCCGCGCGCACCAGATCGCGTGCCCGAGCCCGAGCGGCACCTGTTGGCGCACCGTGATCAAGTCGCCCGGGGTGAACCGCGTCGGCTCCAGCACCGAGAGGTCCTTGCCGCGTTCGCCCATCGTGCTTTCGAGCTCGTAGGCAATGTCGAAGTGCTCAACGAGCGCCGTCTTGCCGCGGCCGGTCACGAAGATCATCTGCTCGATCCCCGCCTCGCGCGCTTCATCCACTGCGTATTGGATCAGCGGGCGATCGACGACCGGTAGCAGCTCCTTCGGAATCGCCTTGGTGGCCGGCAGGAAGCGGGTGCCGAGCCCCGCAACGGGGAACACGGCCTTGCGGATCGGTTTGCGGCTGCTCATCGGGCCCACAGATACGGCCCCTGTCGTCCCGGTCAATCCGCTTGCGGGACGGTTGAACCTTCGCCGTCCTGGCGCGTTGCAGCGCAAAGAGACGAAGAAAGGTTCGACGATGGGATTGCTCAGGATGGCGGCGCTGGGTGCGCTGGGTTACGCTGGCTGGAGGTGCTTGTCGCAGTCGCGCGGGAAGGGCCCGGCCGCCTTCGGTTCTGGTCAGGAGCCCGGCGATAATGTCGCCAAAGTCCGCGACGCCGGCCCCGACGCGATGGCCGACAAACCGCGCCGGGAATGGACCAAGGCGGACCAGGCGAGCGACGAAAGCTTCCCCGCCAGCGACCCGCCAGCGACTTATTGACCGTTCGCGACGAGCCAGAGCCGGATCGCCCCCGCCAGTCCCGGCGGGGAGCGGGCGGCGATCCGCTCTGCATCGATGCGCGCGACCAGCGCGTTGAGCGGCAGCCCTTCGCGCTCGGCTGCCTGCTTCAGCTTGTCCCAGAACAGCGGCTCGAGACTGATCGAGGTCTTGTGCCCCGCGATCTCGACCGAACGCTTGACCGGCGGGTGATAGAACTCGCTCATTCCATCAGTACATGTGCTGGCCGCCGTTGATCGACAGAGTCGAACCGGTAACGAACCCGGCATCCTCAGCCACCAGGAAGGCCACGCCGCGGGCGATCTCTTCCGCCTGGCCCAGCCGGCCGACCGGAACGCGCGCGACGATCTTCTCCAGCACCGCCTCGGGCACCGCCGCGACCATTTCGGTGTCGATGTAACC
Source organism: Altererythrobacter sp. (assembly GCA_029265155.1). Lineage (GTDB taxonomy): Bacteria > Pseudomonadota > Alphaproteobacteria > Sphingomonadales > Sphingomonadaceae > Croceibacterium_A. The sequence continues at coordinate 7,082 of JAJUJV010000093.1, read as the reverse complement.
GGGCGCGATGGCGTTCACCGTCACTCCGAAGCGCGCGCCCTCCTGCGCCAGGGCCTTGGTGAAGCCGTGGATCCCGCTCTTCGCCGCGGCGTAGTTGACCTGGCCGTACTGCCCGGCCTGGCCGTTGATCGAGCCGATGTTGACGATCCGGCCCCAGCCCCGCTCCTTCATCCCCGGAAAGCAGGCTTTGGCCATGTTGAAGCAGCCGCCGAGGTTGATGCGCAGCACTTCGCTCCAGTCTTCGAAGCTCATCTTGAGCAGCGTGCCGTCCCGGGTAATGCCGGCGTTGTTCACCAGGACTTCGATCGGGCCGACATCCTGCTCGACCTGGCGGCAGCCTTCGATCGCGGCCTCATGATCGCCGACGTCCCACTTGTAAGCGGGGATGCCGGTCTCGTCGGTGAAAGCCCGCGCCTTCTCGTCATTGCCGGCATAGTTGGCGACGACCGTCAGTCCGTTGGCAGCCAATGCCTCGCAAATGGCCCGGCCGATCCCGCGCGTCCCGCCGGTGACGATTGCGACGCGACCCATGACCTACCCCCTTCTGTTGCGCTTTTACTGTGTGCCGGCACCATCATGACTTCGTCGAAGCGCTAGCCCAAATAAAAAACCCCGCCGGAGCGGGGTTCTTGCAGCTTTGCCGGTATCAGAACCGGAACTGGGTTCCGACGTAAACCGCCCGGCTGTCCTGCTGTGCCGAGTCCGCCAGCGGGGCGAGGCGGTCCCGCTCTTGCGAGTAGCGCACACCGGCCGTCACATCGAGATTTCGGGTCAGGCGATAGCTGCCTGCCACGTCCACAGCCTGATCGCTGCGCGAATCGATCGAGCGAGGGCTGGCGCCGGCCTTCTCCTCTTCCTCCACCGCGATTCGTGCGGCGAAGCGGCTCTCGTCCTTGCGCGCCCCTTCCGACGGACGGAAATCGGCAAGGTCCGGGATCGCCGCATCGGACAGCGCCCGCGACAGCGTCACGCCGCGGTCGGTCGGCTTGGCGAAGCTCTGATACCCGCGCGAGATGCCGAGGTTGTAGCGGGTCGGCGCGATGCGCAGCCCGGATTCGCTCGCCACCTTCTCCTGCGCCGAAGCAATCGCAGAGCGCACCGAGATCGCTCGTGCGGCTTCCTCATCGATGCGAATCGCGACCGTAACCGAGCGGCTGGCGCGTTCCGCCGCACCGGCGGGTGTAAAGCGCATCATGCGCGCACTGCCGTTGCTGCGCTCCGCGACGAACTCGGCCAAGCGAGGATCGACCGAAGCGGGAGTCAGCGCGGCGAAGCTGCCGGTCGCCGGCAGGCTGACACCCGTGTCCAGCGCTCCGAAGGCAAAACCGGCCGTCGGCATCGACGCCAGCAACAGCGCGCCGACAGCGACATTCGCTGCGGCCCGGCTCCGGTTGCTGGTTGCCAACTTCTTCACGATGAAGTTTTCCGATTTGCCCCTGTTTAGCCCTCATGGAACGATACCAGAAATCGGGTTAACGGTTCCTGACATCCGGCCGGATTAATCCCGACTCGCTCCCAAGGGCGTAATTTGGGCCTTCCGGCAGCGCTTGGCCAGCAAAGATGCCCATAGCGGGCGGTGCTTTTATCGAACTGTTGCAACATGCCCACAGAATCGCACCGGGTTAAGCCGACATTCACGGCCCGGCGGCCTAGCGTTTGGAGTGGTGCTTGGCACCTTGTCGCTCGCGCATGGCGGGCTATAGAGGCGCACCCGCCCCGAAGGCGCGTGGATGGAACAGGACCGAGAATGGCATTTCAGATGACCGCTGCCCAAGTCCCGTCGCTGGCACGCGCGGCCGCGCGCGGCCTGCTGCTCGGCACCGTGGGGCTCGGCCTCGCCGCGTGTGGCGGCGGTAACCAGCGCCCGCAGGCTGACTTGGCGGCGGCGAACGTCACTGCGATCGGCGTCAATTCCTATCTGTGGCGCGCCAGCCTCGAGACGTTGTCGTTCATGCCGCTGGTCCAGGCCGACAGCGCAGGCGGTGTCATCGTCACGGACTGGTATGCCAACCCGCAGTCTCCGAACGAGCGGGTCAAGGTCTCGGTCACGATCCTCGATCAGCAGCTCCGCGCCGACGCGCTGCGGGTCGCGGCGAGCCGCGAGGTGCTGCAAGGCGGGGTCTGGGTGGCGGCGCCGGTCCAGGCGGCAACCGTTCAGCGGCTGGAGGACATCATCCTCACCAAGGCCCGCGACTTGCGGCGCTCTGCCGTCGGCTGATCCTGCGATCCGCCCGGCATCCGCCCGTTGCCGGTCACGGGTCTGGATCCTAGGGGGCCTTCCATGACTGACATCCGATTCGATCCGTCGCAGGCCGACGGGCGTTGGCAGCGCGCCTGGGACGAAGCTCGCTGCTTCGAAGCCGACAGCAACAGCGACAAGCCCAAGAGCTACGTCCTCGAGATGTTCCCCTATCCTTCGGGGCGCATCCACATCGGCCACGTGCGCAATTACACGATGGGTGACGTCCTCGCGCGCTACAAGCGCATGACCGGTCACGAAGTGCTCCACCCGATGGGCTGGGACGCCTTCGGAATGCCGGCCGAGAATGCGGCGATGGAGAAGGGCGTCCATCCCGCCGGCTGGACCTACGAGAACATCGCGACGATGAAGGCGCAGCTCCAGCGCCTCGGCTTCGCGCTCGACTGGAGCCGCGAGTTCGCCACTTGCGACCCCGAGTACTATGGCCACGAGCAGGCGCTGTTCATCGATCTCTACGAGGCTGGCCTGGTCTATCGCCGCAAGAGCGCGGTAAACTGGGACCCGGTCGACCAGACGGTGCTCGCCAACGAGCAGGTCATCGACGGCCGCGGCTGGCGCTCCGGCGCGGTGGTCGAGAAGCGCCAGCTCGACCAGTGGTTCCTCAAGATCACCGCTTTTGCCGAAGACCTGCTCGCCGGCCTCGGCAGCCTCGACGACTGGCCCGAGAAGGTCCGGCTGATGCAGGAGAACTGGATCGGCAAGAGCCAGGGCCTGCAGTTCCGTTTCGATCTTTCGAACGGCGAGACGATCGAAGTCTACACCACGCGTCCCGACACGATCTTCGGCGCCAGCTTCGTCGCCGTCGCGCCCGATCATCCGATCGCCCAGCAGGTGGCGATGGGCAATTGCGACGCGGCCAAGTTCATCGAGCAGTGCAAACGCGGCGGGACGACGGCGGCCGAGCTGGAAACCGCCGAGAAGCTGGGCTTCGACACCGGCATCGGCGCCCGGCATCCGTTCACCGGCGAGTACCTGCCGGTCTACATCGCCAACTTCGTGCTGATGGAATACGGCACCGGCGCGATCATGGCCGTGCCGGGCCACGACCAGCGGGACTTCGATTTCGCCACCAAGTACGGCCTGCCGATCGTCCGCGTGGTCGCGGCATCGGCCGAAGCGGCCGACGCGCCGCTGACCGAAGCCGAAGCCGGCGACGGCGTGCTCGTCAATTCCGGCTTCCTTGATGGCATGAACGTGGCCGACGCCAAGCGCGCGGTGATCGACCGCGCCCAGAGCGAAGGCTGGGGCGAAGGCAAAACCGTGTGGCGCCTGCGCGACTGGGGCATCTCGCGGCAGCGGTATTGGGGCACGCCGATCCCGTTCATCCACTGCGAGGCTTGCGGCGTCGTGCCGGTCCCCAAGGACCAGCTCCCCGTCACCCTGCCCGAGGACGTCGATTTCAAGACGCCGGGCAACCCGCTGGTCCGCCACCCGACCTGGAAGCACGTCGACTGTCCGAAATGCGGCGCCGCGGCGACCCGCGAGACCGACACGCTCGATACTTTCGTCAATTCGAGCTGGTACTTCCTGCGCTTCGCCAGCCAGCCGGCCGACCAGCCGTTCGACGCCGCCGAAGTCGCCAAATGGATGCCGGTCGATCAATATATCGGCGGCATCGAGCACGCGATCCTGCACTTGCTCTACGCCCGCTTCTGGACCCGCGCGCTGGCCCACATTGGCAAGCTCGACGTGAAGGAGCCGTTCGCCAGCCTGTTCACGCAAGGCATGGTCACGCACGAAACTTATCGCGCCGGGGACGGCTCGTGGCTTTCTCCGGGCGAAGTGCGCAAGAACGGTGAGGATTGGATCCGCATCTCCGATGGCCAGCCGGTGACTGCCGGCCGCGTCGAGAAGATGTCCAAGTCGAAGAAGAACGTCGTCGACCCGGACGAGATCATTGCCCGCTACGGCGCGGACGCCGTGCGCTGGTTCATGCTGTCCGACAGCCCGCCTGAGCGCGACCTGCCGTGGTCAGAAGCGGGGATCGAAGGCTGCGGCCGCTTCGTCCAGCGCTTGTGGCGGCTCGTTCAGCAGTACGACGCAAACGCCACCGGCGAGGACAAGGCGCTCGCCCGCAAGACACACCAGGCCGTCGCCGCCGTTGCCGATCACATCGAAGCGCTCGCCTTCAACAAGGCCGTCGCCAAGATCTACGAGCTGACTTCCGCCGCCGAAAAGGCCGCGCCGTCGGCCGACCGCAGCCGCGCGATCCGCACCGTCCTGCTGCTGGCCTCGCCGATGATGCCGCACCTCGCCGAAGAAGGCTGGCGGGCACTCGGCGAAAGCGGGCTCGTCGCGAATGCCGGCTGGCCCGAAGTCGACCCGGCGCTGCTGGTCGAGGACGAAGTGACCATCGCCGTCCAGGTGAAAGGCAAGCTGCGCGACACGCTCACCGTCGCCAAGGGTCTGCCGCAGCCCGAACTGGAGGCGCTTGCGCTCGCCAGCGAGAAAGTCCAGCGTGCGATCGACGGAGCCCCTGTCCGCAAGGTGATCGTGGTGCCCGACCGGCTGGTCAATATCGTCGCATGAGCAAGTACGCGCGCCTCGCCGCGCCGCTGGCGCTGCTCGCCGCCCTGACGGCTTGCGGCCTGCAGCCGATGTATGCCGGCGGTAGCCGCGGCGCGGTGGCGCAGGGGCTGGCGGCCGTCGAAGTGGCGCCGATCGAAGGTCAGGCTGGGTGGCTCGTTCGCAACGCGCTGCGCGACCGGCTGGCGCAGAGCGGCGCCACCGCTTCTCCGCGCTACCGCCTCGACGTGCTGCTCGACGACGACCTCGAAGGTCTCGGGCTGCTGACCGACGAAACCGTCGGCCGCGAACGCCGCACGCTGCGCGCACGCTATCAGCTCGTCGATCTCAGCAGCGGCGCGATCGTGGTCGATGCCACCGCCGGCTCCGATGCCGGTATCGACGTTGTCTCTTCGGAGTACGCGACGATTGCCGCCGAGCAGACCGCGCTCGAGAACCTCGCGCACGAAGTCGCCGACCGGATCGTGACGCGCCTGATGACGGCGATGCGCGCATCATCGTGACGGCGGCGCCGTGAAAGCGACGCAGCGCGATTTCGCGACCGTTCTTCCGCGCGCCGCGCAGCAGGTCCGCATCGCCTTCTTCTGCGGCCCGGACGAAGCCGGCGCATCGGCAGCCGCCGCCAAGTTCGTCGCGCAGCTCGCCGATCCAGGGGAGCGAATAGACCTGTCAGGCGCAGATCTGCGGTCCGACCCGGTGCGGCTCGGGGACGAGGCGCGTTCAACCTCGTTGTTCGGCGGCACCCGCCACATCCTCGTCCGCGCTGCCGGCGACGAAGCGCACGACGCGGTGAAGACCTTCCTCGAAGTCATCGAGTCCGGTGAGGCCGAGGGTGCCTGTCCGGTGCTGATCGTCGCCACCTCCGCCACCGACAAGTCGCGCACGGCGAAGCTCCTGGAAAGCCGCGGCGATGGCCTCGTGGCGATGTTCCACCCGCCCGACCTCAAGAGCGTGACCGACGAAGTCGTGCGCATGGCAGGGGCAGCCGGGCTGCGGATGAACAACGAACTTGCCGAGCGGATGGCCCGCGCTGCCGGGCTCGACTTGCGCCTCGCCCAGTCCGAAGTGACCAAGCTCGCGCTCTACCTCGATGCCTCGCCGCAAGCGCCCCGTCTTCCCGATGCCGAAGCGCTCGATGCGATCGGTGCAAAGACCGAGGACGATGGTTTCATGCCGCTGGTGAATGCCGTGCTATCCGGCGACACCGCGCGTCTTCCGGCAGAGCTGAAGCGTTTGCGCGAACTGGCCCTCAATCCGGTGGCGGTCGTGCTCGCCCTCGAGCGCCGCGCCGCGCAACTGGCGCAGCTCACCGCGCGTATGGGGCCGCGCGGGCGCATCAACGAATTCCTCGAAGGCGAGCAAAAGGCCCGCCGTGTGTTCTGGCGCGACCGGCGCGATTTGGCGGTCCAGCTCGAGCATTGGCGGGCGGCCAAGCTGGAGCGGCTCGTCAGGCGTCTGACCGCGCTGCACCGCGCGTTGCTCACCAACAGTCAGGCGGCCGAGTTGCTGCTGGCGCAGGAGCTGGAAGAAATCACCCGCTTTGCTCTGAAGCGCTGAAACTTGCCCTCGCGGCGGCGCGTGGCCATCTCAAGGCCATGACCCAGCCCAGCTTCCACGCCATGCCCGACGGGCGCCGCATTGCATTCCGCCATTGCCAAGGAGGCGGGCCGACGCTCGTCTTCCTGCCCGGCTACATGTCCGACATGGCGGGCAGCAAGGCCACCGCGCTGTACGATTGGGCGCAAGCTGAGGGGCGCGGCTGCCTGTTGCTCGACTACTCGGGATGTGGGGAGAGCGCCGGCGCCTTTGCCGACGGCACGCTGAGCCGCTGGCAAGAGGAAGTCGAAGCGCTGCTCGCCAGCGAAGTGCCGGGTCCGGTCGTGCTGGTCGGCTCCTCGATGGGCGGTTGGCTGATGCTGCTCCTGGCGCAGGCGCTGCGGGAAACGGTCGTCGGCCTCGTCGGCATCGCCGCTGCGCCCGACTTCACCGACTGGGGCTATTCGGCGGACGAGAAGCAGCGTCTCGAAGCCGGCCAGACCGTGTTCCAGGACAATCTCTACGGGCCCGAGCCTACTCCGACTCACCCGGGTTTCTGGCACGACGGCCAGGCGCGGCGCCTACTCGATGGCGAGATCGCGATCGACGCCCCGGTGCGCCTGCTGCATGGGCAGGATGATGCCGACGTTCCGCCCGAGATCTCGCTGCGCCTGGCGGCCGCGCTGCGTTCACAGGATGTGCAGGTGACACTGGTCAAGGGAGGCGACCACCGCCTCTCGCGCGACGGCGACATCGCCCT
>JAJUJV010000061.1 GCA_029265155.1 Altererythrobacter sp. | reverse complement strand
TCGAACCCGGGCCCGTGCGGCAGGAACAGCGAGAGGTGCGCCTCCGCGCCTTCGTTGGCGGCACGCCAGGCCGCGACCCGCCGCGCCGCCTCGTCGCGCACGTCCGCCAGCGTCTGCGTCGTCCAGCGTTCGGCGACATAGGCCGGATCGCCGGGCAGGCCGGGCGTGACGAGACGGGTCGTGGCTATCCAGCCGCCGATGTTGAACGGCTCGATCAGCGCGGGCCGGTCGATCGCCATCGCTATCGCCTCGCGGCCTTGTGCCGTGGCCAGCAGGCCGTCTGCGTTGCGGACCTGCAGTCCGAACAGCCCGATCGCCGCATCGATGCGCACCGTGCCGCGCGAAAGCGGCCCCATGTCGGCCAAGGGCAGAGCATCTATGCCGCCGCCGAGCACGAGATCGAGATGGCCGAATTTGAACAGCTCGATCGCTTCCGCGGCATCGGCAGCGCGGATCTCGAGCGGGCGGATACGGCGCTCCCAATTCCGCTCCGTGGGGATGCCGCGTTCTTCCGGCGGCTTCATTTCCAGCGTGGCGCGCTCACCGTCGCGCTCGATGGTCATCGGCCCGCTGCCGCCTTCGCCGCGCGACAGTGCCAGCTCGGGCTGGGCCAGGATCTGCAGGAGCATCGGCACCGGGCTCGACAGGCGGATCTCGACGACTCGTCCGGCCATGGCCCGCACTTCCTCGATCGGTGCGAGGTCGAGGCCGAGGGAGGTGCCGCGTAGCGCGCGGATCGCGCTGCGCAGTTCCGCGCGAACGCTTTCGGCGGTCAGCTCGCTGCCATCGGGCCAGGTGCCGTCACGCAAACGGAAGATGAAGCTGCTCCCATCGTCGGTGACAATCCAGCGGTCGGCGAGCGCAGGGACCACCTCGCCTTCGGCATTGAGCGCGACGAGCCCGGATTCGGTCGCGGCGCGGACATGCTGCGCCCCGGACGAAAGCCGCAGGCCCGTCTCGAACAGGTTTTCCGCCGAATCGATGAAGACGACTTCGAGCGCGCCGTCGTTGTCGCGCGAACATCCCGCCAGCGCCAAGGCGACGAGCGGAACGATCAGGCGAAAAAGGCTCATGCAGGAGTGCTAAGCGCCCCTGCCCCGCGGTTCAACCGGCCGGTCAGACCTTGCGCAGGCGCGATGGGTCGACCTGTTGCCCCGGCACCGCCGACTGCGCGACGCGCGTGTAACGCGGCGGATCGAAGGTCTGCGCCGGGGCCTGCGCCGGACCGCGGACAACAGCCGGATCGATCTCTTCGACGAACGCGATGCCGAAGCGGTTGTCCTGCTTCCAGGCCACCGATCCTTCGACCCAGCCAAGGTTGCGCAAATCGACGCTGACCAGCGATCCGCGCGTCACGCGCACGTCGCCTTCGGCCATCATGCCGCCGGCCGAGAGGTTGCGGACCTTGACGCGGTGCGCCTGATCCTGCCCCGCCACCTTGAGCTGGGCGAGCAGGAACAGGCTGTCGCGGTTCACTTGACGGGTATCGACGTTGCTCATGGGCCTGGAGCGTTGGGCTTCCCGTTGCTGGCCCGCTGGCGATAAGCCGGGCGGGCGGTCTGTAAGTCAACGCAGGCTATCGGCTTTGTTGGCTAACCGATCGTTAATAGCCGGCCGCCAATTGCCAAACTGTCCCGAAACGGATCAGTCGTCGCGGGATATCTTCTCGCGCCGCTCATGCGCCTGCTGGGCTTCGACCGTCATCGTCGCGATCGGGCGAGCGATCAGGCGGTTGATGCCGATCGGCTCGCCGGTCACTTCGCACCAGCCGTATTCGCCTTCGTCGATCCGGCGCAGCGCGGCGTCGATCTTGGCAATCAGCTTGCGCTGACGATCCCGCGTGCGCAGCTCGATGCCCCAGTCGGCTTCGCTGGAGGCGCGATCGTTGAGATCGGGCTCGCGGATCGGGCCGTCCTGCAGCGACTGCAGCGTGTTCTCGGCGGCGGAGAGGATCGACTTCTTCCATTCCAGCAGCAGCACCCGAAAATAGTTCAGCTGCTGCGGCGACATGTACTCTTCGTCTTCGGACGGCGTGTAATCGGGGTTCAGCGCACGCTTCGCCTTGGCGAGGATGTCGATATCGTCACTGGAAACCGACGCCATGCACCAACTCCGCCCAGCGAGCCGGCCCGCGACCGGCCCTTCCCCGTCCAACGGCGGCTCTGCCGTCCACCGCCTTGAATTGGCGCGGCCTATAGGGGCAGGCCCAGAGCGGCACAAGCCGCAATCCCGGCGGCGCGGGCAATTGTCGCAAAGCTTTGGCGCAGGCGTCGCGGCAACTGCCATCGGCAGATCGCGGTTAACGATTCCGGCAGCGCGTTAACCATTTCTTGACCGTGCCCGGCGGAAAAGTGCGGCAACCGCTGGGGGAGGGGTTCCGGCGCATCCGGGGGTAACGATCATGGACCTGGTCAAGATCGAAGAGTTCGCAAAAATCCGGCCGGCCGATTCGGCCATTGCCGACCTGCACGTGGCCCGCTGCCTGGCGGCGGCTGCTGCCGGCGACACCGACGCCTATTACGACCTCGGCGTCATCTTCTCGACCGGCGGCCACGGTGTCGACACCGACCTGATCGAAGCGCACAAGTGGTTCAACCTCGCCGCCGCCGCGGGCCACGAGGAAGCCGCCTGGTGCCGCGCCGACGTGTCGGACGAGATGACTGCGCGCGAGATCGCCGAAGCCCAGCGCCGCGCCCGCGAGTGGCTGCGCGCCGAAGCGCAGCGCGCCGCGTAACCGGCCGCCCCGCCTTCGTGCGGGAATCAGCCTTTGCGGAACGGCGTGCGCTCGCCGAGAAACAGTTGCTCCTGCGCGACTCCGGCGCGCTCGCGTTCGAGGAAGTCCGCCACTGCGGAACGAAAACCAGAATCGGCGATCCAGTGCATCGAGCGGGTCTGCACCGGCTCGTAGCCGCGGGCCAGCTTGTGCCCGCCCTGGGCGCCGGCTTCGACCCGGGCCAGGCCGCGTTCGATCGCCGCGTCGATCGCCTGGTAATAGCAGAGCTCGAAATGCAGGAACGGCTTGTCGGCCAAGCATCCCCAGTAGCGGCCGTATAGCGCATCTGTGCCGATGAAGTTGAGCGCGCCGGCGATCGGCCGCTCGTCTTCGAAAGCAAGCACCAGCAGCACCTGCTCCGCCAGCCGCTCGCCGAACAAGTCGAACGCTTCGCGCGTCAGGTAGGGATGGCCCCATTTGCGCGCGCCGGTGTCCTGGTAGAACAGCCAGAACGCATCCCAATGCTCCGGGCGGATTTCCGCGCCGGTAAGCGCGCGGATTTGCACGCCCTGCTGCGCCGCCTGTCGCTCTTTGCGGACAGCCTTGCGCTTGCGGCTGGCCAGATGGCCGAGGAACGCGTCGAAGCTGTCATAGCCGCGGTTGATCCAGTGGAACTGGATGTCGCTCCGGCCCATCCACCCCGCTCGTTCGAACAGCGGAAGCTGGCCGGGTTCGATGAACGTCGCGTGCGCGGACGAAAGGCCGTGTTGCCGACAGAGTTGCTCGGCAGCGCGGAGCAGCGGCGCGGCGTAGGCTTCGTCGGCGAGCAGTAGCCGCGGGCCGGTGGCCGGGGTGAACGGCGCAGCGATCTGCAGCTTCGGGTAGTAGTCGCCGCCGGCGCGTTCCCAGGCATCGGCCCAGGCGTGGTCGAACACGTATTCGCCCTGGCTGTGGCCCTTGAGGTAGGCAGGTAGGGCGGCCAGCAAGCCGCCGGCGGCGTCCTCGATGACGATCGGTGCCGGGCCCCAGCCGGTACCCGGCCCGACGCTGCCCGAGTCTTCGAGCGCGGTGAGGAATGCGTGGCTGACGAAGGGATTGGCGCTGCCCGCCAGCCGGTCCCATTCGGCAGCCGGCAAGCTGCCGACCGATGGGGCCACGCGGGCCGTCAGATCGCCTTCCGCCATGGCGCCTTAGCTAGGGGCTGGCCGGGCGGGTTGCGAGCCCCTCAGGGCCTCAGAGCAACGATCGCGTCCACCTCGACCGCAGCGCCCAAAGGGAGCACCGGAACGCCGACTGCGCTGCGGGCGTGCTTGCCCGCCTCGCCGAATACCTGCGCCATAAGTTCCGACGCGCCGTTGGCGACTTTGGGCTGATCGGTGAAATCGGCCGCCGAATTGACGAAAGCGCCGAGCTTGACCACTCGCTCGACCCGATCGAGGGAGCCGAGCGCGGCCTCAAGCTGCGCCAGGATCATCAGCCCGCAGGCGCGTGCGGCGGCATAGCCTTGCTCCGTCGAGACATCTTCGCCCAGCCGGCCGGTCACCAACCGGCCGTCGATGAACGGCAATTGCCCGGAGACATGCGCCAGATTGCCGGCGACGACGACGGGGACGTAGGCGGCGACCGGCGCGGCGGCGGCGGGCAGCGTGATCCCCAACTCGGTCAGGCGATCGGACAGGCTCATTCACGGCTCTCCATGCAGGGTTTCGAGAATCCAGGGTAGCGCTTCGCTCCAGGTGTCGAGCCGGGCGTGGGCATCGCCGGCGCGGTGCGCACAAGGGATGTGCGGCGCCACACCAGGCTCGCCGCAGAAATGCAGCCGCGATACGCTCGGCGCTATCTCGGCGGCCGAAGCGTGATGGTTGGCTATGTCGTCGATGAACACCGCGCGGCTGGGCGCATATTCCTCGACGATCCGCTGCAGCGCGGGCCCTTTGGGCCCCTGGTTGGTGAATACCCGCGCATCGATGCCGTGTTCGAGGAGCTGACGCGTGCGGCTGAGCTGATAGCGATCCTCGAGGTTGGTCAGGACGACCACGTCCGCTTCGCGGGCGAGCTCGGTCAGCGCCGCCGCAGCGCCTTCGATCGCCGTCTGGCGGTGCATCTCGGCATCGAAAAACTGAGTCAGGTACTGCCACTTGTCGGCATCGCTGAGTTCCTCGCCGCCGTCGCGGCGCCGGAAGGACTGGCGGAACGGATCGCCGTTCAGGGCGAAGTCGATCGCGTGAGTCTCGCCGAGCCAGTCGCGGAAGTGGCGCACCATGTGCAGCAGCACTTCGTCGCAGTCGGTGACGACCAGCGGCCGCCTCATGGTGCGAGCCCTTCGCGAATCGCGGCCAGTTCGGCGGGCTTCATGTCGAGCGCGTCGGCAGCGGCGATAAGATCAGGCTCATGCGCGCAGATGAAATCGAGCACCGCCCTCTGCGTGGCAGGGCTCGCGGCGGAAGCGCGCAAAGTGTCAGGAGTGAGGCCGGTCAGCGCCAGAAAGCGCTCGGCCCGGGGTGTGTCCGAAAGGACCCAGCCGAGAGCAAGAAGGGCAATTTCGGCAGCATCCCTAACCGAATCTTCATGCCTGTTAAGAATTGTCAGTTATCCGTTAACGGGTTAAGGGTCGCGAAACGCTCCCGGGGGGTGGGAGCATCGGGGGGCGCAGTGACGAAGAGAATCCTCGTTGTCGAGGACAACGACCTCAATCGTAAGCTTTTCTGCGACGTTCTCAAGGCTAGCGGTTTCGCCGTCGAACCTGTAGCGGACGGCAACGATGCGATCGAGAAAGCACGCAGCTTTTTCCCCAACCTGGTGGTCATGGACATCCAGCTCCAGGACGTGTCGGGGCTCGACCTAATCGCCGACCTCAAGAAAGACGCCGCGCTGGCCGACGTGCCGGTGCTCGCCGTCACCGCTTACGCCGGCAAGGGCGACGAGGAGCGGATTCGCGAAGTTGGCGCCGAAGGCTATTTGGCCAAGCCCGTCTCGATCGGCCCGTTCATGGCAGCGGTCAACGGCCTGCTTTCCTGACGCGACGCCGGGCGCGCGCAGGCCCCGCTCCGGCGCAGCTCTCGCTTCCGCGGCAGCAGGCCGACGCGCCAACGCTTGACAAGCGGGCCCTCGGGCCGCTTTCCCCTGGCCATGACATGGCAGGCGCAGCCGCCCGCCCACTGATAGGGGAATTCCCATGGACCGCGCCGAAGTCGACAGCCGTATCCGTGCGTTGATCGAACCGTTCAACAAGAAGGGTGTCGAAGTCTCGGACGAGACAACGTTCGCCGGCGACCTCGAGTTCGACAGCCTGACGGTGATGGATTTCGTTGCCGCGATCGAGGACGAGTTCGACATCATCATCAGCATGAACCAGCAGGCCGAGATCGAGAACTACGGCCAGCTCGTCGACAACGTGCAGCAGCTGACGGAAGGCTGAGCCCGATGAGCGAAGGCATCAGCCAGGCCGACCGGCCGCAGGCTCTCGAGGCGGCCGGCGAGCCGCGCGACCTGTTCAGCAAGTTCGACGAGATCATCGCTCAGCGCGAAGGACTGCTGGCGAGCGGGGTCGAGGATCCGTTCAACTTGGTGATGGAGAAGGTCCTCTCCCCCACCCGCGCGATCTGCAACGGGCGCGATACGATCCTGCTCGGCACCTACAACTACATGGGCATGACCTTCGACCCCGAGGTGATCGCCGCGGGCAAGGACGCGCTCGACAATTTCGGCTCGGGCACCACGGGCAGCCGCGTGCTCAACGGCACGTACCAGGGCCACAAGGAAGTCGAGGCCGCACTGCGCGAATTCTACGCGATGGACCACGCGATGGTGTTCTCGACCGGGTACCAGGCCAACCTCGGGATCATCAGCACGATTGCCGGCAAGGGCGACTACATCGTGCTCGACATCGACAGCCACGCCAGCATCTGGGACGGCTGCAAGATGGGCGATGCCGAAGTCGTGCCGTTCAAGCACAACGACATTGCCGCGATGGATCGCCGGCTCGGCCGTATTCCGGAAGGCGCCGGCAAGCTCGTCGTGCTTGAAGGCGTCTATTCGATGCTCGGCGACGTGGCGCCGCTCAAGGAGATGGTCGCGGTCGCAAAGAAGCACGGGGCGATGGTGCTCGTCGACGAGGCGCATTCGATGGGCTTCATCGGCCCCAACGGGCGCGGCGTGGCCGAAGAGCAGGGGGTGATCGACGAGGTCGACTTCATCATCGGCACGTTCTCGAAGAGCGTCGGCACGGTCGGGGGCTTCTGCGTCTCCAACCACCCGAAGTTCGAGATCATGCGCCTGGTCTGCCGCCCTTACGTGTTCACCGCCAGCCTGCCGCCGAGTGTGGTGGCGACCGCGGCGACGAGCATCCGCAAGCTGATGCACGGCGGGAACAAGCGCGCGCATTTGTGGGAGAATTCGAAGCGGCTGCACGGCGGGCTGACCGAGCTCGGCTTCACCCTCGGCACCGAGGAGCCGCAAAGCGCGATCGTCGCGGTGATCATGCCCGACCTCGAGCGCGGCGCGGCGATGTGGGAAGCGCTGCTGAAGGAAGGCCTCTACGTCAACCTCGCCCGCCCCCCGGCGACGCCCGCGGGCATGACGCTGCTGCGCTGCTCGCTCTGCGCCGAGCACTCGAGCGAGGAAGTCGAGACGATCCTCGGCATGTTCGAGCGCGCGGGGAAAGCGGTGGGGATTATCTAGCCCCAGCGCGCTCCACTCAGTGGAGTGAGATGACGCCGTCGACGGCGCGCCATTCGGCGGGGCCGATCAGGTGCTTGTGGGCGACGCGGACCGAGTGGAGGACCGCTTCGATCTCGGCTCGCCAGTAGGCGAGGAAGCGGTCGAGCTCCGGAAAGGTGGGAGCGAGGTCGTATTGCTGCATGACGAAGAGCTGCAGCAGGCTCGGATGATCGGGCATGTAGTAATGGATCTGAACGGTGGAGAGGCCGTAGCCTTCGATCTGCCGGACGAAATCGCCGTCACTCGTCGAGTCACCCATCAACGCATTTCCTCCTTCAGGACGACCTGCGAATTCGACGATGGTGCCACGCGAAAGGTTCCCGTTCGATGAACGGGCGGGGGTTTTCCACGGCTTGGGCTCGGCGTGGGCGTGAGCTTCAGCCCGAGTGCGTTTCCACCAGACGGATGAAGCCTTGCATCCAGCCGTCGAGGAAATCGCGGCTGGCGGAGCCGACTTCGCCGTTCTCGACGAGGCCGTCCTGCCACTGGATGAACGCCTCGGGCTGCCCGAGCGTGGGCATGTCGAGGTAAGCGAGGACATTGCGCAAGTGCTGCTGCGCCATCGAGGTGCCGGGGGCGCCGATCGAGACGCCGATCACGCCGGCGGGCTTTCCGGCCCAGGCGCTGTCGCCGTAGGGGCGCGAGGCGTGGTCGATGGCGTTCTTGAGCACGCCGGGGATCGAGCGGTTGTATTCGGCAGTGACGAACATCACGCCGTCGGCGGCGCGGATCTCGCGCTTGAGCCGCACCGCCTGCTCGGGCGGGTTGGCGTCGTCGTCCTGATTGTAGAGCGGCAGGTCGCCGATCTCGAGGAAAGCGAACTCGTGTCCTTCGGCCGCAGGGAGGCGAATCATGGCCTCGGCGAGCTGGCGGTTGAACGATTCAGCCCGCAGGCTTCCGACCACGACAGCAATACGGCTCATGAGGAGTCTCCTTCCGCTTCCGCTATCACAAGACTTGGCCCGCGGTCGGGTTCCGCTTCAGTGCGTCGGGCCGCCTTTTCACTATGCCCCGGCGCCTCGGCGCGTTAGGGCCGTTACACACGAAACCGACAGACAGCCCGCGGGGAAGTGCCATTGGCCGAAGAGAAGACCGATCGTTTCACGGCGCGCGAAGCGCTATTCTATCACGAGGCCATCCGGCCGGGTAAGATCGAGATCGTTGCCTCGAAGCCGATGGCCACGCAGCGCGACCTGAGCCTCGCTTACTCGCCCGGCGTCGCGGTCCCGGTCCAAGCGATCGCCGACGATCCTTCGTGCGCCGCGCGCTACACCGCTCGCTCGAACCTGGTTGCGGTCATCTCCAACGGCACTGCGATCCTCGGCATGGGGAACCTCGGGGCGCTCGCCTCGAAGCCGGTGATGGAAGGCAAGGCGGTGCTGTTCAAGCGCTTCGCCGATGTCGACGCGATCGACCTCGAACTCGACACCGAAGACCCGGAAGCGATCATCAACGCCATCGCGCTGATGGAGCCGAGCTTCGGCGGCATCAATCTCGAGGACATCAAGGCTCCCGAGTGTTTCGTGATCGAGCAGGCCTTGCGTGAGCGGATGAAGATCCCGGTCATGCACGACGACCAGCACGGCACCGCGATCATCTCCGCGGCCGGCCTGCTCAACGCCTGCCACCTGACCGGCCGCGACCTCAAGGACGTGCGCATGGTGGTGAACGGCGCCGGCGCTTCGGCGATCGCCTGCACCGCGCTGATCAAGGCGATGGGTGTGCGGCACGAAAACGTGCTGATGTGCGACCGCTCCGGAGTGATCTACCCGGGGCGCGACAACGTCGACCAGTGGAAGAGCGCGCATGCCGTCGACACCGACCGGCGCACGCTCGAGGAAGCACTCGAGGGTGCGGACATCTTCCTCGGCTTGTCAGCCGCCGGGGCGCTCAAGCCCGAGTGGGTGGCGAAGATGGCTGAGCAGCCGATCATCTTCGCCATGGCCAACCCCGACCCGGAGATCACGCCCGAGGACGCCAAGGCCGTGCGCCCGGACGCGATCATCGCCACGGGCCGCTCGGACTACCCGAACCAGGTCAACAACGTGCTCGGCTTCCCCTTCATCTTCCGCGGCGCGCTCGACGTGCAGGCGACCGCGATCAACGAGGAGATGAAGATCGCCGCCGCCGAAGCCATCGCAAAGCTGGCGCGGCAGACGGTGCCCGAGGAAGTCGCCTCCGCATACGGCACCAACCAGCAGTTCGGCCGCGATTACATCATCCCGGCGCCGTTCGATCCGCGGCTGATGGAGGTCGTTTCCTCGGCGGTGGCCAAAGCGGCGATGGATTCGGGCGTCGCGCAGGCGCCGATCGAAGATTTCGAGGCCTACCGCCACGCGCTGAAGAGCCGGCTCAACCCGACCACTTCGGTGCTGACCAGTGTCTACAGCGAAGTGAAGAAGAACCCGAAGCGGGTGATCTTCGCCGAAGCGGAAGAAGACGTGGTGCTGCGCGCGGCAATCCAGTTCCGCGATTTCGGCTATGGCACGCCAGTGCTGGTCGGCCGCACCCAGGCCGTGAAGGACAAGTTGGCCGAGCTCGGCATCGACCGGACCGCGGAGTTCGAGATCCAGAACTCGGCGGATTCGATCCTGGTGCCGCAAATGGTCGACTACCTGTACGAGCGCCTCCAGCGCCGCGGCTATACCGAGCGCGACGTACGCCGCATGGTCAACCAGGACCGCAACGTCTTCGCCTCGCTGCTGCTGGCTCTTGGCCATGGCGATGCGATGATCTCGGGCATCACCCGGCCGTTTGCACAGACCATGCGCGAAGTCGGGCTGGTGATCGGGCCCAAGGGCGGCCAGGTGCCCTTCGGCATCCACCTGATGATCGGCAAGAACTACACCGTGTTTCTGGCCGACACGACGATCAACGAGCGGCCGAGCGCGCAGGACCTGGCGCACATCGCCAAGGAGACCGCGGCGGTGGCGCGGCGACTGGGGCACGAGCCGCGCGTCGCGTTCCTGTCTTACTCCACCTTCGGCAACCCTTCAGGCAAGTGGCTCGAGAGCATCCGCGAGGCGGTGCATATCCTCGACGCCGAGGATCCCGGGGTCGAGTACGAGGGCGAGATGGCACCGGACGCCGCGCTCAATCCCAAGGTCATGCGGCTCTACCCGTTCAGCCGCCTGTCGGGCCCGGCCAACGTGCTGATCATGCCCGGGCTGCAGTCCGCCAACCTTTCGGCCAAGCTGCTGCGCGAGCTTGCCGGTAACGCCACGATCGGCCCGATGCTGATCGGCATGGAAAAGCCGGTGCAGATCGCGGCGATGACGTCGAGCGCGCCCGACATGCTGACGCTGGCGGTGCTCGCCGCAGCCGGCGTGGTGGGGTGAAGCGGCAGCCGACACCCTGGGTTCTGGCCGGGGTGCCGCTGCTGTTTGCGGCGATCAGCCTGCCGATGGCGCTCGATTGGATCGAGCCGAACGGCTTCTACGGGGTGCGTACCGAGGCGACGCGCGCCTCGGAAGCCGCGTGGTACCGCGCCAACCGCGCCGCGGGCCAGGCTGGGCTCCTGGCGGGCCTGATCGGCTTTGCCATCAACGTCATGACCATGCGCTCGGGCCGCTCCATTCTGCGCAAACAGGTGCTTGGGGTGGCGGTGCTGGTCGGCGTCACGCTGGTGATCGTGGCGGCGGGTTCGGCCGCCACCTGATCTCGATTCGGCTCAGCTCAGCGCGCTGTAGACCCCGTAAGCGCTGGTCACGGTGAGCACGACACCGACCAGGATCATCAGCGTTTTGGCCGGCACGCGCTTGGCGACAAGGGCCCCGAACGGCGCTGCCACCACGCCGCCGATGAGCAAGCCGACCACCGGGTTGAGGAAGGCGCTGTCGAACCCTTCCAGGCCGATGTGGAACAGGAAGCTGGCCGAGATGGTCACCGTCAGGAAGAACTCGGTGGCGCTGACAGTGCCGATCGTCGTGCGGGGAGGCGATCCCTGGACGATCAGGTTCGACGTGACGACGGGCCCCCACCCCCCTCCACCCGCGGCGTCGAGAAAGCCGCCGGCGAGGCCCAGCGGCTCGACGATCCGCGGCTCGCGCGGTTTCAGCGGGAAGCCGAAGCCGCGATAGAGCAGATAAAGACCGATCGCGGTGAGATAGGCCATGACGAACGGCCGAGTGATCGAGGCATCGAGCGAGGAAAGCACGTAGGCGCCGAGCGCGCCGCCGATCACGCCGGGTATCAGCAGCCGGAAGAACAGCTTCCAGTTGATATTGCGATGAAGCGCATGGCTGATGCCCGAAACGCCGGTGGTGAAGCTCTCGACGATGTGCACGCCGGCCGAAGCCGTGGCCGGAGGGACGCCCAGCACGCTGACCAGCAGGGTGCTGGAAATGACACCGAAAGCCATGCCGAGCGCGCCGTCCACGAGCTGGGCGGCAAAGCCGACGGCGATGAACGGGAGCAAGGCAGCCAAGTCCAGGTCGGCCCAATTCATGCAATCTCCCCCTTTGCGGTCGGCGCAGGAGCTACTGCTTCTATTCTCAACCAAAAAGATAGAGAATCATTCGCCGGCCGAAGCGAGGCTATTTCGCCCAATTGCGGCTTATCTGCGGCGAAAGCGGAAGTACCATACTTCGTGGCCCAGGCGCCGGGCCTTCGCTTCGTAACGAGTCTCGGGCCAGCCGGCCGGGCGGTTCTGCCAACTGTGGGGCCCTTCGACGAGCCATTCGAACCGGTCGGCATGCCCGCGCATCACCATCAGCGCGTGGCGCAGATAAACGGGATGATCGGTCCCGAAGCGGAACTCCCCGCCGGGCTTCAGCTTGGCGGCGAACAGCGACACCGGCCCATCGTTCATCATCCGCCGCTTCGCATGGCGCGCCTTGGGCCAGGGATCGGGATGGAGCAGGTAGAGGAACGACAGCGCGCCGTCCGGCACCCGGCTTAGTACTTCCAGCGCGTCGCCATGGTGCAGGCGGACATTGGGCAGCGGGGGCCGTGCGCCGTGATCGCCGCTGACGTGCACCAGCGCCTGCGCCACGCCGTTGACGAACGGCTCGCAGCCGATGAAGCCGTGATCCGGCAGCATGTCGGCGCGCTGCGCCATGTGCTCGCCGCCGCCGAAGCCAATCTCGAAATGGAGCGGG
>JAJUJV010000022.1 GCA_029265155.1 Altererythrobacter sp. | reverse complement strand
TACCTTCACCAGCCACTTCACCGCGACCGGCGTGCTGGCGATCCTTTCCTTCTCGATCGTATTGATCGTCGGTTTCTGGAAGCACGGCTTCCACTTCTTCAGCCTGTTCGTGCCGCACGGCACACCGCTGCCGATGATCCCACTGATCTTCGTCATCGAGCTCATCAGCTTCTTGGTGCGCCCATTCAGCCTCGGTCTGCGTCTGTTCGTGGCCATGATGGCGGGCCACGTTCTGCTCGAAGTGCTGTCGAGCTTCATCATCGATTCGACCAATGCCGGCCTTGGCTACGGTCTCCTGATCGCGCCGGCCACGTTCGCTCTAATGGTGGCGATCTGCGCGCTTGAGATCCTCGTCGCAGGCATCCAGGCCTATGTCTTCGCGTTGTTGACCTCGCTCTACATCAACGACGCCGAGAACCTTCACTAAGCAATCGTCCTTCAACGCGTTTCAAACGGAGTTTCAGTCATGGAAATGGAAGCAGCAAAGCTGATCGGCGCCGGTCTCGCGGCTATCGGTGCGGGCATGGCCGCCATCGGCGTGGGTAACGTCTTCGGCTCGTTCCTCGAGAGCGCCGTCCGCAACCCGGGTGCCGCCGACGGCCAGCAGGGCCGCCTGTTCATCGGTTTCGCCGCTGCCGAGCTTCTCGGCCTGCTGGCGTTCGTCGTCGCGATGATCCTGATCTTCGTCGCCTGACGAACTCCTGATCCGATTTCCGGCCGGGCACGTGTCCGGCCGGACTCCATGTCGCTGACCGCGGACCTCGATCGATGCCTCAGATAGCCCAGCTAGCCGAAACCTATTCCAGCCAGATCTTCTGGATGCTGATCATCTTCGGACTGGTCTTCTTCGTCGTGGGTCGGGGAATGGTTCCGAAGGTGATGGACACTGTCGCTCAGCGCGACAGCCAGATCGCTCAGGACCTTGCCGCCGCCCAGGCCGCCCGCGATGCAGCGGACGCCCAGGAAGCGGCGTGGCGTCAGCGTGAAAATGAGAACCGCGCGCAGGCGCAAGCTCTGGTGAACACCGCCAAGGCGCAAGCCGCCGCGGACACCGAGAAGAAGCTGGCTGCGGCCCAGACACAGATCGACAGCCGCCTCGCCGAAGCGGAGCAGGCTATCGGCGCCGCGCGTACGGCTGCTGCGGCCGAGATCGAATCGGTCGCCAGCGAAGCGGCGCGGGACATCGTCGCCCGCCTCGCCGGCGTCGAGGTCGAGCCCACGACCGCTCAGGCGGCGGTAAAGGAAGTATTGAGCCATGGCTAATCCCGCTGCCGAGCAGGAACTGCATGCCACGGTAGAGCATGACGCCGGCGCACACGACGGAGCGCACGCCACTCCGGTCGCATTCGGCTTCATCGGCCCGGCGGCCTGGGTCGGCCTGGCCATGCTGGTGTTCATCGCCATTCTGCTGTGGAAAGGCGTTCCCAAGCTGATTACCCGCGGGCTCGACGCGAAGATCGCGGCGATCCGCGAGCAGCTCGATGAAGCCAAGGCGCTGCGCGCCGAAGCCGAAGCGCTGCGCGCTGAATATGCCGCCAAGGTGTCGAATGCCGAGAAAGACGCCGCGGCGATGATCGAGCACGCCCAAGACGAGGCAGCCGCTATCGTCGAGAAGGCGCAAGCCGATACCGAGGCTCTGATCGCCCGGCGCAAGCGCATGGCCGAAGACAAGATCGCTGCGGCTGAGCGGGGCGCGGTCGAGGAACTGCGGGTTCAGGCGGCCACTGCGGCTACCGAAGCGGCACGCGCCCTGATCGCTGCTAAGCACGGTGAAGACGCCGATCGCAAGTTCGTCGACCAGACGATCTCGGCCATCTGAGTGTCTGACGAGCGGTGCCTTCCAACGCGCCGCCCATCCTTCAAAGGCGAGCGCTCGCCGAGCGAGCGCCGCCGCAAATCTCCGGACTAGAAGTTGTCCTTCGCGGCCCTGAGCGCGGCGAAGGTTTCGGCGGGAGAGCCGCCGCCCCAGAGGGCGCGCATTTCCGGCGTGTCGGCCCGCAAGAACGGGTTGGTCGCCAGTTCCCGCTCCAACTTGAAGGGCACTGTGGGCTCTTCTGCAGCGCGTTTGCGGCGCACTTCATCCGCGTAGGCCTGGAGGGCTTCGTTCTCGGGATCGGCGTGCAACGCGAAGCGTGCGTTCGAAGCCGTGTACTCGTGCGCGCAGTAGAGAGTGGTTTCGGGCGGAAGGGATTTCAGCCGGGACAGGCTTGTCCAGAATTGCGTTGCCGTTCCTTCGAACATTCGGCCACATCCGAGAGCGAACAGCGAATCCCCGACGAAAGCGATCTGGGCTTCCGGCAGATGGTATGCAACGTGCCCCAGCGTGTGTCCGCCTACATCGATGACGCGCGCGCTCCAGCCCCCCAGCGTGACCCTATCGCGATCGGCAACGGTTCGGTCGATGCCCGCGATCCTCGCAGCGTCCGCTTCCGGCGCCACGATCGTACAGCCTGTGGCGGCCTTGATCGCCTCATTCCCGCCTGCGTGATCGGGATGCCAATGCGTGTTCCAGATTTGGGTGATCCGCCAGCCTTTCGCTCCGGCTTCGCGCAGATAGGCGTCGGCGTCGGGCGTATCGATGCAGGCGGTCTCACCGCTCGCTGGATCGTGCAGCAGGAAACCGTAGTTGTCGGTGAGGCACGGGAACTGGTGGACTTGCAGGCTCAACTGTTCCTCCCTCGCGGATGGCGCGGTACGCTTGGCGGCATTTCGATCCAGTCGTGCCGGCTCTGCTCGAACACCGATCGGGACGGCACAGGAAAGAACGGATCTGCCAGCGTGCCGACGGTTACTCCCAGAATACCAGGATACTTGCTCGCTCGGGCATAGACCGTGCTGCCGCAGGTCGGGCAGAAGCCGCTGGTAAACGTGTTCCCCTCGTCCGTCGGGCGCGTGAATTCGCGCGCTTCACCCGAAACGGCCACGTCGCTAGCCGGATAATAGGCGACTTCGCCGAACGGTGAGCCGCTACGCTTCTGGCAGTCGAGGCAATGGCACAGCACGATCATCGGCTCGGCCGCAGTGACGATCACCGCCGTCAGGTTTCCGCACTGGCAACTGGCTTTCATGCGCCAATGCTTAATGTGCGGCTCCCCTAGAGAAAAGGCCCGCCCGCTCGGGTGAGCGGACGGGCCTCGTTGTGCCGTCAGGGATTGGCGCGAAGCTTACTGCTTCTTCAGCGCCTCGCCGAGGATGTCGCCCAGCGATGCACCCGAATCCGACGAACCGTACTGCTCGACGGCCTGCTTCTCTTCGGCGATCTGACGTGCCTTGATCGAGAAGTTCGGCTTCTTCGAACGGTCGAAGCCGATGACCAGCGCGTCGACCTTCTGGCCCACCTGGAAGCGGTCCGGACGCTGCTCGTCGCGGTCGCGGCCGAGGTCGGACCGCTTGATGAAGCCCGTCGCACCGTCGTCGCCGGCCTGAACTTCGAGGCCGCCATCGCGGACTTCGAGCACGGTTACCGTGACCACGTCGTTCTTCTTCAGCCCGCCCGCGCCGGCGCCGCCGGCCGCCGGAGCGCCCTTTTCGAGCTGCTTCATGCCCAGGCTGATACGCTCCTTTTCGACATCGACATCGAGAACGATCGCGTTGACCTGCTCACCCTTGCGGTGCAGCGCCAGCGCGTCCTCGCCCGAAATGCCCCAAGCGATGTCCGACATGTGAACCATGCCGTCCACGTCGCCCGGAAGGCCGATAAACAGGCCGAATTCGGTGGCGTTCTTGACTTCGCCCTCGACGACAGTGCCCACCGGGTGCTTGTCCGCGAACTCTTCCCACGGATTGCGCTGGGCCTGCTTGAGACCGAGGCTGATGCGGCGCTTCTCGGAATCGACCTCGAGCACCATCACTTCGACTTCCTGCGAGGTCGAGACGATCTTGCCCGGGTGGACGTTCTTCTTCGTCCAGCTCATCTCGGAGACGTGGACCAGGCCTTCGATGCCGGCTTCCAGCTCCACGAAGGCGCCGTATTCGGTGATGTTGGTGACGGTGCCTGAAACCTTAGCGCCGACCGGGTACTTGGCGGCAACGCCTTCCCACGGATCGCTCTCAAGCTGCTTCATGCCTAGGCTGATGCGCTGGGTGTCGGCGTTGATGCGGACGATCTGAACGGTGACGGTGTCGCCGATGTTGATCACTTCAGACGGGTGGTTGACCCGCTTGTAGCTCATGTCGGTCACGTGGAGCAGGCCGTCGATGCCGCCCAGATCGACGAACGCACCGTAATCGGTGATGTTCTTGACAACGCCGTCGATGACCTGCCCTTCGGAGAGTTTGTCGATCAGCTCGCTGCGCTGCTCGGCGCGGGTTTCTTCAAGAACCGCGCGGCGCGAGACGACGATGTTGCCGCGGCGACGGTCCATCTTCAGGATTTGGAAGGGCTGCGGCATGTCCATCAGCGGGGTCACGTCGCGGACGGGACGAATGTCCACCTGCGAACCCGGAAGGAACGCCACGGCACCATCCAGATCGACGGTGAAGCCGCCCTTGACGCGGCCGAAGATGCGGCCTTCGACGCGCTTGCCTTCGCCGAATTCGCTCTCCAGCTTGTCCCACGCGGCTTCGCGGCGAGCGCGGTCGCGGCTGAGCATGGCTTCGCCTTCGGAGTTCTCGACGCGGTCGACGAACACTTCGACTTCGTCGCCGACGTTCAGCGTCTGGTCGTCGTCACCGCGCGAGAACTCGCGCAGGGAGATGCGACCTTCGCTCTTCAGGCCGACGTCGATCAACGCCATGCCGTTCTCGATGCCGGTGACGGTGCCTTTGACGACGCGGCCTTCGAAGCCGCCCTCGGCGCCGCCGAGTTGTTCATCGAGGAGCTTTGCGAAATCGTCGCGCGTGGGATTGGCAGTAGTTGCCATAAGTATGAGGTTCCTAGTTCACGTTTTTCCGGCCAGGCGGTTGTGTCCGCCGGTCTTTGTGGCCGAACCGCTCGCGAGACCGCATGCCTTCACGAGCGTTCTTTCAGACCGTGAACGAGACGGGAGCGTAAAAGCCGGAAGAAGGGCAACCAATCGCCCGAACGATGCCGACCTTGCCTGAAGCGCGCTCTCGACCCGAGCCGCAGCCCAATCGAACGGGCGCGCGCCTAGGCGAAAAACGGCCTAAAGGCAAGTGAAAGCGGGCGCTTCCAAGATCAGCCGCGCAGCTTGGCTTCCACCAGCGCGATCGCCGCCGCGATGGATTCCTCCCGGTTGAGTTCAGAGGTATCGAGGATCACCGCGTCTTTGGCTGCTTTAAGTGGAGCTTCGGCTCGGGTCCGATCACGCTCGTCGCGGCGGCGTAGGTCGGCTTCGATTTCGGCGAGTGTATGCGGTTCTCCGCGCAGCTGCATCTCCTTCCATCGGCGTAGTGCCCGTGCTTCGACGCTGGCGGTGACGAACAGCTTCACCTCGGCGTCCGGCGCGATAACGGTGCCGATGTCGCGTCCGTCGAGAACCGCACCGCCGGGTTGCACGGCGAAGCTGCGTTGTCGCTCGAACAGCGCCTCACGCACCGCAGGATGTACCGAGACGCGGCTGGCAAGCCCCCCGGCCGCTTCGCTGCGCAGTTCGGTATCGGACAGCAGGCTTTCGGGAAAACTCGTCGCCGCCAATGCGTCGCCGGGATCATCAGGGCTCCCGCCATCGAGGAAGACCTGCCGACCGACCGCGCGGTACAACAGCCCGGTATCGAGGTGCGGCAGGCGGTAATGAGCGGCGAGAGCCTGGGCGATGGTGCCCTTGCCCGAAGCGGTAGGGCCGTCGACAGCGATGATCATGGAGCGCGGTCTAGTCGGCATCGCGCCTATTGAGAACCAGGCATGCCCGACTTATGTGGCGCACCGCGGCGGCCACGTCCTCCGTGCTCTTTCGCTTCTCCGAGCGGGGCGTTCAAGACCGGGACGGCCCGGCAGCTGACAAAAATGGAGGCTGCTATGGCTTGGGTGATTTTGTTCATCGCCGGTTTGCTCGAGGTCGTCTGGGCCTATTCGATGAAGCTATCTGATGGCTTCACGCGGCTGACGCCGACACTGGTGACCTTTGGCGCGATGTTCTTCAGCTTCGGTCTGCTGGCGATGGCGATGAAGTCGCTGCCGCTCGGTACCGCCTATACGGTCTGGACTGGCATCGGGGCGGTGGGCGCCTTCGTGGTCGGCATCATCGTGCTCGGCGAAGCCGTGACGTTCACGCGCGTGCTGGCCGCGGTCCTGATCGTTTCGGGGCTGGTTCTGATGAAGGTTTCCAGCCCCGTCTGATCAGTTCGCGGTGGCGCCGTCGAGCAGGGCCTCGAACTGCGGAAAGCTGGTAGCAATCGGTGAGGTGTCGTCGACCTCCACCCCGGTACGACTGGCGTGACCGGCGATGGCCATGCTCATCGCGATCCGGTGGTCGAGGTGTGTGACGATCGGTTCCGATCCACCCGGCAGCGGATCGCCGCCGGTCCCGTCGATTACCAGCCCGTCCTCGCGCTCTTCGATCCGTGCTCCCGCAAGGCGCAAGGCCTCTGCCATCGCAGTGATGCGATCGGACTCCTTCACTCTCAGTTCTTCGAGGCCGGTGGTGACGGTGCGACCCTGAGCCAGCGCTGCGGCGACGAACAGGATCGGGAACTCGTCGATCATGCTGGGCGCGAGCGCCGGGTCGACGTCGATCCCGCTTAGCATGGAATGGCGCACGTGCAGGTCTGCGACGGTTTCGCCGCCGACTTCGCGCCGCTCCAGCTCCTCGATCTGCCCACCCATTTGCCGTAGCGCTTCGAACAGCCCGGCCCGCGTGGGGTTGAGGCCGACGTTTTCAATCACGAGGTCGCTACCCGGCACCAGCAGCGCGGCCACGACGAAGAACGCGGCCGACGAGGGGTCGCCCGGCACTTCGATGGTCTGGCGCTTCAGCTCGGCCTCTCCGCGGATGCGGATCACCCGCTCCCCGTTCTGTTCCTCTATCCACAAGTCCGCGCCGAAGCCCTTGAGCATGCGCTCGGTATGGTCCCGCGTCGGCACCGGCTCGATCACGGTTGTTACCCCGGCCGCGTTGAGCCCGGCGAGCAGGATAGCGCTCTTTACCTGCGCGCTGGCAACGGGGAGGCGGTACGTGATCGGAACGGCCGGCGAGAGGCCGCGCTCGGTCAGCGGCAGTGTCCCGCCCGGACTTGTCTCGAAGGCCGCCCCCATCAGGCCCAATGGTTCCGTCACCCGGCCCATCGGTCGCTTGGACAAGCTGGCATCGCCGGTGAAGTGGGTGCTAATCGGATGGCTTGCGACAAGGCCCATCAGCAATCGAGTGGAGGTGCCCGAGTTGCCCATCTCGAGCGCCACCTGCGGCTGCAGCAGGCTACCGACGCCCACGCCGTGGATGCTCCAGGCTCCTTCGGCTTCGCGTTCGATCGTTGCGCCCATCGCCCGCAGCGCCGCGGCGGTCGCCATCACGTCTTCGCCCTCGAGCAGACCCGTCACGCGGGTTTCTCCCACGGCCAGTGCGCCGAACATCAGCGAACGGTGGCTGATCGACTTGTCACCTGGTACCCGGATACGCCCCTTCAGTGGGCCGGCGGGGATGAAGCGGCGTGAACGCGGATAAGTGGAATTGGCGGACAAGGCGGGCCTTTCAAAGCCGGAATGAGGGCAAACGCGCGGGCTTTTGACAGCGCCCAGGGGCTGTGGCAAGGCGCGCCCCGCTCTTGATTCCGGCCCCTTGATTGTGCTCAGGGCCCGCTCCATCAATTAGTGCAATGCAGGCCCGCCGTGGTGGGCAGACGAGGACATACTCATGGTCAAGCCAGAATGGGGCGCCAAGCGCAGCTGCCCTAAGTGCGGTGAGCGCTTTTACGATCTCAACAAGGATGAACCGGTCGTTTGCATCGAATGCGGCAACCAATGGTATCCGGAGCCGGTGCTCAAGTCCAAGCAGCCTATTCCGTTCGAGGAAGCGCAGAAGGACAAGGAACCCGAAGAGGCTGATTCGGATCTGGCCGATGCCGAGCTTGAGGACGTCGATGACGGCGAGGATTCGCCGGACAACGACATCGACCTCGGCGGCGACGACGATCTCGGCGTGTCGGGCGCCGGCGACGACGATGAAGAAGACCTCTGATTTGGGGCTTGCGGAATCGGGCCGCCCCTCATAAAGGGCGGCCCTCCCGAGCCGGTGGTTCGGGGTTGGCAGGCCTCCCAGGGCATGCCTATATGTGAATGGATACGGGGCCTTAGCTCAGCTGGGAGAGCGCTACAATGGCATTGTAGAGGTCAGCGGTTCGATCCCGCTAGGCTCCACCATTCGTCTGATTTTGAAGTGAAATCTTCCATGCCGAGGCATGGTCTAGAATGCTGATTTGCCCGCTGGCTGACGAGGTTTCGTCCGCCGGCGTTTTTCGCTTTTGGAGTACGTGAGCGCGATGTTCGACACGCTATCCGATCGTCTCACCGGCGTCTTCGACCGCCTGCGCGGCCGCGGCGCGCTGAATGAGAACGACGTCCGCGAAGCGATGCGCGAAGTGCGGATCGCGCTGCTTGAAGCCGACGTCGCGTTGCCGGTGGCGCGCAAGTTCATCGACGCGGTGACCGAAAAGGCAGTGGGGCAGCAGGTCCTGCGCTCGGTCACGCCGGGGCAGCAAGTCGTCAAGATCGTCAACGACGAACTGG
This sequence comes from Altererythrobacter sp., assembly GCA_029265155.1. Classification (GTDB taxonomy): domain Bacteria; phylum Pseudomonadota; class Alphaproteobacteria; order Sphingomonadales; family Sphingomonadaceae; genus Croceibacterium_A. Next base: position 16,987 of record JAJUJV010000022.1, on the reverse strand, counting down.
TGGCGATGCTCGGCGGCGAGGAAGCCGCTCCGCTGACACTAGACGCTAAGCCGCCGGTCGTAATCATGATGGTCGGCCTGCAGGGTTCGGGTAAGACCACCACGACCGCCAAGCTTGGCAAGCTGATCAAGGAAAAGCACGGCAAGAAGGCGATGATGGCGTCGCTCGACGTCAACCGGCCGGCCGCGCAGGAACAGCTCAAGGTCCTCGGCGAGCAGGTCCAGGTAGCGACGCTACCGATTGTGGTGGGGCAGCAGCCGGTGGACATCGCCCGCCGTGCGCTCGAATCGGCGAAGCTTCAGGCGATCGACGTACTGCTGCTCGATACGGCTGGTCGGCTCCACGTCGATGATGCGCTGATGGCCGAGATGAAGGCCGTCGCGGGCGTCGCTGCACCGACCGAAGTCCTGCTGGTGGTGGACTCGCTGACCGGCCAGGACGCCGTCAACGTTGCCCAGAGCTTCTCGGACGAAGTGCCGCTGACCGGCGTCGTGCTCACTCGGATGGACGGCGATGCGCGCGGCGGCGCGGCGTTGTCGATGCGTGCCGTCACCGGCAAGCCGATCAAGTTCGCGGGCACCGGCGAGAAGCTCGATGCGATCGAAGCATTTCATCCCGGACGCGTCGCCAGTCGCATTCTCGGCATGGGAGACATCGTCTCGATCGTCGAGAAAGCCGCAGCGACGATCGAGAAGGAAGATGCCGACAAGCTGGCCGAGCGGATGCTCAAGGGCCAGTTCGACATGAACGACCTGCGCACCCAGCTTCAGCAGATGCAGAAGATGGGCGGCCTCGGAATGCTCGCCGGCATGATGCCGGGCATGAAGAAGGCCAAGCAGGCGATGGCGGCGAGCGGCATGGACGACAAGGTTCTGCTGCACATGGACGCGATCATCGGCTCGATGACTCCGAAGGAGCGTGCGCGGCCGGAACTGCTCAACGCAAAGCGCAAGAAGCGCGTCGCTGCCGGCTCGGGCACCACGGTCCAGGACGTCAACAAGCTGCTGAAGATGCACCAGGAAATGGGCCGCGCCATGAAGCAGATCAAGAAGATGGGCGGGCTCAAGGGGCTCGGTGCGCTGTTCGGCAAGGGCGGGCTGACTGCTCCGGGCGCAGAAGGGATGCCGGGCCTCGGCGGACCGGGAATGGGGGGCACCGCGCAGTTGCCGCCCGACCTTCAGAACCTGCTCAAGAAGAACTGAGTTTACGAAATCCAGATTTGGAAAGGTGAGTTAGAATGGCAGTTGCAATCAGGCTTTCGCGTGGCGGTAACAAGAAGCGCCCGTACTATCGGATCGTCGTGTCGGACACGCGCAGCCCGCGTGACGGCAAGTACCTGGAGCAGATCGGCACATACAACCCGCTGCTCGCCAAGGACGACGAGAACCGCGTCAAGCTGAACGAAGATCGCGCGCGCTATTGGCTCGGCGTCGGCGCCCAGGCGACCGATCGCGTCGCCCGCTTCCTCGATGCCGCCGGTATCAAGGAGCGCGCGGCCAAGAACAACCCGAAGAAGGGTGAACCGGGCGACAAGGCCAAGGAGCGCGCCGAAGAGCGTGCCGCCAAGCAGACCGAAGCCGAGGAAGCGGCCAAGGCTGCCGAGGAAGCGGCCAACGCTCCTGTTGCGGAAGAAACCGCGCAGAGCACCGATGAGCCGGCCGAAGGCAGTGAGAACCCGGCCACCGGTGACGATGCTTCGGTGGGTGCCAGCACCGACGAGCCTGCCGAGGGTTCCGAGGAAGCGGCTCAAGGCTAATCGCCGATGACGGACAAGCCTGTCACGCTGGCCGCCGTAATCGGAGCGCACGGCGTGACGGGTGAGGTTCGCCTAAAGCTGTTTGGGGAGGGTGTGAAAACCCTCTCCAGCCATACCAGTTTCAACGACGGCGGCTTGACCCTCAAAGCAGTGCGGGACGACGGCAAGGGTGGGGCTATTGCCCGATTTGCCGAGGTCCCGGATCGCAGCGCGGCCGAGAAGCTCCGCGGTACACTGCTGAGCGTGCCGCGTTCCGCCCTCCCGCCGCTCGAAGAGGGCGAGTACTACCACGCCGACCTGATCGGCCTGGCCGCGGTTTCAGACACCGGGGAAGCACTCGGCACCGTCGCGGCGGTCGAGAACTACGGGGCCGGAGACATCCTCGAGATCGAACGGGCCGATGGCCGGCGCTTCATGGTGCCCATGCATAGCGAAGCGGTTCCGGAGTGGAACGACGAGCGCGTTGTCGTGACATCGGAATTCGCCGACGTTTAGCGCCGCAGCGGTTCCAACTCGGCGAGGTAGTTGCGGATCGCCGTTGCGGCGACCCCGCCTTCCCCCATCGCGTGGCTGATCTGGTCGAGCCCCTTCACCACGTCGCCCGCAGCGAACAGGCCCGGCACATTGGTGCGCTGATGCGAGTCGACAACGACGCAGTCGTCGTCGCTGATCATCGCCCCCGCTTCCGAAGCTAGGTCGGAGCGGACGCGCGAGCCGAGAGCGGGATAGACACTGTCGAAGCGTAGGCGCCCTTCGGCGGTGTCGAGCGCCAACTGCCCGTCTTCTATCGCGTAACCGCCGCAGGGCCCGGCCACTCGCGTGACATCCGCTCGTTCCAACTCGGCTTCCATTTTCGGCTCGAAGCTGTGCTCGGCCTCCGGCGAGATCAGCGTCAGGTGGGCGGTATAGCCGCGCAGGAATAGCGTCTCGGCGGCGCCGTGGCGACCGGTTCCGATCACCGCCACGCGCTTGTCGGTCACCTCGTAGCCGTCGCAGATCGGGCAGTAGCGCAGCAATCCCTCCGCCAGCGCCTCGGTATGTAGCGCATCGTCGATATCCTTGGGGCGGTTGTTGATGACGCCGGTGGCCAGAAGCACCGTCCGGCTGCGGTATTCGCGCTGGTCGGTGCGCACGAGGAAGCCATCGTCCGCTCGCTCTACTTTGGTGACCCGCGCCAATTCCCGCTGTGCCCCGTAGCGTTCGGCCTGTTCGAGCATGCGTGCCAGCAATTCACGACCCGAGATGCCTTCCGGATAGCCGGCGTGATTGTGCGTGCAGGGGATCAGCGCCGCTCGGCTGTTGCCGCTGTCGAACAGGCGGATCGAGAGATGGAAGCGCGCAAGGTATATGGCTGCGGTAAGGCCGGCCGGCCCGGCGCCGACGATGATGCAGTCTTCCACGCTTGCCTTGCTCCCCGGCCCGTGTGCATGGCGGCTCGATGAGCTTCGCCGCCACGGTTCTAACGCTTTACCCCGAGATGTTTCCCGGGCCGCTCGGCGTTTCGCTTGCCGGCCGGGCCTTGGCGGAGGGTGCGTGGTCGCTCGAGACCGTGCAGATCCGCGACTTCGCCACGGACAAGCATCGCACTGTGGACGACACGCCGGCAGGGGGCGGGGCGGGAATGGTGCTCAAGCCGGATGTCCTGGCCGCGGCGATCGATCATGCCCGGACCCAGCAGCCGAACTGCCCTGTATTGGCCATGACTCCGCGCGGCAAGCCGATCACACAGGCACGAATCCGTGAACTGGCGGCGGGCCCGGGCGTGACCATCCTGTGCGGCCGCTTCGAAGGGTTCGACGAGCGGATTTTCGAAGGCAGAGGCGTGGAGGAGGTCAGCCTTGCCGACATCGTCCTCTCCGGCGGTGAGCCGGCGGCGCTGGCGATCCTCGACGCTTGCATTCGTCTGCTTCCCGGCGTAATGGGCGCGCCGTCCAGCGGAGCCGAGGAATCCTTCGAAGAAGGGTTGCTCGAGTATCCGCACTATACCCGACCTGTCGAATGGGAAGGGCGCACGATCCCTGAAGTGCTGCGATCGGGGGATCATGCGAAAATCGCCGCGTGGAGAAAAGCCCGCGCGGAGGAAGATACACGGTTACGCAGGCCGGACCTTTGGGAGCGCCACAGGGGCGCTCGGGACCAGTCTGCCTCTGGCGCGCGGCATGAGGATTGAAGGAGCCCGTCATGGGTCTGATCCAGGAGCTCGAGGCCGAGGCCATCGCAGCTTTCAATGAAGGGAAGAGCATTCCCGAATTCCGCCCGGGCGATACGCTTCGCGTGGGCGTGCGCGTGGTCGAAGGCGAGCGTACGCGTATTCAGAACTACGAAGGCGTATGCATCGCCCGCTCGAACCGGGGCATCAACAGCAATTTCACCGTCCGTAAGCTGAGCTTCGGCGAAGGTGTGGAGCGCGTCTTCCCGCTCTATTCGCCGAACGTGGACAGCATCGAGGTGGTTCGCCGCGGCGTCGTGCGCCGGGCGAAGCTCTACTACCTGCGCGGCCGGACCGGCAAACGGGCCCGTATTGCAGAGCGCAAGCAGACTGTGAGCCAGGAGGGCTGAGGCCCGCCGCCGAAACGCAGAGTTTCATGAAAGGCGTCCTGGCAGACCAGCCAGGGCGCCTTTTTCATTTTTACGGATTTTGACCGAGGATTGATCAGATGGGTTACCGTGTAGCGGTTGTAGGTGCGACGGGGAACGTGGGCCGCGAGATGCTCGCGATCCTGGCCGAGCGCGAGTTTCCGATGGACGAGGTGGCGGCTGTGGCCAGCTCGCGCTCGCAAGGCATCGAAGTCGAAATTGGCGACACCGGCAAAAAGGTGAAGTGCCAGAACCTGGAACACTTCGATTTCTCCGGTTGGGACATCGCGCTGTTCGCTGCAGGCTCCGGACCGACCAAGGACTACGCGCCGAAGGCAGCCGCTGCCGGATGCGTGGTGATCGACAATTCGTCGCTCTATCGGATGGACCCGGACGTTCCGCTGATCGTGCCGGAAGTGAATCCGGATGCGATCGACGACTATAAGAAGCGGAACATCATCGCGAACCCGAACTGCTCGACGGCGCAGATGGTGGTGGCGCTCAAGCCGCTGCACGACGCAGCCGGCATCAAGCGGGTGGTCGTCAGCACTTATCAATCCGTCTCCGGCGCCGGTAAGCAGGGGATGGATGAGCTGTTCGAGCAGAGCCGCGCGATTTTCGTCGGCGATCCGGTCGAGCCGAAGAAGTTCACCAAGCAGATCGCTTTCAACGTGATCCCGCACATCGACGTCTTCCTTGATGATGGTTCGACCAAGGAAGAGTGGAAGATGGTCGCCGAGACCAAGAAGATCCTCGATCCGAAGGTCAAGGTCACTGCCACCTGTGTCCGGGTGCCGGTGTTCGTCGGCCATTCCGAGTCGATCAATATTGAGTTCGAGCGCGAGATCAGCGCGGAGGAAGCTCAGAACATCCTTCGTGAAGCGCCCGGTATCATGCTGGTCGATAAGCGCGACGATGGCGGATATGTGACCCCCATAGAAAGCGCGGGGGATTATGCCACGTTCATCAGCCGCGTTCGCGAAGACCCGACGGTTGAGAATGGCCTCAATCTGTGGTGCGTCAGCGACAATCTTCGCAAGGGCGCAGCGCTCAACGCGGTTCAAGTGGCCGAGTTGCTCGGGCGTCGCCACCTCAAGAAGGGATGACCTTGCAATGCTCCTTGCCCTAAGGTCGCGCACCAGGGCAGGGAGCCGCCAATGACCTACATTGCAGCATGAGCGAGCTTCGCACCGAAAGGCTCCAGTCCTTCGATGGCGCTGAACTGGCTGTCCACCGTTTTGGAGCAGGGCGGCCGGTGCTGCTGTTGCACGGGTTGTTCTCGAGCGCCGAGATGAACTGGATCCGCTTCGGCCACGCCGAACGGCTCGCCGCGGCCGGCTTCGAGGCGATCATGCCGGACCTGCGGGCTCATGGGGCCAGCGATAAACCGCACGACCCGGCGGCGTTCCCAAACGACGTCCTAGTACGCGATGCGGCAACTGTAACCGAAGTGTTGAAGCTGGCGGATTTCGATCTGGTTGGCTTCTCCCTTGGTGCACGAACGGCGGCGCGCGCCGTGATATCGGGCTTGTCGCCCAGGCGGCTGGTACTCGCCGGCATGGGCCTAGAAGGCTTGGCAGGATGGGACCGGCGGGCAGCATTCTTCATCGATGCAATCGACCGGTTCGAAGAGGTGCGACAGGGAGATAGCGCCTACATGGCCGTGCAGTTCATGAAGACCATGAAAGTGGATCGGGTGGCGGCGCGCCTTCTGCTTCAATCGGTGGATGACACCGCTGCAGAAGACCTAGTGGCGATCAAGATGCCGACGCTGGTCGTGTGCGGAGACAAGGATCGCGACAACGGCTCCCCGCAAGCGCTGGTGGACGCCTTGCCTGACGCCCGGCTGCAACAAGTGCCTGGAACCCACATGAGTTCGGTGACCGAGGCCGCTCTGGGGGAGGCGATCGCGAGTTTTCTTGCGGCTTGATTCAGCGACGCTGCAGCTTATGCCCGGTACCAGCTGAAACCAATTTGCCGTTCCCGAAGGACCGCCCATTCATGAAGACTCTCGCTTCCGTAGCTATGATGGCACTGGTGGCCGGTTTCGCCGCACCAGCGATGGCCCAGCCTCAGACACCGCCGGCCGAAGCCGCTGCGGCGGCTTACCCTCTCACGGCGCAAGGCGCGGCGGAGTTCGTAGCGGCGGTTGAAAAGGACCTGTTCGACTATTCGGTCGAGGCGAGCCGGGTGAACTGGGTCAATGCCAACTTCGTGACGGTCGACACCGACGCCCTGACGGCAGCGATCAACGCCGTGGGGACCGAGAAGTCGGTCCGGTATGCCCTGGAAGCGGCGCGGTTCGCCGATGTGCAGGGGCTCGACCCGGTCGTCGAGCGCAAGCTGACCATCCTGCGTACCGGCATCGTGCTGCCCGCGCCGACCACTCCGGGCGCGGCGACCGAGCTGAACGAGATCGCCACCGCCCTTTCGTCCCAGTACGCCAAGGGCCGCGGCACGCTGAACGGACAGCCGATCGTCGGCTCCGACATCGAAGCCGAGATGGGCAATCTCGAGCGGACGCCCGCCGAGCTCGCCGAGATGTGGGCGAGCTGGCACACCAACGTCGGCGCGCCGATGAAGGACGATTACGCGCGCATGGTGGCCATCGCCAACGAGGGCGCGAAGGAACTCGGCTTCGCCGACGTCGGCGCGATGTGGCGCTCAAACTACGACATGCGGGCGGACGAGTTCGCCGTCACGGCCGACGCCATCTGGGACGACCTGAAGCCGCTTTACCTGGCGTTGCACACGTACGTTCGCACCAAGCTCAACGAGAAGCACGGGGATCCGGTGCAGCCGGCCACCGGCCCGATCCGCGCGGACCTGCTGGGCAATATGTGGGCCCAGGAATGGGGGAACATCTATCCGCTCGTCGCGCCTGAAGGAGCCGGCGACCTCGGCTACGATCTAACCGAACTGATCGAAGCCAAGGGCATGAGCGAACTCGACATGGTCAAGGCCGGGGAGAACTTCTTCTCCTCGCTCGGTTTCGAGCCGCTGCCCGAGACTTTCTGGGAACGGTCGCTGTTCGTGAAGCCGGCCGACCGCGAGGTGCAGTGCCATGCCAGCGCGTGGAACATCGACAACGTGGACGATATCCGCATCAAGATGTGCATCAAGCGCAACGGGGACGACTTCAAGGTCATCCACCACGAGCTGGGGCACAATTACTATCAGCGCGCTTATAACGAGCAGGACTATCTGCATCTGAACGGCGCCAACGACGGGTTCCACGAGGCGATCGGCGACATGGTGGCGCTGTCGATCACGCCCGAATACCTGGTGCAGATCGGCCTTCTGGACCGGGCCCAGGTGCCGAGCGCGGACAAGGACATCGGGCTGCTGCTGCGCGAGGCGATGGACAAAGTGGCGTTCCTGCCGTTCGGCCTGCTGGTCGACAAGTGGCGCTGGGGCGTGTTCGACGGCTCGATCCCGCCTGAGCAGTACAACCAGGCCTGGGTCGACCTGAAGCGCGACTATCAGGGCATCGTGCCGCCAGTGGAGCGGCCGGCGAATGCCTTCGACCCGGGCGCCAAGTACCACATCCCCGGCAACACGCCGTACATGCGGTATTTCCTGGCGCGCGTGCTGCAGTTCCAGTTCTTCAAGGCTGCCTGCGAGCAGGCCGGGTGGACGGGGCCGCTGCACCGCTGCAGCTTCTACGGCAACGAAGCGGTGGGCGAGAAGCTCAATGCGATGCTGGAGATGGGCGCGAGCGAGCCCTGGCCCGACGCGCTCGAGGCGTTCACCGGCACGCGAGAGATGAGCGGCAAAGCGATGGCCGAATACTTCGCCCCGCTGAAGGCCTGGCTCGACGAGCAGAACCGCGGCAAGCCGCAGGGCTGGTGATCAGGCGGCCAACGGCACCTCGAATAAGGCGTCGGTGAAGCGCTGGCGCCACCAGATGACATCCTCGCGCTGGACGCCTTCCATCAGGGCTTTCCAGCGCCGGATGCGCTCTTCACGAGGCATCTTGAGCGCGCGGCCGATGGCGTCGGAAATTTCCTCAGCGCTGTGCGGATTGATCAGGATCGCTTCCGTCATCTGAGCCGCAGCGCCGGTGAAGCGCGAGAGGATCAGGACGCCGGGATCTTCGGGATCTTGGGCGGCGATATACTCCTTGGCGACGAGGTTCATCCCGTCACGAAGTGGCGTGACCAGGCCGATACTGCTGGCGCGATAGACGCCTGCCAGCACGTCACGCGGATAGCCCTCGTTGACGTAACGAAGGGGGACCCAATCGAGGTCGGCAAGGGCGCCGTTGATGTGGCCGGACAATTTCTCGAGCGAGGCGCGGATGCGCTGGTAGCTGTCCACTGATGCGCGAGACGGTGGCGCAATCTGGAGAAGAAAGACCCCGCGACGCTCTTCAGGGTGTTCGAGAAGGAACCGCTCGTAGCCGAGAAAGCGCTCTTCCAACCCCTTCGAATAGTCGAGGCGGTCGACCCCTACGATCATGGAGCGGCCGTTGGCGCTGCGCATCATCTGCTCGTAAGTCTGTCTCGCGGTGTCACCTTGCGAGAGCGTGCGGAATTCCTCCGCGTCGATACCGATCGGGCAGACCAGCATACGCACCCTGCGGTTGCGGAAGTGCAGGAAGTCACCTTCGGCACGAGCCCCCATTTCGAGTGTGGCGAAATCGCTGAACGACTGCAGCCATTCCTCGGTGTGGAAGCCGATGACGTCATAGGCGAACATCGTTTCCACTAGGTCCTTGGCTTCGGGTAAGGTGGATAGAAGGCGCCGCGGCGGCCAGGGGGTGTGGAGGAAGAAGCCGATGCGGTTGTGGACGCCGCGATTGCGCAGCTCGGCGCCGAGCGGGATCATGTGATAGTCCTGCACCCACACGGCGTCGTCGTCTTCGATCAGCGGCCGCACCGTGTCCGCAAAGCGTTCGTTGGTGCGCTGGTAACCGCCGGCATATCCACGTTCGTACTCTGCAAGGTCGATCCGATAATGGAACAGCGGCCACAGCGTCCGATTGGCGTAGCCGTTGTAGTACTCCTCGATGTCTTGTTCTTCGAGGTCGACCGTTGCGGTGGTGAATCCCCCTTCGCGCTGCATCGTGATCTGACCGGTGAACTCGTCGGTCTGCTCGCCCGACCAGCCGAACCAGATGCCCCCCATCTCGCTCAAGGCGGCCGAAAGCGCGACGGCGAGCCCGCCCTGCGCACCCTTCTTTCCGCCGGTGGCAGCCGAAACCCGGTTTGAAATAACGATGAGACGGCTCAACGGATCGCACTCCACGGTTTGCTCAACAAGCCGGCGCAGTTGATTAGACCCACCAACGAGTAGGTCTGCGGATAGTTGCCCCACAGTTCGCCGGTAACTGGATCTATATCTTCGGAGAGCAGCCCGGCAGGCGTGCGCCGGGCGATCATTTCCTCGAACAAGGCGCGCGCTTCCTCGCCGCGGCCCGTGAAGTGCAGGGCCTCGATAAGCCAGAAGGTGCAGAAGTTGAACGCGGTCTCCGGCAGGCCGAAATCGTCTTCGGACGCGTAGCGTAGCATGAAAGAGCCGCGCCGAAGACCGGCCTCGACCGCTTCGAGCGTTTGCAGGAAGCGCGGGTCGTCGGGCGAGAGGAACCGCAAGTCCAGCAGCTGCAGTACGCTGGCGTCGAGATCGTCTCCCGAGAAAGTGGCGGAGAGGCGCTTCGTCTCCGGGCGCCAGGCGGCCTGCTCGATATGGGCCCGGATATGATCGGCACGTTCTTGCCAGAACTGGGCTCGCTCGGGCAGGTCGAGTGCCATCGCCGCGTTCGCCAGACGATCGCAGGCAGCCCAGCACATCGCCGACGAATACGTGTGAACGCTCTGCCGGGTTCGGAGCTCCCACAGGCCGGCATCGGGCTGATCGTAGTTCTGCCAGGCGCGCTCGCCGACGCGCTCCAGTGCCTCGAAGTCCTCGCGTCCAGCCATGCGGAAGAGCCGCTGATCAAAGAAGGCCTGGACGTTGCAAAGAACGATCTGGCCGTAGGCATCGTGCTGGACCTGCTCATAGGCTTGGTTGCCGACCCGAACAGGCCCCATGCCACGATACCCGGGAAGGGCCTGCGCAGTGGTCTCCGGCAATGAGGCTTCTCCCAGCACCCCATAGAGCGGCTGGATGTGACCCCCGCGGGCTTCATCGACGATGTTGCGCAAGTAGACGAGGTAACCTTCGAGGACGTCGAGCGCGCCGAGACGGTTGAGGGCCTGGACCGTATAGTAGGCGTCGCGGATCCAGCAGTAGCGGTAATCCCAGTTGCGCTGCGAATTGGCGTGTTCGGGGATCGAGGTGGTCAGCGCGGCCACGATCGCGCCGGTTTCCTCGTGCTGGCACAACTTGAGCGTAATAGCGGCGCGGATCACGACGTCCTGCCATTCGAGCGGGATGGCCAAGCCGCGCACCCAACCGGTCCACTCCTCCCTGGTCTTCGACAGCATCGTCTCGATCGCTTCATCGACTTCGGCGGCGAAGCTCTCATCGGGCCCGAGAAAGAAATGCAGCGGTTGCTCGAGACGAAAAGGGCGTTCCTCCGCAACCATGCCGACGGGCGCGTTGGTCGTAAGCCGGACCGTCAAGGTGTTAAGCCGATAGCGCAAGTGGTTGGAACCGCCGGTCACGCGCGAGCAGTCACCGCCCCAGCCGCAAGTCGGCCGCAGGCGAACCCGGATACGCGGGCTACCGACAAGCGGCCTGACGATGCGAGTGAACGCGACGGGGCGGTAGGTTCGATCGAGCCGCTTGAAGTAGGGACAAAAGTCGATGACTTCGATCGCATTGCCCGCTGCATCGCTGTGGCGGCTGACGAGGATCGGGGTGTTGCGGACATAGCTTTGTTCGACGGAGGTGCCGCCTTCCAGCTCGATGGACCAGAACCCGGTCTGCGGTTCGTCCCCTCCGAGCAGGGCAGAGAACATCGGATCTCCGTCCACGCGCGGCACGCATGCCCAGACCATACGCCCCTGCGCGTCGACCAGGGCACTGACCTGTCGATTGCCGATCGGCCACAAGTCCAAGGTCGTCATGCGAGCTCTGCTGCCGCGGCTTCCAGCCAGGAGAGGGTATCCTGCACGCTCGCCAGTCGGTACCGCGCCGAACTTGGACGTTCGGCGCCTACCAGAATGCCCGCCCCACCGAGCCGGGCAGCGGCCGCGAAGCCCGGCTCGTCCGTCAGATCGTCGCCCATGAAGATGGGACGCGCATCGCGCAGTTCCGGTTCCCGCATAAGCCGTTCGATGGCGCTGCCCTTGTCTCCGCCAGGAGCGCGCACTTCGACCATCATCTTGCCCGGCTGGAGGTGCAGACCGTGCTCATCGGCGAGCGTCCTGGCGAGTTCCATGCAAGCCGCCTCTGCTTCCGGGGCCAGCCTGTAGTGGAGCACAGCTCCCAGCGGCTTGTCCTCTACCATTGTGCCCGGTGTGCGCGTCGAGAGGTCCTCCATCGCCGCAACGATTTCGGCGAGAGCCTCTGGTCGTGCCGAGACTTCGATCGCCCCATCGGGCGCGCCGAACTCCATGCCATGGCTGCCAACCGCCGCCAGCCCGATTGGCAGGAATTCGCGGATCGCAGCCACCGGTCGGCCGCTTACGATAGCGATCCTTCCATCGAGCCGCTGCGAAAGCAGCGACAGCAACCGCACGAGCCGATCGTCCACGCGTACGGCATCCGGCGTGGGCGCGAGCTCGACCAACGTTCCGTCGAAATCGAGGAACAGGACGGAGTCTCGGAGCAGGTTGGTCGGGGGGCTGGGTAACGGCTGAGTTGGGGTAGGCATGGGAAGCTCTTGGCCTGCCATGCAGTCGATGTGAACCCCGGAGCGGGACCGGCGCTTGGAGGGCGCGAGTGGCTCACGCCCATAAAGAGAAAGGCGCGATCCTTGCGGACCGCGCCTTTTGTTTGTCATTCGTCGAAAGGACGATCAGGCGTCCGCCGTGTCCTCGCCTTCGGTCTCCGCCGGCGGGAGTTCGCCCGGCTCGGCATTTGGATCGAACGCTTCGGTGAAGCCTTCGCTCTCGCCCCGCTGTTCCTCAGCCATCTGGCCGATGACGTCGATGCCTTGACGTTGCAGCTCGGCTTCGTCGTCCGAGCGGGCGACGTTGGCCTTCACCGTCACGTGCACTTCCGGGTGGAGCGCGACGCGAACATCGAACATGCCGATGGTCTTGATCGGACGCTCAAGCACGATCTGCGACTTGTTGATGTCGTGGCCCTGAGCCTTCAGCCCCTCTGCGATGTCGCGAACGTTGACCGAGCCATAGAGCTGGCCGGAGTTCGAGGATGCGCGGATCAGCGTGACCTCCGCACCATCGACCTTCTCGCCGGCCTTTTCGGCTTCGCGGCGGCGCGCAGCGTTCTCGGCTTCGAGCCGCTCGCGGTTGGCTTCGAAGACCTTGCGGTTGGCTTCGTTGGCGCGCAGCGCCTTCTTGTTCGGTAGCAGGAAGTTGCGGGCGTAGCCGTCCTTGACGGTGACGACGTCACCGATCGAGCCGAGCTTCTCGATGCGTTCGAGCAGGATGATTTCCATGGGTCTGCTCCTTACTTCACGATGTAGGGCAGCAGGCCCAGGTGGCGGGCGCGCTTGATCGCCTTGGCCAGCTCACGCTGCTTCTTGGCGGAAACGGCGGTGATGCGGCTCGGCACGATCTTGCCACGTTCGGACATGAAGCCCTGAAGCAGGCGGATGTCCTTGTAGTCGATAACCGGAGCGTCCTTGGCCGAGAACGGGCAGGACTTGCGGCGGCGGAAAAACGGACGGGCCATTAGAAGCGCTCCTCACGTTCGGAGCGGCGCTTACGGTCACGCTCGTTCTTGCGCATCTGCGCGGAAGGACCTTCCTCGTGCTTTTCAACAGCGATGGTGAGCCAGCGGATCACATCCTCGTTGATGCGATTCTGCCGCTCGAGTTCGGCTACCACGTTGCCGGGGCACTCGATGTTCAGCAGCACGAAGTGCGCCTTGCGGTTGCGGTCGATCTTATAAGCGAGGCTCTTCAGGCCCCAGGTTTCGGTCTTGGAGACCTTGCCGCCATTGCTCTCGACGATTTCCGTCGCGGCGGCAGCTAGCGCATCGACCTGAGCTTGGCTCAGATCCTGGCGCGCCAGAAAAACATGCTCGTAAAGCGGCATGCGCGCGTTCCTTTCACTTCCATGCCGATCGCTGGCTTGTCCGCGCGGATCGCGGGGCCCCTCCGGCTTTCTTCGACGATTTCCACGCTGCTTCGCAGGCGAGAGGACGCGCGGAAGCGGCGCACATACAGATTTGCCGGAAGAATGCAAGCGGACCAACGTCCGCGGCGCGTGGTGAGAGCGGGCTCCTCTTCGTAATCCATAAGGGGGTCAACTCGATTCGTCGGAAAAGTCGAACGCTAGGGCAGTTGGAACTTTACAGATGCGAACGCGTCGCAATAGCATGTTTGCGAAAGGGGTTCGAGATGCCGCCATCGACAGGAATGTTCGTGTTCGTGAGAATGTTCCGTGTGTGGGCAGCGGCCCGGGCGTCGGGCGAGAATCCTCTCCCGCACATGGAGGAATCGCTCGAGATGTTCGCCGCCTCTCCCGAGCTCACGGCGGCCTGCGCCAGCATGTTCGACCTCGTCGAGGCACACCTCGGACGGCCGCTCGTTCCGGAATGCTGCTGCGCGCACCGGCTCTCGCGCGACGAGCAGGCACTCCTGGCACTGTTGCGACATGCTCCGGCTGCCGCTCAGCCGCTCGCCAGTCCGGCAGTGCCCCACGGGCTGCCTGGAGCGATCCGGTGGGCCGCGCTGGCGATCGGCCGGGCAATGGACGGTACCTTCGAGCGAGACAACGCGCCGGTCATCGAAGCAGCCGAGCCAGGGCGCTGCCCGTTCACCAGGTCGCCGCCGCTCTATGCGGTTTGACCGGCTTCTTCTTCGTGCCACCGGCACGAGCCGCCGCAGCCGGCGGGAACCACGCGGGGCCTGATGCTCTATCGCTACGTGGATGCCGGCTGGATCTTCGACCACTTGCCCTTCCTGACCTCGCTCGTCGCGAGCGAAATCCTGCTGGGGGTAGTCTTCCTCGCGCTGACTGCCGGCCTGATCGCGTTCGGCGTACCTGGGGTGCTGGTGCCAATCTCGTTCACTTCGGGCGCGCTGCTCGGAGGGTGGACCGGGATGGCCGTGGTCGTGGCCGGTGCGATGCTGGGCAGCCAGGCCCTGTTCCTCGTCACGCGCGTCTGGCTCGGGGCGTGGACGCGCAAACGGTGGGGCCATCGCATGCAGCGGTTCGACGAGGCCATCGCGAAGCGAGGGTTCGTCTATTTGCTCGGCTTGCGGCTGATAGGAGCTCCCCATCTGCTCGTCACAGCTTCCAGCGCGCTGTCGGCGATCCGCACGCGCAGCTTTGCCTTTGCGACGCTGCTCGGTTTCCTTCCCGCCGTCGCACTGGCAGCAAGTGCCGGCGCGGCGATCTGAGTCCTCTTGTTCGAGGGCCGCCGGCTGCTAGCCTTTAGTCGACGGCGAGCGCACGCGGTAAACGCTGACGCGCCGGGCAGTGCGGATGAGAGGATGGCATTGAGAACAACAACGTTGGTGCGCGGGATGCGGCTTTGCCTGCCGGCAATGCTCGTCATGTCAGTTTTCGTTGGCGCCGCTGGTGCCCAGGAAGTCGGCCGTGCGGCAGACTACGCGGAAGTCATGCAATGGCCGGACTGGAGCGGGGTGTGGTCGCCCGGCGTTTCGGCAGCCTCGCGAACGACGGCTACGCCGCCGAAGCTGACGCCGCAGGCGCAGGCCCTCGTCGACGCGTTCGAGGCGGGCAAGGCGCGAGGCGAGAACCTGCAGACCCAGGCCGCCAATTGCGTGCCCAACGGCATGCCCGGCATCATGCGGCTGCCGTATCCGCTCGAGTTCGTCTATTCGCCGGGCCGGGTGAACATCCTGATCGAGACGTATAGCCAGGTGCGCCGCATCTATGTCGACGGGCGGGCATTGCCCGAGGACCCCGACCCGTTCTTCAACGGCCACTCGGTCGGCCGCTGGGAAGGGGATACGCTGGTGGTCGATACTGTCGGCATCAGCCCGATGGTGAGCATCCTCCCCGGCTTGCACGCGACGCCCACGACACGGTTTCAGGAGCGCATCACGCGCGTCGCGCCGGACCGCCTGGTCGACGAGATCACGATCACCGATCCTGCCTTGTTCGCCGAACCGTACGTGATGGTGCAGAACTACACGCTGCAGCCCGACTGGGAGATGCGCGAGTACGTCTGCCAGGAGAACAACCGCGACGGGGCTGACGAACAGGGGCGGCCGTCGATGGACCTCGGCGATCCATTCGCGGGGCTCGACGACTAGCGCAGTCGCGCGAGGATGTCGCGGGCGAACGTCGTCAGCGTGTCGTCGCGCGCGCCCATGATGACGATGCGGTCACCCGGCTCGGCGATCTGCACGATCCTTTCGCCGCATGCTTCGCGGCTGGCGATGTGCTCGGCGGAGCCGCCCGCCTCCTGGATCAAACGGATGATCCGCTCGCTTCCTTCGGAGCGGTCGACCGTGCCGCCGAAATAGACAGGATCGCACAGGATCGTGACGTCGTCCGGGCCCAGCTCACGGGCAAATGTCTCGGCGAGTTCGTGCCCCATCTGCCGCAGCGGGCCGTAGCCGTGGGGCTGGAAGAAGGCGATGACGCGGCCTGGGTGCCGCTTCAGCGTACGAAGCGTGGCGCGGCATTTCTCCGGGTTGTGGCCGAAGTCATCGATCACGGTGATGCCCGAGGGGCTGGTGCCGATGATGTCGAAGCGGCGAGCGAGGCCGGCGAAGCTTCCCAGCGCGGCAACTGCGTCGGCGACCGACACGCCCGCCGCCGCCGCTCCGGCGATCGCCGCTAGCGCATTGGCGAGGTTGTGCCGGCCGGGCATCCTCAGCGTCAGTTGGTGCGAAGAGCCGTCTATGCGGTCGAGGATTGTTGCTGAGAGACTGGCGGGGCTCTCCACCCATTCGCCGACTGATATCCGGGCATCGGTGGATTCGATCCCGAAGCCGATCACCTGACCCGCGCGGCGGGCGAGAGCCGCGCTTTCGGGGTCGTCCAGGTTCACCGCGGCAAATGGAGCGGCGGCAAGGAAATCGCCGAACAGCACGCGAAGTTCGTCCATGCCCTTGTGGTCGAGGCTGACGTTGAGCAGCACCGCAATTGCGGGGCGGTACAGAGCGATCGACCCGTCGCTCTCGTCCACTTCCGACACGAACACTCCGCCCCGGCCGACGCGGGCGCTCGCGAACGGCGCGTCGTCGCCAGCGAAGTTCTTCATCACCGCGCCGTTCATGATCGTTGGATCGCGGCCTGCCTGATGCATGATCCAGCCGAGCATTCCGGTGACGGTGGACTTGCCGCTGGTTCCGCCGACGGCAATCCCCGTCGGAGCGGCGTTGAACAGCGCGGCCAGCAGTTCGGCCCGGGTCATGCGCGGACATCCGAGTTCGGTGGCGCGCACGACTTCGGGAACGGTGCTCTCGATCGCGCCGGAAGCGACGAGCGTCTGTCGGGCGCTGACCACTCCGCTGCCATCCTGCGGGAACAGGTGAAACCCCTGGGCTTCGAGCCAGGCGCGTTTCTCGGGCGTGCGGCCCTGATCGAAGCTGCGGTCGGAGCCTGCCACGTCTGCGCCCAGGCCGCGCAGGATCGTCGCCAGCGGCAGCATTCC
>JAJUJV010000091.1 GCA_029265155.1 Altererythrobacter sp. | reverse complement strand
TGCGCCCGATCGGCTTCATCCACGAAGGCATGGTCGAATCGACACGCGAGCGGAAGCACGACGACTGACGCAAGGCGGAGGGCTGCTGGGCAGCCCTCCTTCTCCTTGGGTGAGCCGACCAATAACCTGTTTGGCACTTTGTGCTTGACATCGCAACGCTGTTCTGGCACATATCAGGAACATCGCGATAGCGCGAGTCGGGCGGCGCGGCCGCCTTCCCTCCAACGGTGGACCTTTGACCGATGAGCAAGCTCATGCCTGCTCCGGGCGCGGCGACGCGTGCCGGGGCCGAACCTGCGCCCGAAGTCTGGATGCCGGCGTTCGATACCGAAGCGCGAGCAACGATCACGGCGCTGCTGACGGCGCTGATCGACGCAGGCGTGCTTGCGCAGCCTTGATCGGAGCCTTTAGCGTGCTTCCACGTTAGCCATACGACGTAAAACAGGAGAGATACGCCGATGACCCGCGCCCTTGGATTGGCCCTGCCGCTCGCCGCCCTTCTCGCCGGTTGCCAAACGATAGATGAACAGCCGGCGCAGCGTCTCGGCCAAGCGACCTTGCGCCTGGCGAACGGGCAGCCTGCCGGAACCGCGCAACTGCTCGCCAGCGGATCGCAGGTGAACATCTCGGTTGCAGTGACCGGCATGTCCGAAGGGGTGCGGGGCGCGCATCTGCATATGGTCGGCAAGTGCGAGGCGCCGAACTTCGAAACGGCGGGCGGGCACCTGAACCCGCATGGCCGGGAGCATGGCCATGAGAACCCGGCGGGCGCGCACTTCGGCGATCTGCCGAACATTACGGTCGGCAGCTCCGGGACCGGCACTGTCAGCGCCACGCTCCGCGGCTCGCGCGAGGAGGTGCTGGCCCACGTCTTCGACAGCGACGGCACCGCCGTGGTCGTTCACGCGGGTCCGGACGATTACCGCACGGATCCGTCGGGGAACTCGGGCGGGCGCATCGCCTGCGGAGTGCTTACGCGGATGTGACGCGCTCTCCCGCGCGGGCGGCTCGCTCGAGCCGAGCCGCCACTGCTGCGGGGTAGGCCCGGATCGCCATCCATAACGCAACTAGTCCGAGCGGAACCATTGCCAGATTGGCGATGACGCCGGTGGCTAGGCTGCCGGTCGCTTCGGAAATGAAGCCAGCGGTGAATGGGCCAAAGGACAGGCCGATCAGAGTCGCGCCCAGGAAGAAGATAGCGGTCGCCGTTCCGCGCATCCGCGGCAGGACCAGCGCCTGGGTGGCTGCGGCCGAAGCGCCGAGCGCCGACGAGGTCGCCATCTGCAGCAGGAAAGCGCAGACGAGGAACACGGCCGGGTTGGCGGTGCTATAGCCGATAACGACCAGCGGAACGGGTACCAGGAGACCGATTGCCACCACCAGCAGACGACCGATCGCGAACCGGCGGTGGAGGCGGTCAGCGAGCCAGCCGCCGCCGATCACGCCGAGGAAACCGCCCAAAGCCGCAGGCGCGCCGATTAGCCAGCCAAGCTCGACCTTGTCGAAACCAAAGACGCGCTCGGCGTAGGGAGAAGCCCAGTACGTCACGGTGTAGCCGGTGAAGGAAACGAAGCCGTAAGCGAGGACCAGGCCGACGAAAGCCGGCGAGCGCCAAGTGAGCGCGAAAGTGGCGGGATCGCTCGACCGCAAGGCGGAAGCCCAACTGAACACCGCATAAGCGCCTATCGCAATGAAGGCGAATTGGGCGGGATTGCCGGTCAGCTCGGCCAGCATCCAAGCGAGGGCGGCGGCAACTGCGGCAACGGCGAGGTTGGCGGCCAACGGCCTGGCGCCACGCCGCGCGGCTCCCATCACGGTGAACGGAGGAACAATCAGAGAGACCTGACCGAAGAAGCCGCGCCACGGGTGGGGATCGGCCGGGCTGGCAATCCCTTCGCGGCCGCCGCGAACCGGCTCACGCAGCGAAAGCACCCAGAGCGCCAGAAGCAGACCGGGCAGCCCGACCGCAAGGAACGCCGCTTGCCAGCCAACGAGGCCGCCCGGTCCGCCATTCGGCCAGGCGGCGTTCCAGTTTTCGACGATCAGGCCACCAATCAGCAGCGACAGGCCGCTACCGAGGAACAGCCCGGCCGAGTAGATGCCGATCGCGGTCGCCCGCTGACGCTCCGGAAACCAGTCGGAGATCAATGAGTAGGCGCAAGGACTGGCCGTCGCCTCGCCCACCCCGACGCCGACGCGCGCCCCGGCGAGCGCGCCGAAGTTGCGCGCAAATCCCGAGAGCGCGGTCATCAGGGACCATAGCGCCAGGCCGGCGGCGAGCAGCCGGGTGCGGTTCCAGCTGTCTGCCAGCCGGCCGAGCGGTATCCCGAAGAGGGCGTAGAAGATCGCGAAGGCGGTGCCATAGAGGAAGCCGAGCTGTGCGTCCGTCAGCGAGAGGTCGGCCTTGATGTCGTTGGCAAGGATCGAGAGGATCTGCCGGTCGATGAAGTTGAGCAGATAGACGACGGACAGGACGCCGAGCGCGTACCAGCTGTAGGCGGGTGCGCGATCCTCCAGCCCCGCAGCGTCGCCCTCCCCTTGCACCGGCTAGTCCGGGCTAGCGGCGTAGCGAGTCCCGTCCTCGACGCCGGCATCGGCAAAACCGGCGCGGCGCAGGCGACAACTGTCGCACAGACCGCATGCGAGGCCTTCGTCGGTGGGATCGTAACACGACCAGCTCATCGCTGGGTCGAGGCCGAGGCGATGCGCTTCCTGCGCAATGCGGGCCTTGCTCCATTCCTGCAGCGGGGCGTGGATGCGGAACGGCTCCCCTTCCGCGCCATCTTTGGTCGCCAGCCGCGCCGTCTCGGCGAAGCTGGCAATGAACTCGGGGCGGCAATCAGGATAGCCGGAGTAATCGAGCGCGTTCACGCCAATGAAGATGTCATGGGCGCCGATCGGCTCGGCCCAGCCGAGCGTGAGCGACAGGAAGATCAGATTGCGCGCCGGGACGTAAGTAATCGGGATCTCCCCGCCGACGCCGACCCCCTGCTTCGGCACGTCCCAATCGTCGGTCAGCGCAGACCCCCCGAACTGGCGCAGATCGAGCGGCAGCACGACATGTCGCCTGGCACCGAGATGAGCAGCGATGGCCCGTGCTGCCTCGATCTCGCGGCGGTGACGCTGGTTATAATCGATCGTCAGGGCATTGATTTGGTAGCCCTGCTCGCGCGCAATGCCGGCGGCGACCATCGAATCGAGGCCGCCTGAGAGCAGAACCACCGCCTGCCTGGGTTCGTCAGTCATGTACCAGCGCTAGGCAGCCGTTCGTCGATCGGCAAGAGCCGGGTGACCGGTCAGCAAGCTCCGCCGCGCCGTGCTTCCCCGCTGATCGCGAACGGCGCGCCGTCGACGATGCCTTGGCTTTGGATTTGCACCAGATCGCTGTTTTCCCGGCGTATCGTCGTGCGCCCGTAGCCGTTGCCGCGGCAGGTGTACTGGACAACGACCTCGTCAGGACGATCGCGAACCACGAAGCGGCTGCAGCCCTGTTCCTTGTGACGGATCTGGATCAGTTCCCGTCCGCTCCGCACGCAGACCTTCCGCTCCGACCCGTCGTCGCGGATACGAAGGTTCCAGGCGCCCTTGGCCAGCGAATCGAGCATGCCGAGTTCCGCCGCCTCGACTGCCAAAGGCATACCGATGACTGCAACAGCGAGGCCCAGCCCCAACCGGAGGCCTATTCGGCTAGAAGGGAAAAATCGCATTGGCCGCTCTCCCTCGCGTACCTGGCCTTTTAACATGATCTCCAGAAGCGGCAAACCGCCCCGTACAGGCGACGAACCGTTTAGTCCAGAATTGGAAACTCGCGCGCACAGAATGCGCAATCCACCCTGATGATGCCCTGTTCGTCACTCATCTCACGACGGTCTTCCTTTGGGAACCGGGCGAGGACCTCTTCGAAATGAACCACCGAGCAACGGCATCCGCGGGACAGGGTCGCCACGGTATGCACCCGCACTTCGGGCTCCTCATGAAACAGGCGCCAGACCAACTCCTCGGCACTTAGTTCGGGATCGAGCAGTTCATCGTGACGCACGGAGTGAGCGAGAACTTCGACATGCTCCCACTCCGGCGTGACCGGCCGGGCATGTAGCCGCTCGCGTCCTTCTTCGGCGTCGGCCATGTGCTGAACGAGCAATCCGCCGGCCAGGCTGCCGCCGGGGCCGGTGCGCACTGCCGTACGGATAAGCGTCGGCACTTGCTCGCTTTGGGCGAAATACGCTTCGACCGCCTCGGCAAGCGTCTCACCCTCAAGCGGGACGATGCCCTGGTAGCGCTGGCCGGTATCGAACACCTCGAAGGTGATGGCCAGGTACCCCTTGCCAAACAGTGCCTGCAGCGACGGATTTGCGCCGAGACGCGCGAGCCGTTCCAGATCGTGCTTCACATAGCCGCGCAATTCGCCGTCCCGGTAGTCGCAGACCAGAAGATCGACGACGCCGCTTTCGGTCTGCGCCTGCAGCGTAACCTGGCTTCCTGCGCTCTTAAGCAGACCGCCCAGAAGCGCGGTAACCACCAGGGCTTCGGCGAGCAGGTGCTTGATGGCCGGAGCATAGTCATGAGCGGACAGAATGGTGTCCAGGGCCGGGCCGAGCCTCACCACCCGCCCGCGCGCATCCCGCGCTGGCAGCGTGAAGCTTAAAAGCCGGTCCACATCGGCGGCCATCGCCCTTTTGTCGCGTTCGTGCATCGCCCGAATATGGGCACGCGGGCGCGGAAATTAACCCCGTCTCACGGCAAAAGGCCGAAACACCAAAGCAGCACCGACTTCTGCGCGTGGATGCGGTTCTCCGCTTCGTCGAACACGACGGACTGCGGTCCTTCGAACACGTCCTCGCTGACTTCCTCTCCGACATGAGCGGGCAGGCAGTGCAGAAAACGAGCGTCGGGACGGGCGTGCGCCATCAGCGCCTCATTGACCTGGAACGGCGCCATCGCGGCCAGCTTGTTGTGGACGTGCTCCTGCCCCATTGACACCCAGGTATCGGTGACCACGACATCGGCGCCCGCCACGGCTTCGACCGGATCGCGGGTAAGCGTGATCCGTGCACCGCGTTCGCGCGCTTCACTGACGAACGCGTCTTCCGGGTCGTAGCCCTGCGGCGTACCGATGCGGACGTTGAACTTCATCAAGCCAGCCGCTTCGATGATCGAGTGCAGCACGTTGTTGCCATCGCCCAGCCACGCAACCTCCAGCCCCGGTAACGGCTTGCCCTGTTCGACCACGGTCAACAGATCGGCCACGATCTGGCACGGGTGCGAGCGATCGGTCAGCCCGTTGATGACGGGAACAGTGGCGTGGCGCGCCATCTCCTCGATCTTGCCGTGATCGTCGGTGCGGATCATGATCGCGTCCGCCATCCGGCTGAGCACGCGGGCCGTGTCGGCAACGCTTTCGCCCCGCCCCAGCTGCGTACTGGCGGCATCGAGCACCAGCGAGGAGCCGCCGAGCTGGCGGATCGCAATGTCGAAGCTGACGCGGGTGCGCGTCGAGTTTTTCTCGAACACCATGGCCAGCACGCGACCGTCGAGCGGGGCGTCGGCGTCGACGCGGCCCTTCGGCCAATCGCGGCGCGCGGCTTTGCGATCCTGCGCGTCATTGATCATCGCGGCGATGGCGTCCCCGCCGGCGTCGGCCAGGTTCAGGAAATGCCGCCCGTTCATTGCGCCGGCTCCTGCGTCGCGAAGTCGGAAGCTCCGGCTGACAGCTTGTCGAAGAATTCGTCTATTTCCGCATCGCCGATGACGAGCGGGGGCAGCAGGCGCAGCGTGCCGTCGCCAGCGGCTACGGTGAGGAGCCGGTGGCGATCGCGCAGATGCTGCATGAAGGCCCGCGGATCGACCTTGAGTTTCACACCGAGCATCAGGCCCTTGCCGCGTACTTCTTCAAACAGCTCGGGATAGTTGCCGATGAACTGCTCGAGGCGCGAGCGGATACGCTCGCCCTTGGCCCGCACGTCGGCGAGGAATTCCTCATTGGCCACGGCGTCGAGCACGGCATTTCCGGCCGCCATAGCAAGCGGGTTGCCGCCGTAGGTGGAGCCGTGCGTTCCGAAGGTCATGCCGCGCGCCGCCTTCTCGGTGGCGAGGCAAGCGCCCAGCGGAAAGCCGCCGCCGATGCCTTTGGCGGTCGCGAGAATGTCGGGATCGATGCCGTACTGCTCGTGGGCATAGAAGGTGCCGGTCCGCGCCACCCCAGTCTGAACTTCGTCGAACACCAGCATCAGGTCGTGTTCGTCGGCCAGCTCGCGCAGACCGGTGATGAACTCGGCCGTGCCGACGCGAATTCCGCCTTCGCCCTGGATCGGCTCCACCAGGAAGCCGGCCGTGTGAGGGCCGATCGCCGCCCGCGCAGCATCGAGATCGTTGAATTCGACGTAGCGGAAGCCCGGCAGCAGAGGAGCAAAGCCCTTGTGCATCTTCTCCTGGCTGGAGGCGCTGATCGTCGCCATCGTCCGGCCATGGAAGGCGTTGTTGAAGGTGACAAGCTCGAAGCGTTGATCGCTGCCGGCATGCTGATGGTAAGCGCGCGCGGTCTTGATCGCGCACTCGACGGCCTCGGCGCCCGAGTTGGTGAAGAACACCGTGTCCGCGAACGTGAGGTCGACTAGGCGTTGGGCCAGCCGCTCCCCTTGCGGACTGCCATAGAGGTTCGACACGTGCATCAAGGTGGCGGCCTGCTGCTGGATCGCGCCGATCAGGCCCGGATGCGAGTGGCCGAGCAGGTTCACCGCGATGCCGGCGGCAAAGTCCAGGTATCGGGTCCCATCTTCGGAAATGAGGTGACAGTGCTCACCCTTAACCGGCCGCACATCGCAGCGGGGATAAACGGGCATCAGCGGACTAATCGACATGGCGGACGGTTCCTGCGGCAGCGCCCTTTGGCGCAAACGGCGAAAGGGCGGCCATCCCGTTAACGACGGGGTGGCCGCCAGCGGCATCCGTTTAAGAAGTAGGCGGGGCCCGGTCAAAGGGCCCGCACCTGATGTGGGACGTCGATCCCGCGCGGATCAGCCCTGAACGGGCACAAGGTTGACCGCGGAGAACTTTCCTCGTCGGTCCACCTCGAGATCGAATTCGAATCGGTCGCCTTCGTTGATTCCGGGCAATCCGGAACGCTCGACCGCGCTGATGTGCACGAACGCGTCTTCCTTACCATCGTCGCGCGTAATGAAGCCAAAGCCCTTCATCGCGTTGAAGAACTTGACCGTTCCGGTAGCCTTCTCGCCAGTCAGCTCGCGTTGCGGCCCGGCGGTCTTCTGCTGCACCGGAATTACGTCGCCCACGACCTGCAGATCGGCAGCCGAGACCTTCCCGCCGCGATCGACGAGATTGAAGGCCAGCTCCTGTCCTTCGGCCAGGCCCTCGAGGCCAGCGCGCTCTACCTGGCTGATGTGGACGAACACGTCCTCTCCGCCCTCATCACGCTGGATGAAGCCGAAGCCCTTCTGGCCATTGAAGAATTTCACTTTGCCTTTGCCGGTGCCGACGACTTGCGCGGGCATGCCGCCGCCACCGCCGCCGCGGGGCGGCCCGCGATCACCGCCGAAACCGCCACGGCCTCCACCGCTGTCACCCCCAAAGCGGTTTCCGCCACCGAAGCGGTCACCACCACCGGGCGAACGCCAGTCGTCACCACCGCCGAAGCGAGGCGCTCCGCTCGAAAATGGATCGAAGCTATCTTCGCCGAAACTGTCCCGCTTGTCGCGTCCCCGGCCGCGACGTCCTCTATCGTAACCCATGAACCAGTCGTACCTTTACTCGCTTCCTTCCCCCCGGCGGCATTACGAGTCTGGTAGAACCGCCACAGGCGCCCGCCGGTATAGCGCACAAACGAAGGATGTGCGAACAAATAAAGGCCGGCTCGTCCTAACCTTTAACCGGATCGCGCAACATGGGCGCTTGCGCGCGAATCTCGGCTGCGCAAGAAGGCGCGGATGGACATAGTGCAGCTGCTATCCGATCCCGCAGCCTGGCTCGCGTTGCTCACGCTTGTGACACTCGAAGTCATCTTAGGCATCGACAATCTGATCTTCATTGCGATTCTATCCAATCGCCTGCCAGAGCATCAACAGCAGAAGGCGCGACGCATCGGGCTGATTCTGGCCCTGGTGATGCGCATCGCCCTGCTGATGCTGATTGGCTGGATCGTCACTTTGCAGACGCCCCTATTCGACCTCGGGCTGAGGGGTGAGATAGGGCCCAACGGGCAGCCCACCTTCGAAACGGCCTTCTCGGGACGCGACCTGATCCTTCTGGCAGGCGGCTTGTTCCTGCTGTGGAAGGCGACCAAGGAAATCCACCACAACATCGATCCGGTGCACGATTCCGGAGAGCTGCTCGACAAGACAACCAAGACGGCGACGCTGACGTTCGGAAGCGCGATCATTCAGATCATCGCGCTCGACATGGTGTTTTCGGTCGATTCGATTCTGACTGCGGTAGGCATGACCGACGAGATCCCGATCATGGTGGCAGCCGTTGTGATCACCGTGACCATCATGCTGTTCGCCGCCGATCCACTAGCGCGGTTCATTGACCGCAACCCGACCTTGGTCATGCTTGCGCTGGCATTCCTGGTGATGATCGGTCTGGTTCTGATCGCCGACGGCTTCGGCTTCCACGTGCCCAAGGGCTACATTTACGCGGCCATGGGGTTCTCGGTCGGCGTAGAAGTCCTGAATATGATCAAGCGAAACCGGCGGCTCAAGCTCGCCGATCGGGAGCAGGCAGCGTGAGCGATTTCCGTCAGGTCACGCCGACGTTCTGGGCCAGCCCGCAAATTGGACTCGACGACGTCCAGGAAGCAGCCGCTCGCGGCTTTGCGCTGATCGTGAACAATCGTCCCGAAGGCGAGTCGGAAGATCAGGTGCCGGGCGCAGCGATTGCCGCTGCGGCGGCAGAGCTCGGCCTCGGCTACAGCGCGATCCCGGTCACCCACGCCGGGTTCAGCGAGGATCAGGTCGAGGCCATGACGGCTGCGCTCGGGGAAGCGGAGGGGCCGGTTTTGGCATACTGTCGGTCCGGAACACGCTCCACTCTGCTCTGGGCGCTAGCTCAAGCGGCTCAGGGGCGCGAACCTGAGGCCATTGCCGCGGAAGCGGCAGGCGCCGGATACGATGTGGCGCCGATCAGGCCAATGCTCGACATGCTGGCGGCACGACGCAGTTAAGCGCTG
>JAJUJV010000056.1 GCA_029265155.1 Altererythrobacter sp. | reverse complement strand
TCGCCGGAGTGGAAATCCGCTGGAAGTGCGCCGCTTCGCTCGCGTCCGAGGAGGTGCCGCAGGAAGCCGTGTTCCAGTTCCCGGGCGGGCTTGCCGACCACCTGGCCGAGCAGGTCGGCGGGCGCGAGTGCGTGACCAGCCAGTTCTTCACCGGGCGCCAGGACTTTCCGGACGACCAGGGCCGCGTCGAATGGGCAGTCGCCTGGCCGCTGTGGTCCGACGGCGCCTATTCCTGGTACTGCAACACCGTGCCGACGCCCGACGGCGGGACGCACGAGCAGGGCCTGCGCGCCGCCCTCGCCAAGGGCATCCGCGCGTTCGGCGAGCTCGTCGGGCAGAAGAAGGCGAAGGACATCACTGCCGATGACATCGTCACCGGCAGCGAAGCGATGCTCTCGGTCTTCATCCGCGACCCGCAGTTCCAGAGCCAGACCAAGGACCGCCTGACCAGCCCCGAGGCGGCGCGCCTGGTCGAGAATGCAGTGCGCGACCACTTCGACCATTTCCTCGCCGACAACATGGAGCGCGGGCGTGCGCTGCTCGGCAGCGTGATGGAGCGAATGGACGAGCGCCTGCGCCGCAAGGCCGAGCGCGAGATCAAGCGCAAGACCGCGACCAACGCCAAGAAGCTGCGGCTGCCGGGCAAGCTCACCGACTGCTCGGGCGAAGGCGACGGGGAGACCGAGCTGTTCATCGTCGAAGGCGACAGCGCCGGGGGCAGCGCCAAGCAGGCGCGCGACCGCAAGACCCAGGCGATCCTGCCGATCCGCGGCAAGATCCTCAACGTCGCCTCGGCCACGGCCGACAAGATCCGCGCCAATTCGGAGATCGCCGACCTGATCCTCGCGCTGGGCTGCGGCACCCGCAAGGACTGCGATCCGGACGCGCTGCGTTACGACCGGGTCATCATCATGACCGACGCCGACGTCGACGGAGCGCACATCGCGACGCTGCTGATGACGTTCTTCTTCCAGGAAATGCCCGAGCTGGTCCGCCGCGGGCACCTGTTCCTGGCGCAACCGCCGCTCTACCGGCTGACCGCCGGCAAGGAGAGCCGCTACGCCAAGGACGATGCGCACCGCGCCGAGCTCGAGGAGACGGTGTTCAAGGGCAAGAAGGTCGAAGTCAGCCGCTTCAAGGGGCTCGGGGAAATGAACCCGCAGCAACTGCGCGAGACGACCATGAGCCCCGACACGCGCTCGTTGATCCGCATAACCCTTCCGCCCGAGCACGAGCAGCGGCATGCGGTGAAGGAGCTGGTCGACCAACTAATGGGCCGCAACCCGGAGCACCGCTTCAACTTCATCCAGAACCGGGCCGGCGAACTCGACCGCGAACTGATCGACGCCTGATTTCGGCGGCGTCGCCGTCAGAGCAGGTAACCGAGCTCGTAAAGTCCCCACTTCCTGCCGCCGAACACGAGCGGCACGAACACACTGCGCAGCGCCCGGAACCGGTCCTCGCCAAGGTCCTGGCGATAGGCGAACAGGAAGAACTCCCCCTCGCCGTGCAGTGCCCGCCTGGTCTGATCGTCCATGAAGATCTGGCGATTGCGGCTGAATTCGAGGTTTCGCAGCCGGTTGCCAGGGATCTGCCTCTGGCTCCGTTCCGTAATGTGGGTGGGCAGATACCCGTTCATGTCAATCAAGCAGCAACCGACAATGGCATCGTGCTGCCAGGTATGCCGATCAAGGAGCGGGCGGATGTGCCGGTCGGCAAAATCAGCAAACCGATTGTCGTACTGCACCGGCTCAGTGTCCGGACGAGCGCGATACTCGGTGTCGAACAGGGCGGACAGCGCGAGTTCTCCAGTCGAGAGATGGCCTTCGATCAGAGCGGCAATTTCATCCGCCCCCTTGGTGGCCAGTTCAATGAAAGCCGTGTTGCGCGTTTCCACGCCGCCATGGGCGACCTGATTGAGCATGTCATTGGCGTGCGTTTCCAGCGCGTCGAGCTCTGCCCGCGCCTGTTCGGCGCGACGGGCGCTCTCGGCGGCGACCTGCCGGAATTCGATCAAGCCCGCATCCACTTTGGCAACCTCAGCCTCTGCGCGAAGATTGCTGGCAGCGATCGACTGCGAACGGTCATGGAACTGTTCGACCAGCGCCGCCATCTCGGTCAGAACTTGGCCCACGGCGTCGATATGCTGCGTGGTCTCGCGTCCGCTGGCGATGTGGGACTTGAGAGTGCCGATCAACGCGCCGGCCGTCTGCTCAACCCGGGCAATATTGCGCGCCACCTGCGTGGACGATTCGGAAGTGGTGGCAGCAAGCCGGCGGATTTCCGTGGCGAGCACTTCGAACGGCGCCGTCGCCTCCCCGCCGCGCGCCGCTTCGATGCGGGCATTGAAGCTCAGCAGTTCGGTTTGCTCAGCAATCTGACTGAGGGTCCTGGCAATTCCGCCAATCGTTCCCAAGGTGTCTAGAAAAACCTGCAGCTGTCCATCAAGGTTGCTGATGTCGGCGATCAGTCGCGAAACTTCGTTGAGCGAACGTTCGGCAACGTCCTTGCCCCGTTCCAGCACTTCCGACGCGACTTTAGCTGTCTGGAGAAGTTCCGCCGTTGCCGTGGCACGCTCAGTCCGGCAGTCGTTGAGAGCGGCCATGGCGCTCAGAAGCTCGCCGAGCCGATCGGCCTCTGTCGATATCTGGCGGTTGAGGCGACCTACGATGCCTCCGGTATTGCTGCATCGAACTGCGATGTCGCCCGCCTGCTCGCCAAGGGCTTCAAGCAGGTTCTCAATCCTTGGCCTCGCCAGTACTACCGTATCTTCCATCGCCAGCATTGATGCCGCACTGCATCATTTCTGGCAACAGAATTGCTGCGCCGCATCAATTCTCCGCTCGTCGACGCGATGGCGTCGACAGCAGATCAAAAAGCGTACGAAATCTCGTAGTCGCCCCAGCGCCGGCCGTTGATGACGATCGGCACGCTGGCGAGGCGCACAACGCGGTATTGCTCGCCGTCGCCCTCGTAACGATAGACGGCCATTGAGAACGGAGCATCGCTGTTCTTGATGCGGCGATCGATCGAATTGTAGATGATTCGACCGTTCCGGCAGTATTGCAGGTCGTGCGCGTAATTGCCGGTCGGTTTGCGCGAGCGGTCGGACAGATGCGTTGGCAGAAAGCCGTTGCGATCGTCGCAGACCGTCGCGACGATTTTCGGATCGGAGGCCATCACGCGGTCCAGGATCGGCCGCCAGTGAGCGTCCGCCCAATCGCAGAACCTGTTTCGATAGAGCTGCGGATTGGTGCCCATTACCTCCACGTAGTTCTCATCGAACAACGCCGCTTCAGTAAGCGAGCCATCCGCCAGGGCGGCCATGACGAGCGCCGTCGCTTCGTCGGCGGCCGCTTGCGCGCGCTCCACCATGGCCATGTCGCGGGGAGCCAGACCTGCATGCACGACCTGATCGAACATGACGCTGGCCATTTCCTCGAGCTGATCCATCCGCTCTTGTGCACGGCCCAGCTTGCCTTCGTTGTCCTGAGCGGCCTCGTTGAACGAGGCGAGGACCTGTTGTAGCCGGCTGACGTGACCGCTGATGGCACCGGTGGCCTGAGCGATCTGATCGTTCTGCCGGTCGACTTCGCTGACCATTTCACCGACGCCTACGAGCGTCTCTTCGATCCGCGCCACCGAGTTGCGGGCGTTGTCGCGGACTTCGACTCCTTTGCCGATCTCCGCAACGACGTGTTCGGCCTCGCTTCCCAGCGCATCGATGGTCCGCGTGATTTCGTCGGTCGCTTTGCGCGTCTTGCCGGCAAGCGTCTTCACTTCGTTCGCCACGACTGCAAAGCCGCGGCCCGCATCACCGGCACGGGCCGCTTCGATCGCCGCGTTCAGCGAGAGAATATTGGTCGTCTCGGCAATTTGATCGATGTCGCGCGAGCATTGGCGGACCTGCTCCATCGCGGCCGCAAAGCCGGTGACATGTTGGGTAAGCGTATCCACAAGCACCAACAGATTGCCGATCTCGGCCAAAGAGGCGCGAATGTGGTCGGTGCCTTCAGCGAGCTGGTCTATCGCGCGCTGCGACAGCAGGCGCGATTCATCGCACGCCTGCGCGACTTGGTCCTGGTCTTCGTTGAGTGTCGCGACGGTGCCGAGCAGCGCAGTATGTTCCGCCCGCAGCTTCTCCGACGAGGCAAGAACAGACTGAACCAAACCCGAAACATCGGAGCAGCCCAGCGTCACTTCGCTGCAGCTAGCCGAGATGCTGTCTGCCGCTTCGGACGCGGACGTTTTGATTACCTGATGCAACATGCGCGCGCTTCTCCACCCCTCGCAGCAGGTCGAAGTAACGAGATTTGGTTAGCAGGCTGTTAATCCACTTACCGGAGCGGCGGCCCGGACCGGCAGCGGCTATCCCTTTGGCGGCCCCAAGTGTTCGCGCGGAACTTGGGCGAACATCTCCTGCACCCGCGGCCGGGCGTTGATCTGCTCGATCCAACGGATCAGGTGCGGCGTGTCGGCGGAGTTTACCAGCTCCGCGAAGCCGTCCTGCATGCGGTTGGCGATCGCGAAGTTGCAGATGTCGGCCAGCGAATACATGTCCCCCGCCAGCCACTCGTGATCGGCGAGATGATCGTTAAGTTTGCGGACCGAGACGCCGATCTTGCGCATTTCCTCGTCGAGCAGGTCCTGCGGGAATCCTTCGCGCGCGCGACGCCATTTGACTTGCTGCTCGGGCACCGGGATCTTCTTCAGATGCTCTTCGAACTCTGCGTCCGAAAGCGCCTTGGCCATGTGGCTGACGCCGCGGTGCCAGCCGATCGTCGAGACGCACCAGCAGAAGTACTCATCGACCCATTTGGTCCATACCCGCATCTGTGCGCGGTCCCACGCGTCATCCGGCCGCAGCTTTACCTCGGCTGGGTGAGCGTCTTCGAGGTATTCGCAGATTACGGTACTTTCCGTCACGATACGGCCGCTGTCTTCGAGCGCCGGAACCTGGCCGCGCGGGTTAATCGCCTTATACCAGTCGGAGTGATGCTCGAACTTGGACGGTTCCAGCCGATGGACCGTAAAGTCGCGTCCGAACTCGAACTTCTCGAACAGCGTGAGCATCGGCTTCATCGAGTTTGCCATTGGGCCGAAACTATAGAGTTTGAGCATCGTCTCTCCCTTGATCTTGTAAGGTGTCTAGCGGGCGGCCGAAGCGGGTCAAAGGCCGATGCGGCGGGCAGCTTGGCAGATCGCTCGGTTCGATGGTATCTGAGCGCGACAAGGAGACTGCGGAATGAAGCTGCTTCTCGCGGTTCTTGCCATTGCCCTGGTTGGCGCGGCGCCGCCCGCGGACGAGGAGGTGCTGTCCTCCGCCGCGGCGCCCGAGCGTGACCGGGCCGTCACCGAACAGCCGGCTCTCGACAATGCCCCCACCCCCGTGATCAACCCGGACCGGCGGTGCGACCCCAAGATCGTGACGGCTGATGGGCGCGACGACGAGGCCGAGTTCCGCCGAGAACCCGCCGGTCCGAATCCGCCGCCGCTGTTCCGCGCGGTCGATATCTCAGTCGATGACTGCGACATGCTGCTGTCGATGTCGGGCGAACTGCGCCCGCTTCCCGAACCACCCGCCGAGACGGGGCTGATTCCGATCCCGTCTCAGTAGAGCAGCAGCGGCGCGATCTCCTCGCGCCACGCCGCTTCGTCGCGGCTTGCAAGCCTATCGAGGTCGCCAGGTAGGGCGGCCGCATCGTCGACCCATTCTCGCAAAGCGGGCCCGCCGTTGATTACATCGATCGCCAGGCGGTCGAACTCGTACTCGTAGGGGAAGTCGCGCCAGATCGGGTAATCGGGATAAAGGTTCCGGATTGCCTTGAACGTCAGCGCCTGGAGCCGCCATGGCCGGAAAGCCGCATGACCGTAGAAGCGTCCTTCGGCGTGGATCATCAGGCCGTGACAGAGTTCATTGGCGTGCTTGTGGAAGGTCGGGGTGAACCAGCATTCGCGCAGGGCACAGCCAACCAACCATTCCGGCGCGAGCTTTTCCATACCCGCCAGCACGGCTTTGGCATCGATGTCGGGCGCGCCGAACAGGACCTCGAGGGGCCGGGTGGTTCCCCTCCCCTCGCTGAGCGTCGTCCCTTCTAGCATCACGGTGCCGGCATAGGCCCGCGCCATGTTGAGGCTGGCGGCATTGGGGCTGGGATTGATCCAGATACGGCTTTCCGGCCACCCGTGACCCGGCGCCGCATCCGGGCTCCAGCGGTCCATCCCGACGACGCGGTAGTCCACCTCCAAGCCGAAGTGGCCGACGAACCATGCACCCATTTCGCCCATCGTCAGGCCGTGCCGCATCGGCATCGGACCGGCGCCGACGAAACTCTCCTGCCCCGGCAGCAGCAGCGTGCCCTCGACCGGCCGCCCAGCGGGATTGGGGCGATCGAGCACCCACACGCTCTTTCCATGCCTTGCCGCTTCTTCGAGCAGGTAGAGCAGCGTCGTGCAGAACGTGTAGATGCGGCAGCCGAGATCCTGCAGGTCGAACAGGAACACGTCCGCCGTGCCCATCATCTGTTCGGTTGGGCGGCGCACCTCGCCGTAGAGGCTGAACAGCGGGATGCCGTAGCGCGGGTCGACCTCGTCCGCGGTCTCGACCATGTTGTCCTGCTTGTCACCCTTGATGCCGTGCTGCGGCCCGAACGCGGCGGTGACGTTGATCCCCACTGCAATGAGCGCGTCGAGCGAGTGGGTGAGGTCCTCCGTTACCGAGGCCGGATGCGCCACGAGCGCCACGCGCTTGCCTTCGAGAGGCTTCCTGAGATCCGGCTCCGCAAGCAGCCGGTCGATCCCGAACTTCATGGCATTGCCGGTGCCGCAAGCTCGGCAGCGAAGCAAGCCGGCGCGTGAAAGTCGGGCTCAGCGTCCGGGTGGGCCATAGCCCAGTACGATTTGGTTCCGCCTTGCTCTTCCAGCACCGCGCACAGTCCCATCGCGCATTTGGCCGACGGAAGACCTGCCGCGGGTATGGCCGCATCGAAGATCGCGAAGCTGCTTCCCAGGCGCAGCGTGCATTCAGGCTCCCGGGGGAAAGCGCGTTCGCGCATCCCCTCTCGGTAGCCGTCGAAATCATATACGTTCCAGCGCTCTGACGGCGACAAGTTCAACTCGCAGTAAGCCTCGCCGCCGCTCGGTTTCAGGAACAGCTCGAAGCAGGTCGTGCGCCAAAGTTCGTCGGCCCTCCCCTTCCCGGCAAACGGCGGCACGACGAGCTGCTGCGTCCCCTCGATCCGCCACCGGACGCGCAGCCAGGAAGCGTCTGCGCCGATAATGCGCGCTTCGACTTTCGTGATCGAGGCGGGCGGATGGGAAGGATGCGGCGCCAGCGGATACGTTTGCATGAAGTCCCTTGCGTGCTAGGCGCCCGCGCCACACGAGGAGCGCCATGAGCCACTACAAATCCGAACTGCTGCGTCTACTCGACGAACGCGGCTATATCCACCAGCTAACCGACGCCGAGGGTCTCGATGCCCTCGCACAGCGGCAGGTGGTGCCCGGATATATCGGCTTCGATCCGACCGCACCGTCGCTCCATGTCGGCGGCCTGGTCCAGATCATGCTCCTCCGGCGTCTGCAACAGGCCGGACACAAGCCGATCGTGCTGATGGGCGGCGGGACCGGCAAGATCGGGGACCCGAGCTTCAAGGACGAGGCGCGCAAGCTCCTCACCGAAGACACGATTGCGGCCAACGTGGCGTCGATCAAACGCGTGTTCGAGCGGTTTTTGACCTTCGGCGACGGAGCGAGCGATGCGATCATGCTCGACAACGCCGATTGGCTCGACCGCCTGGAGTACATCCCGTTCCTGCGCGAGGTCGGCCAGCACTTTTCGGTCAATCGGATGCTGAGCTTCGATTCGGTGAAGCAGCGGCTGGAGCGGGAGCAGTCGCTATCGTTCCTCGAATTCAATTACATGATTCTGCAGGCCTACGACTTCCGTGAACTCGCGCAGCGTCATGGATGCCGTCTGCAGATGGGCGGATCCGACCAATGGGGCAACATCGTCAACGGCGTCGAGCTCTCCCGCCGGATGGATGGTGTCGAAGTCTTCGGAGTGACCACTCCGCTGCTGACCACCGCCGACGGCAGCAAGATGGGCAAGACCGTCGCCGGCGCCGTCTGGCTGAACGACGACATGCTCCCTGCCTACGACTTCTGGCAATATTGGCGGAACGTCGACGACCGCGACGTGGGCAAGTTCCTGCGCCTGTTCACCGATGTGCCCCTGGAAGAGATCGCCAGACTGGAAGCTCTGCAAGGCGCCGAGATCAACGACGCGAAGATCGTGCTCGCCAACGAAGTGACCAAGCTGGTGCGCGGCGAGGAAGCGGCCCGTTCCGCACAAGCCACGGCGGCTGCGACTTTCGGCAGCGGCGGCCTGGGTGAAGACCTGCCGGTTCTGGAAGTACCCAGCGAAGGCATCCGCCTCGGCGCCGCCTGCACCGCCGTGGGCTTCACCGCCTCCAACGGGGAAGCCAAGCGCAAGATTGCCGAGGGCGCGGTGCGGATCGACGATGAGCCGATGAACGATCCCGCCTTTCTAGTGACCGTTCCCGCCGGCGAGGAGCGCAAGCTCAGCCTCGGCCGCAAGCGGCACGCAATCCTGCGCGGCACCTGAGGGGACCCTTTACCCTTTCTCCAACCTTTCCTGCCATTCCAGCCTCTCGTTCGGGGTCGAAAAAGAGGTCATAAGAAATGGCAGGCGGAGCCCAGCTGTCAGTGCCGGACATGCGCCGCGCGGCGCGCCATCCGGTCGATTATCCGGTCATCGGCGAGCACCGTACGATCGGCGACATCAAGCTTCATATCTGCAACTTGTCCGCTCACGGTTTCATGGTGGACGGCCTCGGCGAGAGCTCTCCCTCTTTCGCGCGCGGAGATCGGGTGATCGTGCGGCTGCCGGTGATCGGGCGCATCGAGGCGTACTGCATCTGGATGGCCGGAGACCGCGCCGGCTTTCAGTTCGAGCGCATCGTCCGTCTCGATGACTTCATGGCCATGATCGAGGAACTGCAGCCCAACCCCCGCCTCCGTCGCCGCGGCTGACGCTCCGCGAACGAGCGCGGCAAGCAGGGCTCAACTCGCTCCAAGATTCTGATGGCTTGGCACTCTGCGGACCGCCTGCCATGGCCGGCGGGTGACCGACGCCGCGCCCGACCCGTCCAACCAGCTTAGTTCACCCTTGCAGATCGCCGACTATCGGCGTTTCTGGCTGGCGCGTTTCCTGGCGACATTCGCCACGCTCTCGATGGTGGTCCTGATCGGCTACCAGACTTACGACGTGGCGCGCGCCGATTACGGCATGGACCGGGCCACAGCCGCGTTCATGCTGGGGCTGCTGGGGCTGGCGCAGTTCGTGCCGTTGTTCGTGCTGACCCCTGTGGCAGGCGTCGCTGCCGACTTGTTCGACCGCCGCCGGGTGGTGCTCTTCGCCAACCTTATCGACTGCGCGATCGCCGTGCTGCTGGCGCTGTTCACCTGGCGCGACGCTTTGACGTTGCCGATCCTGTTCGCGCTGGCCGCGGCCCACGGCGCCGCCCGCGTGTTCAACGGACCGGCGCTGAGCGCGATTGCTCCGAACATCGTCCCGCCCCGCCTGCTGCCCAAGGCCATCGCGCTGAGCTCCATCGCCTGGCAGGTCGGCACGGTCGTAGGGCCGGCCGGTGGCGGACTGCTGTTCGCGTGGGATGAATCTCTGCCCTACGCCGTTTCGGCCGCGATGCTGCTCGTCTCCGGTCTGCTGATCTCGAGCGTCCGACCGGTGCGGGCGCAGCACACCGGCTCGCGGCGCCAGCCCCTGAAGCAGATCGCCGAAGGGTTCCGCTTCGTCTGGCGCGAACGGTTCCTGCTCGGCTGCATCTCGCTCGACCTGTTCGCCGTTCTGCTCGGCGGCGCGACGGCGATGCTGCCGGTTTTTGCGCGCGACATTCTGGAAGTGGGGCCTGAAGGCTTGGGCCTGATGCGCGGTGCGCCGGCGGCAGGCGCGGCCCTCGTGGCAGCCTGGCTGTCATGGCGGCCGATCGAGCGCAACGTCGGCGTCAAGATGCTGTGGGCCGTGGTCATATTCGGCGCGGCCACGGTCGTCTTCGCCGTTTCCCGCAACTTCATGTTCTCGCTGGCGATGCTTGCGCTGCTCGGCGCTGCCGACATGGTCTCGGTATTCATCCGCAACTCGCTGATCCAGCTCAACACGCCCGACGACAAGCGAGGCCGGGTCTCGGCCATCTCAGGCCTCGCCGTTTCAGCCTCGAACGAACTTGGCGAATTGCGCGCCGGACTGATGGCCGGCGTGATGGGGGTCACCGGCGCAGTTGTCTTTGGCGGCGTCGGTGCGGTAGTGGTGACTGCCGTCTGGGCCTGGATCTTTCCTGAGCTGCGTAAAGCAAGGACGTTCGCCCCGACCTACTTGCACGAAGACACCCGAAAGGAGCCCGCAGCATGAAGGCCAACAGCATCCTCGAGACGATCGGCAACACCCCGCACATCCGCTTGGCGCGGCTGTTTCCCGACCATGAAGTCTGGGTGAAGAGCGAGCGGGCGAACCCGGCGGGATCAATTAAGGACCGCATCGCGCTGGCAATGGTGGAAGATGCGGAGAAGTCGGGCGCGCTCAAGCCCGGCGGAACGATCATCGAACCGACCAGCGGCAACACCGGCATCGGCCTGGCGATGGTCGCGGCGGTCAAGGGCTACAAGCTCGTCCTGGTGATGCCGGAATCGATGAGCCTGGAGCGGCGCCGGCTGATGCTGGCCTATGGCGCTACCTTCGACCTGACCCCGAAGGAACTCGGGATGAAGGGGGCCCTCGCCCGCGCTCAGGAATTGGTCGACCAAACCGAAGGCGGCTGGATGCCCCAGCAGTTCGAGAACGGGTCGAACGTGCGAATCCACGCTGAAACTACGGCGGCCGAGATTCTGCGCGATTTCGCCGACTCTCCATTTGACGCGCTGATCACCGGCGTGGGCACCGGCGGCCACCTCACCGCCTGCGCAGAGGAGCTGAAGAAGGCCTGGCCCGCGCTCAAAGCTTATGCGGTGGAGCCGACCCTTTCTCCGGTCATTTCCGGCGGCCAGCCCGGCCCGCATCCTATCCAAGGGATTGGGGCGGGCTTTATCCCGGCCAACCTCCACACCCAAGCCATCGATGGCGCGATCACGGTCGAACCCGAAGCAGCCAAGGAGATGGCTCGCCGCTGCGCGCGCGAGGAGGGGTTGTTGGTCGGCATCTCCAGCGGAGCAACGCTGGCCGCCATTGCCCAGAAGCTGCCCGAACTCGGCGCCGGCGCTAAGGTGTTGGGCTTCAACTACGACACGGGCGAGCGCTACCTCTCCGTCCCCGATTTCCTGCCGACCGAGTAAACTGGCCAGTCGCCAGCCATTCGCCGTAGGGAGCCTGTGAGAAGACATGGATCTGACTGACGTCACCTACCGGGACGGCGAAGCATCGCTACGCGGGGCGCTGGCGCGGCCGCATGGACCTCCTCGTGCGGCGGTGCTGGTCCTCCCGACGATCATGAATGCGACGCCTTCGGTGGAGCACAAGGCGCGAGCGCTGGCCGAACAAGGCTATCTCGCGCTGATCGCGGACTTCTACGGCCGGATGCCAGGAAGTTTCGACGAGGCCCGACAGCTTGCCGCCGAGATACGGCCTGACCCGCTTGTATATCGCCGGCGCCTCAAGGCAGCGCTCAAAGCACTCGTAACTTTGCCGGAAGCGCAAGGATTGCCGCTTGCCGCGATCGGCTTCTGCATGGGCGGACAGGCTGCGCTCGAGCTGGCGCGAGACGGCGCTCCGCTCGAGGCTGTGGTGAGCTTTCACGGCTTGCTCGATACCGGGCTGCCGGCGGAGCCAGGGCAGATCACTGCTCGCATCCTCGTCTGCCACGGCGATGCCGATCCGATGGTGCCCCGCAGTCAGGTGATCGCCTTCTGGGAGGAGATGGATGCTGCCGAAGCCGACTGGCACTTCCATTCGTACAGCGGCGTCAAGCACGGCTTCACCAATCCGGCGCCCACGGAAAACCCAGCCACCGCCTACGATGCCAGCGCAGACCGCCAGAGCTGGGCGGCCATGCTGGAACTGTTCGACGAGGTGTTCGCTTAGGGCGACGTGGCTCTCCGCTTAGACGACTTACCGTTTGCCCTTGGGCGTGAATCACCCAAATTCGGTACTACATGCGAGCGGTTGATCTGGAACAAGCGCCTGGATCGCACGCGTACGCCCGATCTCATCGCATTCCCAAGCTCGGCTCGCGAGGTGGCGGATGCCGTGCGTTATGCTGCCGGGCACAAGCTGAAGATCTCGCCGCGTGGCAGCGGCCATCACTATGAAGCGGCCGCACTTCGTGATGGGGGCCTGCTGCTCGATCTCGCCGGGCTCGGCGACATCGCGATAGACGACGATACGCGCACCGCCTGGGTCGGCGCAGGGGTGACCGGTGGCCAGCTTATCGAGCGCTTGTCTGAGCGAGGCTATGCTTTCCCGATTGGCCACTGTGCGGACGTGGCATTGAGCGGTTATATTCTCGCGGGCGGCTTCGGCTGGAATGCGGGGGAATGGGGACCAGCCTGCGCAAACGTCAGCGCCGTCGAAATGGTCACGGCCGATGGCGATATCGTCGTGGCCAACGAACGGGATCATGCCGATCTGTTTTGGGCGGCCCGAGGTGGCGGCCCGGGTTTCTTTGCCGTCATCACTGCCTATCAGCTTGAGCTGCGGAGCCTCCCGCCGACGGCATTTGCCAGAAGCCTCACTTTCGCTGCGGAAGCCGCCCCACAGCTCGATGACTGGCTTACCTCCGCCACCGCCACCGCGGACCGATCCGTCGAGGTTATATGTTTGATCGGTACCCATTCCCCTTCCGGTCGCCCTTCCGTGACGGTCCGCGCACTGGCCTGCGGAATGGACGAAGAAGAGGCACGCTCGAAAGTCGCCTCGTTTTCATCTCCTCCAAAAGAGGCAGAGCAGATCGCCGAGCCGCTCGAACAGGGGCTCGCTTTTGCGGAACTGACGAAGTTCTCCGCCATGCCGGCAGGCAAGCGGGTGGCGGTCGATCATCTGTGG
>JAJUJV010000155.1 GCA_029265155.1 Altererythrobacter sp. | reverse complement strand
TAAAGGCTCAAAACTCACAAGTGCCAACGACAACGAAGCACTTGCTCTCGCTGCGTAACCTGACGGCCTAACGGCCTGATCTTACAAAGCTATGAGCACGGTTCGGACCGAACCGGGTAACAGAATCGGAAACCGGGGGCCGGGGGCGGGCCTAGCAACAGAACCGCCCCACCTTCGGGCGGATTGAGCGAACTGGCGTTCCGACAGGTTCGACGGTCCTCGCCCCGGGGAAAACTGATGATAATTGGGGGGAGCCTAGCAACAGAATCCCCCACCCGCACATGAGGAATCGTCCTGAGCGTGTCATTGCGGAAGGGCGAGCGGACACCGCAGCGGATCGTCGGCGAGCAAGCCGCGCGGCCGCGGGATCGAGTCACTCACGGGATCGGGTCGCACCATGAATCTGTCTTTTCGCTGCCTGCGCAGCGCCGTTTTCGCTTCCGGTGCGAGCTTCGCGCTCGCCTCCTGCGTTTCGGCACCCGCTGCTTCGGGTGCGGGTCCTGTCGCAGCATTCCCGCCTGCAACCGTGACCGTGGCCGAGACGGCCCCCCCGCCACCGCGCGCTGAAGTTCCGCCGCTGATCGCCGAGGCACTGGCCGCGCTCAAGGCGCATTCGGCGCAAGTCACCTATCGCGACAAGATCGCCGTCGTCGATTTCTCGCTTCCTTCGAGTGAGCCGCGTTTTCACATCGTGGACGTGGCGACCGGGGAGATCGAACGGAGCTGGCTCGTCGCGCACGGCAGCGGGTCGGATCCCACCGGCACGGGAATGGTGCAGAGCTTCTCGAACAGGCATGGCTCGCACGCGACCTCGCGTGGGGCATACGTCACGGCAGAGCCCTATATCGGCAAGTATGGACGATCGCAGCGGTTGATCGGCCTCGATCCCGACAACGACAGGGCAATGGATCGTGCGATCGTCATCCACGGCGCCCCGTACGTCGATCCGGCGTTGATTCCCCGTCAGGGGCGCATCGGCCGTAGCCAGGGTTGCTTCGCGTTCGAATTGGGCGAAGTGGAAGCGGTCATGGGAACGCTCGGCAAAGGCCGGCTGATCTACGCCGGAAAGCCCGCCTAGCTGTCGTTCGCCCGCTTTGCGGCTGCTTTCTCGTATTTCAGGCAGTCAAGGATTTTCGCCCCCGCCAGGAACACGGCGCCGGTGCACGCGAGGAACAGCAGATATCCGCCCCAGCCAGGGAACTGCTCCAGGTATTGGGCCCCGCGCGTGGTCGCGCCCAGCGCCAAGGCATAGATGATCAGGAAGGCCTCGAAGCGGGTCTTGATGACAAACAGCCTCGAGATTTTGCGCAGCATGCATCCAACCGATCGTTAACGCCTGCATGGGCAATGACCGTAGCAGCCCGCAGGTTCCGCGGCGAACAGTGGTAAATTGCTGGAACGATGTAAAGCGGACCGGGCAGCCTTAAGCCAACTGTTCCAAATCGAGCCGTTCCACCAAAGTGGACCGCGCGGCCAGTAGCTCTTTGGCCAAGGCTTCGCTGCCGATGTCAGACGGGTCAATCTGTTCAGGCCAATGCTCGCGGATCGTTTGCTCGATCGTATCTGCAGTCCGTCCGTCGAGCAGGAAGCGCGGGTCCACCGTGCCGGGATCGGCGACCACCCGCAGCCTCAGGCACGCCGGTCCGCCGCCGTTCGCCATCGATTGGCGCACATCGACCGGGATGGCCTGACGGATCGGACCATTGCCTTCGGTCAGCTTGTCCAGAAAGCTACGGACCGTATCGCTTTCCCAGGCTTCGATGGGAACCACCAGTGCCTGCCCACCGGTGGGCAGTGTCACCAACTGTGCGTTGAACAAGTAAGTCCGGATTGCCTCTCTCAAGCTCACTACCGCGTCCGGCACTTCTATGATGGCAACTTCGGGGAACT
Source organism: Altererythrobacter sp. (assembly GCA_029265155.1). Taxonomy (GTDB): domain Bacteria; phylum Pseudomonadota; class Alphaproteobacteria; order Sphingomonadales; family Sphingomonadaceae; genus Croceibacterium_A. The sequence goes on along the minus strand of JAJUJV010000155.1, from coordinate 2,973 downwards.
TCTCTCGGATCGCGGCATAAAGCCGCTCAGGCTCCGCGAAGGCGCGCTCGTGCGCGAACAGCACTAGCTCGTTCGACACCGCGACCACGTCGTTATGAAACGCCCCCGCAGCGATCGCGTCCTCACTCTGTTCGGCGAACAGCACCCGATCCGGATCAAGGCCATGCCGCCGCGCGACGATGCGGCTCGCCTGCTCGTGCTGGCGTACGGGGAACGGACCCCCGTGCCGCCCATAGACGAAAATCTCGATTCCCGGCCGGTTATGGGAGGGCGCCAAGCGCATGTGATTGGCCGCTCCTTCGTCGCCGAAACATGCCGGGATCGGCCCATGGATCGAGAAATGCTGTCGATCGGCAAAGGCAAGTTCGAGCTGCCGCAAGGTATCCGGCCACTCATGCGCGCGATGCGGCATGGTGACCAGGTTGGCCACTGTCAGGTGACAGCGGCCGTCGGCCGTATCGGGCGCCGGCGACACGGTGGCGGCATTGGCCGTCCACATAGCCGAAGCCGACCAGGCGCCCGCGATCAGCGCGCGGTCCGTTCTTTCATCGGCCGCCAGTTCGCGCAGCCAGGCCGGGTTGGGGCGGGGCGGCGGCACGAAGAAGCCCTGGGTCAGCCCCAGCGCTTGGTTGCGGCGCATCTTTTCCAAGCTTTCCAGCGCGGCCCTGCGCGGGTCGGACATACGGCCTGCATGGGCGGTGGCCGCAAGGTTGCCGATGCTGAGGCCGGCGTAGTTGTGGCTCGGCCCAACGATCCCGTCGAAATTGATCTCGACCAGGCTCATCGCGGCACCCACCAGACGGTATCGCCGGGGGAGACTCCTAGCATGCCGGCTGCTTCCCGGCCGATTGCAAGGCCGCCCTCCCTCGCCTGAGCGGTCGCGTAGCAGGCGCGAAAGCTCGCGAGGCGACCCGCCGCAAGGATGACTCTGTTTCCTTCCTGACCATCGATCGAAGTGACCGTCGCCGATTTCGCTGCGGCAACGCTCTTCACCCGGTCCGTCTCTGCCGTCATCGTCGGGCCGCCGTCGAAGATGTCGATGTAGCCTTGATAGGAGAAGCCTTCTTCCTCGAGCATCCGCATTGCCGCCCGCCCCGAGGGATGCGGCACGCCGATCGCGCTTCGGGCGCTGTCGCTGAGCATAGCGACGTAGACCGGGTGTTTGGGCATGAGATCAGCGATGAACTGGTTGCCGTTGATCGCGTTGAAATAGTCGGCTTCCTGGAAGCTCATCCCGAAGAAGCGTCCCGCCACACCGTCCCAGAACGGCGATCCGCCACGCTCGTCCTGCACGCCGCGCAACTCCGCCAAGATCCGGTCGGAGAACCGCCCGCGGTGCATGGCGATAAACAGGTAGCGGCTCCGGGCCAGCAGCCGGCCCAGTCCCCCGGCCCGTTCGTTTGGGTGCAAGAATAGGCCGCCGACTTCGCTCGACCCTTCAAGGTCTGTCACCAGGTTCAGCATCTCGGCCCGGACCGTGCGTCCCAATTCGGCCGAATGCTGCGTCAGGGTGGTTAGCCGATAGGAGTAGAACGGCCACTGCTGCCCGACCTGGGTCATCATCTGGCAGGTGCCGCGCACGCCACCTCCATCGGGGCGTTCGAGCACCAGGACGAATTCGTCGTCGCCTAGACCGTCAACCGGATTTGCATAAGCCGCTTCGGCTCGAGCCAGCTTTTTGGTCAGTGTCGCCCGATCGGGCGGAAGGTTGGTGAAGCCACCGCCGGTAAGCTTAGCCAGTTCGTAAAGGGCTTCCAAATCGGCCAGGCGGGCGGCGCGCAGGCGGTAGCTCATGCCAAGGCTCCGGCTTCAAGACGATGAAGGACAAGCGCCGACAAGGCGGCGCGCTCAGCCAAGGAGGAGACGATCAGGTACTCGTCGGGTGAGTGGATGGCTCCCCCACGCACGCCCATCGTGTCGACCACCGGGACGCCGCAGGCGGCGATGTTGTTGCCGTCGCAAACCCCGCCACTGGGCTGCCAGCGAATGTCTTGCCCCAGGGCGGCGCCTGCGTGTCGGACGAGATCAAACAGCGCCTGGGCCCGATCATCCACTGGCTTCGGCGGTCGGGTGATCCCGCCATGTACCTCTACCGTCACATCATGTGCGCCTTCGACTTGATGGAGCAGTGCGGCGAGATCGACCGTGAATGTCTCGGCGGCGGCAGCGCTTTTCGGGCGGATATTGAAGCGCAGCACAGCCTTATCGGGGACGACGTTGTTGGCGGAGCCGCCATCGATCCGTGCCGGATTGACACTCAGCGCATCGTGCTCGAGAGCTTTCAGCTCGAGCGCCAATGCTGCCGCCGCCACCACCGCGTTGCGGCCATCTTGCGGATTGCGCCCCGCGTGCGCCGAGCGGCCACTGACTACCAGACTGAAGTTACCGCTGCCGCCCCGCTCGTGCGCCAAAGTGCCGTCGGGCAGGGCAGCCGGCTCGTAGGTCAGAGCCGCCGTTTTGCCTCGAGCCAATTCCGCGATCAGCCTTGCTGAGGATGGTGAACCGGTTTCTTCGTCCGCATTGATCAGCACGTCGTATCCGGCGTGCGGGCGAGTGGCTTCGAACGCACGAAGCGCCGCCAGCATTACCGCCAGGCCGCCCTTCATGTCGGCGGCGCCCGGGGCGTTGAAGGTGTCTGTGTCGATCCAACGTCCGTGCTGGAACGGGTGTTCGGGTGGATAGACGGTGTCCATGTGCCCGGTCAGCAGGAACCGGCGCTCGGCTTGCGGGCGTACCCGCAGCACCAAGTGGCGGCCGTGCTCGACCGCTACCGTGTGTCCTTCGGAATCCACCGAATGAACGCCTCCGCCCTCGCGCAGGGCGATGTCTCCGGGGAGTGCTGCGAACGCGGCGGCAAGTTCCTCGGCCTGCTGCGCCAGGCCGGGAAGATTGCCGGTGCCGCTATTGATCGCGATCCACCGTTCGGTCAGCGCCAGCATCTCCGCCGCATCGAGCGGCTCGATCAGGTCTCGC
>JAJUJV010000036.1 GCA_029265155.1 Altererythrobacter sp. | reverse complement strand
TCATCCGCTCGACCTCGCGCCGGCTCGCCACCCCCGCGCGGGCGAGCAGTTTGGCGATACGTTCGCCGGCGGGCTTGTCGGAAGCGGGCATGCCGCGCGCCTTAACTGTTGAGCGCCGGTTCATCCAGCCTTCCCAATATCGTCGACGCGGTTAGGGTGCCGCCACCTTCAGGAGGGAGTTCCGGATGACCGAAGCGACGATCGAGCCATCGCAACGGCGCAATCTGTGGCAATCGGTTATGCCCTATCTGGAGAAGGAGTCACTCGCCGCCTTCTTTCTCGGCGTCTCATCGGGCTTTCCGTTTGCGCTTCTCGCCGCGACGCTGACCACCCGTTTGGCCCAGGATGGCATCGAGAAGTCGACCATAACTGCGTTCACGCTGGCGTTCCTCGTTTACAACCTCAAGTTCCTGTGGGCCTGGATCGTGGATGGCGTGAGGCTTCCTTTGATAGGAAGGCTCGGCCAGCGCGTCTCGTGGATGATCGTGGTCGGGCTTTTTGTCATCGCCGCCACCATAAATCTCGCGCTGGCAGACCCTAGGGCTGACATTGTCTGGACCGCGACATCGGCCGTCTTATTGGGCGTAGCCGGTGCGACTTTCGACATTGTCATCGACGCTTATCGCATCGAGACGCTGAAACCCTATCAACTCGGCACCGGGTCCGGAATGAGCCAATACGGGTGGCGGATCGGCGCGGCGGGAGCAGGGGCGCTGGCGCTTGTCGTTGCCGCGCGTTGGGGTTGGGAAGCTGCTTACATGACATGCGCGGTATTCGCGCTCCCTGCCATGTTGACCGCGCTCGTGTTGGGAGAACCTGCAAGGCGACAGATCGTGGTGGCCAAGCGTGGCCTTGCCGAGATGTGGAGCGCCGTGGCCGGCCCATTCGCTGAGTTCTTCCGGCGGAGCGGAGCGTTCCTCGTCCTGGCCTTCATCCTCGTGCACAAGATCGGCGACACGCTGGCGAACCTGACCTTCCGGCTTCTGTTCGACGACCTTGGCTTTAGCAACGACGAGATCGCGATCTACGATGTCGGGATCGGCTTTTGGGCGCTGATCGTCGGCGTGTTCGTCGGCGGCATCCTCTATGCGCGTTTAGGGCTCAAGCGGTCAGTGCTGATTGCGCTGATCTTGATGGCCGTATCCAACCTCAGCTTCGCGGGGCTCGCATCCCTGGGGCACTCGAACTTCGGGATGGCCGCAGCAATCGGCTTCGAGAACTTTGCGAGCGGATATGGCGGCGTCGTGGTGGTCGCCTATTTCTCCGCACTTTGCGATCTGCGCTTCACGGCCGCCCAATACGCGTTGATCAGCGCGGGAGCGAGCATTGTCGGCCGGTTCCTAACCGGCACGACCGCGGGCAGTCTCATTGAGGCGCTCGGTTATGTGAACTTTTACATTCTCACGACCATTCTCGCGCTTCCGGGAATCCTCCTGTTCTGGTGGATGATGCGAACCGGCCTAGTCGATGCCGCCATGGGGACGGCGGGCGAAATCGGCGAGGGGGACGCGCGAGCCGACCCAGCGTGATGATCGGGCCGCGTTGTCCGAAGTGCCGTCACCCCGTCCCATTTCGGCGGACGCAGTGGGGATTGGGGAAACCTTTCGACTGCGCCGGCTGCGACGCTCGGCTCCAGTTCGATAAGGTATTCTGGGTGCCCCTTGCTGCCATAGTGACCTATTATGGCCTTAGACCCGAAAATGGCGGCTTGATCGCCCACGCCAAAGTTCTCGTGCCGCTGCTGATTGTAATGGCGCTATGTAGCCTCGCGATGAAGCCAAAGCTTTTGGATGAGACTTAGTCGCGCACTCCCCGCTGTGGATGGGCGTTAGTCCGGCACTTCCTCGTTCGCTGCGAGCACTTTGCCGGCAAGGTAGAGCGAGCCGGCGATCAGGACCGGCAGGCCGTCGTCGGGGAGGCTGCTCAGCGCGTCGGCGACGTCGGTGGCCCAGCGGGCGCCGGGGAAGGCTTCGGCGCCGTGGCTTTCGCTGCCTTCGATCGGCACCGCGGTGACGCTCGCCAGACGGTCTTCGAGCGGGTCGATGACGGCCTTCGGGTAGCGGTTGGATAGCATGCCGATGACGAGGTGCAGCGGCTGCCCGGCGAAGTGGCGGCCGATGGCGAGGCCGGCGTCGGCATTGTGGCCGCCGTCGAGCCAGACTTCGCGGCCGGGGGCGAGCGCGGTCAGCGGGCCGCTGCCCAGGAGCTGCAGCCGCGCGGGCCAGCGGGCGCTGCGGACGCCTTCCGCCATGGCCGCGGCGGATGCGGTGATGCGGTCCTGATGGCGCAGCATGGCGACCGCCAGCGCGGCGTTGTCGCCCTGATGGCGGCCGGGGAGCTTCGGCAGGGGAAGGGTCAGCGCGCCGTGGCGGTCGCGGTATTCGATCGCTTCGTCGCCGACTTCCGCCCACCAGTCGCGGCCGCGCATGTGGAGCGGGGCACCGGTGAGGCCGGCGCGACGCTCGATCTCCATGGCTACGTCGCCGGCGTAGCTCTGCGTCACCAGCGGCGAGCCGGGGCGGGCGATGCCGGCTTTCTCGAAGGCGATACGGCACATCGGTTCTTGCGGCACGCCGTCCTCGGGGACGAGCAGGAAGGCTTCGTGATCGATGCCGAGCGTGGCGATGCCGCAGGCCGCGGGCTGGTCGAGCACGTTGGTCGCGTCGAACCGGCCGCCGAGGCCGACCTCGATGATGCAGGCATCGGCCGGATGGCGGGCGAAGGCGAGGAACGTGGCAGCGGTGGTGACTTCGAAGAAGCTCGGGCCGAGGTCTTCGCCGAGATCGAGCACTTCCTTGAGAAGCGAGGCGAGCTCCGGGTCCGACACCAGCTCGCCGGCGATGCGGATGCGCTCGTTGTAGCGCACGAGGTGCGGCTTGATCGCGGCGTGGACGGTGAGGCCTTCAGCCTCGAGGATTGCGCGCAGGTAGGCGCAGGTCGAGCCCTTGCCGTTGGTCCCCGCGACGTGGAACACCGGGGGCAAGCGCTTGTGCGGTTCGCCGAGCCGCCGCAGCAGCTCGTGAATGACGTCGAGCCCGAGGCGGCCCTGGGGGAGCGACAGCGCCGCGAGGCGGTCGAGCTGAGCCTGGACGGTCGGATCGTCCGAGGCCGCGAAATCCTTGGCCATTGAGTTCTCAGGCCGCTTGGGCGGGCGTCAGGTAATCGAGGATCTTGGCTAGCGTCACCTTCAGATCCTTCCGCGCCACGACCATATCCACCATGCCGTGCTTGTGCAGGTACTCCGCACGCTGGAACCCTTCGGGAAGTTGAGCGCGGATCGTTTCCTGGATCACGCGCTGACCGGCAAAGCCGATTAGCGCATTGGGTTCGGCAATGTGCACGTCGCCCAGCATAGCATAGCTGGCGGTGACCCCGCCGGTGGTCGGATCGGCCAGGATAACGATGTAAGGAAGCCCGGCCTCCTTGAGCCGCCGCGTCATCACCGTGGCCTTCGGCATCTGCATCAGGCTGAGAATGCCTTCCTGCATGCGCGCGCCGCCCGCGGCGGTGACGACCACGTAGCCGCAGCCGGTATCAAGCGCCTTCTGCGCGCCGGCGCAGAAGGCTTCTCCGACAGCCATGCCCATCGAGCCGGCCATGAAATTGAAGTCCTGCACCCCGACCACCGCCTGTCGGCCGTCGATCGTGCCTAGGGCGGCGATAAAGGCATCCTCGCGCTGCGTTGCCGCGCGCGCTTGCTTGAGCCGGTCGGTGTACTTCTTCGAGTCGCGGAACTTAAGGGGATCTTCCCGCACCTGCGGCGCCGGCAGGAGCTGGTAGCCTTCGTCCATCAACTGGGCGAGGCGGGTCTCAGCACCGATCCGGCCGTGGTGCTCACAGCGAGGGCAGACGCTGAGGTTCGCCTCATACTCGCGCGTGAACAGCATGTCCTGACAGCGCGGGCATTTGATCCACAGATCATCGGGCGTGTCGCGCTTTTTGGCGAATGCGGACAGCGAATTGCGGACGCGGGAAAGCCAGTTCATGCGGGTTGCCTTTCGGCGGAATGCACCGCCTGTGCAAGAGCGCGCGTAAGGGCAAGAACATGCGGGGGCGCCTGATCTCCGTGCTCGCCGACCAGCTCGACCAGGGCCGAGCCGACCACCACCCCATCTGCTACGCGAGCGATAGCCGCTGCCTGTTCGGGCGAACGGACGCCGAAACCCACCGCTACCGGCAGGTCAGTCGAGCGCTTGATGCGCGCGACATTGCCTTCGATCGAGTCGAGTGCTGCCTGCTGCTTGCCGGTTATGCCGGCGACCGAGACGTAGTAGAGGAAGCCGCTTGAACCGTCGAGCACCGCAGGAAGTCGCGCTGCATCGGTCGTCGGCGTGGCGAGGCGGATCAAGTCCACTCCGGCGCCGCGCAAGGCGGGGCCGAGTTCCTGGTCCTCCTCGGGCGCGATGTCGACGCAGATCACCCCGTCAACCCCGGATGCCCGGCATTGCTCGGCGAACCAATCGGGCCCGCGGCGGATCATCGGGTTCGCATAGCCCATCAGGACCAAGGGCACCTCGGGGTGGCGCTGGCGGAACTCGCGCGCGATGGTGAGCACATCCTGCGTGGTCGTGCCTTGGTCGAAGCTGCGCAAGTTGGCGGCCTGAATAGCGGGGCCGTCGGCCATCGGATCGGTAAACGGCATGCCTAGCTCGATCACGTCCGCGCCGCCTTCTACTAACGCGTCGAGATTGGCCGCGGTATCTCCGTCGCCGGCGGTGATGAAAGTGACGAGGGCGGGGTGGCCCTTGGCAAAAGCGGAGGAGAGTCGCGTCATGGCTGGTCGGCTCGCATGCGGAACAAGGGCAGGCGGCGTCGAGCAATTGCCGTCAGGTACAGCGCGAGGAACAGCGCGAGCAACTCGGCACCGCCCCAGTCCGAGAGAATGGGCTCCCGGAGAGCGGGAATGAGCCCAAACAGCGTCCGAAACGCCACGAAAAGCACGATTGCCGCCCCGAGGTTCAGAGCGAACTTGAGCGCCGTGGAAGTCACAGCTTCACTCCCAGGTGCTCGGCGACTGTGAAGATGTCCTTGTCGCCTCGTCCGGAGACGTTGACCAGGATGCGCTGGTCCGCCCTATAGCCCTTCGCAACTTTCGGCAGCGCGGCAAGCGCGTGCGCGCTTTCCAGCGCGGGAATGATCCCTTCAAGCTGGCTGCAGAGTTGGAACGCATCGAGCGCTTCCTGGTCCGTGATCGGTAGGTACTTCACTCGACCGCTTTCGTGCAGCCAGGAGTGCTCGGGACCGATACCCGGATAGTCGAGCCCGGCGCTGATCGAGTGCGCCTCGGTGATCTGGCCATCTTCGTCCTGCAGCAGGTAGGTCTTGTTGCCGTGCAGAATGCCGGGGAAACCGCCGGTCAGGCTGGCGGCGTGCTGCCCGGTCTCGATGCCGTGCCCGGCTGCTTCCACGCCGATCATCGCGACATCCGGATCGTCGAGGAATGGATGGAACAGGCCGATGGCGTTGGAGCCGCCGCCGACCGCCGCGATCAAGAGGTCGGGCAGCGCGCCCGTTCGCGCGAGCATCTGCGCGCGCGCCTCGGTGCCGATCACGCTCTGGAAGTCGCGCACCAGCTCCGGGTACGGATGGGGACCAGCGGCGGTGCCGATGATGTAGAAGGTGTCGTGAACGTTCGCGACCCAGTCGCGCAGCGCCTCGTTCATCGCGTCCTTGAGCGTCTTGGCGCCGCTCTCGACCGGGATCACTTCCGCGCCGAGCAGCCTCATGCGGAACACGTTGGGCTGCTGCCGGGCGACGTCGACCGCGCCCATGTAGATCACGCAAGGGATGCCGAACCGCGCGCAGACGGTGGCGGTGGCGACGCCGTGCTGGCCGGCGCCGGTCTCGGCGATGATCCGCGTCTTGCCCATGCGGATGGCGAGGAGGATCTGGCCGATGCAGTTGTTGATCTTGTGCGCGCCGGTGTGGTTGAGCTCCTCGCGCTTGAACCAGATTTCCGGGCCGCCGAGTTGCGCGGTGAGCCGCTCGGCGAAGTAGAGCGGGCTCGGGCGGCCGACGTAGTGCGCGAGCAGGTCGTCGAACTGCGCCTTGAAGGCCGGGTCGGCCTTAGCGGCGCGGTATTCCCGCTCGAGATCAAGGATCAGCGGCATCAGCGTCTCGGCGACGTAGCGGCCGCCGAACTGTCCGAAATGGCCGCGCTCGTCAGGCTGATTGCGGAAGGAATTGGGCTGCTGGGTCATAGATGGCTCGCTTTATCCGGCGATTGGCAGAGCGGCCGTCCCTTGTCCAGAACGGGCGGCACGAGTGCAACTTGGGCCAGTCCGCAACATGCGTGATGCCAAAACAACACAGGCGCCTGAGCTTCTTGGGACCCTTGACGCGTTCCGCTGGTAATCGCGGATTTGGGACCTAGATGCCCGTCCGCCGCCGCTCGGTGGCCAATCAAAAGTGTGCCTGAAAAGAAACACAGGCACCGAATGAGTATAGTTCAGGAGTTATGAAATGAAGATCAAGTTTGCCCTCATCGCCGCTGCTGCCGCTCTCGTTGCAGCCACTCCGGCCGCCGCCAACGAAGGCCGCGCCGAAGTCCGTGGCGGTATCGCTTGGGCGGACGGCAACGAGGAAGCCGTTGCGGGTATCGCGGTCGGTTACGACTTCGACGCGGGTTCGCAGGCTTTCTTCGGTCTCGAAGGTTCGGCTGACAAGGTTCTGGTCGACGGCGCCGACGTGGCGTGGGGCCTGACCGCTCGCGCGGGTGCGAAGCTCGGCACCGGCAAGCTCTTTGCCACCGCCGGCTACACTTTCGATGAGTTCGAAGACATGCCGCACCTGGGTGCCGGCTACGAGCACACCATCGGCCGTAACACCTACGTGAAGATCGAGTACCGCCACATGTTCAGCGACTTCGCTGACCCGAATACGGTTGTGGCCGGTCTCGGCGTGCGCTTCTGAACTTCGATCGAAGTTGAGCATTGGGGCGGTCCGGCAACGGGCCGCCCTTTTCTTTATTCGTTGCGTGCCGCTCGGCAGAACGCGGCGATTTTGTCGATATCTTTCACGCCGGGGGCGCTTTCCACGCCTGACGAGGTGTCCACCAGGGGAGCGCCGGTGAGGCGCAGTGCTTCGCCCACGTTCTCCGGCGTCAGCCCGCCTGCTAGTCCCCACGGCATTTCATGCTGGAAGCCATTGAACAGCGACCAGTCGATGGCCAGGCCCTGCCCGCCGGGCTGCTTATGCGCCGGCGCATCGTAGAGCAACATGTCCGCGGCGCCTTTGTAGCGCTTGGCCCTTTCCAGCCCTTCGGCGCTCTTGACCCCGATCGCCTTCCACAGTTCCTTGGCACCCGCCTGCTTGAGGATCGACAGCCATTCGGGCGTCTCACTGCCGTGGAATTGAACGACATCGGGCTTCACCGCCTGGATTGCCTGCAGCGTCGGCTGCGGCTGTTCATTGACTAGCAGCAGCACCACCTTGATCTCGCGCGGGACGCGCACCCGCAGCCGCATCGCCTGTTCGAGCGTCACGTGGCGCGGGCTCGGTGCGTAATGGACGAGGCCGATGTGCGTCGCGCGCGCGGCCACCGCAGCATCGACAGCCTCGGGCGTGGTGAGGCCGCAAATCTTGATTTCGGGTTCAGGCATCCCAGCGGCACTTAATGCCTGCCGCGCCAGAGTCGAGAGATGCCGGTTCTCAGCGGAGCCGGCGAGCGCCGGCTAGAGCGTCGCTTCGATCGCCCGCGCCGCTTCCACCGGATCCTCGGCGCGGCTGATCGGCCGTCCAATGACAAGAACGCTGGCGCCATCATCCCGCGCCTGTCGCGGCGTGACGACGCGCTTTTGATCGCCGACCGGGCCGCCCGCAGGGCGCAGACCGGGGACGACGAAGAAGCCGTCCTTCCACTGCTGATGAACCTCGCGGACCTCTTTGCCCGAGCAGACGATGCCGTCGAGCCCGGCCGTGTGCGCGAGGTCGGCCAATCGCATGACCTGGTCGTGGGCACTGCCGCCCACGCCGGTGCGGGCCAGGTCACGTTCGTCGAGGCTAGTGAGCATCGTCACCGCGACGACGCGGGTGTCCTTGCCCGCCGCGGCCTTCGCATCCTCCATCATCGCTCGCCCACCGCTGGCGTGAACCGTGACGATCGCCGGCTCGAGCACGTGAATCGCTTGCATCGCGCCGGCCACCGTATTGGGAATGTCGTGCAGCTTGAGGTCGAGGAAGATCGGCAAGCCGACGTGCGCGATCTCGTGCACACCATGGTGGCCGTGCGCGCAGAAGAACTCGAGCCCGAGCTTGAGGCCGCCGACATGCGCCTTGACCTTTTCGGCCAGCGCCCGCGCTGCGTCGAGTTGCGGCAGGTCGAGCGCCAGGTAGATCGGATTGGTCACGGCGCTGGTATCACCTTCTCGGTCGGTGCCGGATTCGCGTCGAAAGGTTCGCTTGCGGCCGGCGTCGGGGGTGCCGGCGCCATCGCAGAGGCACGGGCTGCGCTTTCCAGGGAAGCGATGCGGCGTTCGTTGTTCCAGCGGGTCGCCCTGTGCAGCAGCCACATCGGCACGAGCCCCAGTAGGAACGCGCTGACCACCAAAGCCGGGACCTTCGTTTCGAGAACCAGGCCTTCCCAGATCCTCACCTCGACCGGATTCCAGTTGTTGATCGAGAAGATCAGCAACGCGACGAGCAGCAAGACCCAGACGATCGTGCGGACGATTTTCATCGGGCGTCCCCTTATTCTTGTCGGGCGATGCTACGAGCAAGCGCCGCGGAAGGAAAGCGGGGCTTCAACCGAACACGCGCGCGAAAATCCGGTCCACCTGCTTGAAATGATAGTCGAGGTCGAATTTTTCTTCGAGTTCGGTGGCAGAGAGAGCCGCAGTAACTTCGGGATCGGACTTGAGCAGATCGAGCAGCGACAACGCGCCGTCGCTCTCCCACACTTTCATCGCGTTGCGCTGGACCAGCCGGTAGGCGTCTTCGCGGCTCACGCCGGCTTGGGTCAGCGCCAGCAGCACGCGCTGCGAATGGACGAGACCGCCCATGCGGTCGAGGTTCTTCTGCATCCGCTCCGGATAGACGAGCAGCTTGTCGACCACACCGGTGAGCCGCGACAGCGCGAAGTCAAGCGTGATGCAGGCGTCGGGGCCGATGAACCGCTCGACCGAGGAGTGAGAGATGTCGCGCTCGTGCCACAGCGCGACGTTCTCCATAGCCGGCAGCGCATAGCTGCGAACCATCCGGGCGAGGCCGGTGAGGTTCTCGGTCAGCACCGGGTTGCGCTTGTGCGGCATCGCGCTCGAACCCTTCTGGCCGGGCGAGAAGTACTCCTCGGCCTCCAGCACTTCAGTGCGCTGCAGGTGGCGCACCTCGATCGCGAGCCGCTCGATCGAGCTGGCGATCACACCGAGCGTGACGAAGAACATCGCGTGGCGATCGCGCGGGATCACCTGAGTGGAGATAGGCTCCGGCGCCAGGCCGAGCCGTTCGGCAACGTGCTCTTCCACTTCGGGCGCGATGTTGGCGAAAGTGCCGACCGCGCCGCTGATTGCGCAAGTGGCGATCTCGGCGCGCGCGGCTTCGAGGCGGGCGCGGCAGCGTGAAAACTCGGCGTAAGCCTGCGCCAACTTGAGGCCGAACGTCACGGGCTCGGCATGGATGCCGTGGCTGCGGCCGATCGTCGGCGTGTACTTGTGCTCGTCCGCTCTGCGCCGGAGTGCCGCGAGAAGGTTGTCGATGTCTTCGAGCAGGATGTCCGCTGAACGGGCGAGTTGCACCGCGAGCGTCGTGTCGAGCACGTCGGAGCTGGTCATGCCCTGGTGCATGAACCGGGCCTCGTCGCCAACCTGTTCTGCCACCCAGGTCAGGAAGGCGATCACGTCGTGCTTGGTCACAGCTTCGATCGCGTCGATCGCCGCAACGTCGATCGCCGGCTTGGTCTTCCACCAATCCCACAACGCCTGTGCCGCGCTTCTCGGCACGACGCCGAGCTCGCCGAGCTTCTCGGTCGCATGCGCTTCGATCTCGAACCAGATGCGATAGCGAGCTTCCGGCTCCCAGATCGCGGTCATGGCGGGACGGGAATAGCGGGGGACCATGTCAGACTCCGGTTGATGGACGACGCGGCGGCTAGGCTGCACGCCGCCCGAACGCAAGACGGAGCCCGGCAGGCATCCTCAGCCATGGCTCGGTCAGGAACGCTGCGGCTGGCGGCGGCGTTGGGAGCGCATGTCAAAGGACCATAGCTCAGAGCACCCGTCCAAGCGCGACCAACAAAGCGGTGAATTATCGCTCCGGCTCGGGAAGAATGCCGGGCTTGACCTGCGGTTGAAGCTGACCACCGGAGGCATTTTGGCGGTAGCCGCGCTGGTGTCGTCGATCTTGCTGTCGACCGCGGTGCTTGTCGGCACGGCGGTACATGAAGGGAAACGCTGAGCTCACGCCGCCGCGGTCAGATCAACCCTTTCGATCGCAGGCTGACGTGACCTTCACGGCCGACGATCACGTGATCGTGAACGGTAATCCCGAGGTGGCGGCCTGCCTCGATGATCCGCTGGGTTATCTGAATGTCGGCGCGGCTTGGCTCCGGATTGCCGCTGGGGTGGTTGTGCACCAGGATGATCGCCGAAGCGCCCAAGTCGAGCCCGCGGCGGATCACTTCGCGGGGATGAATCGCTGCTTCGTCGATGGTGCCTTCGCTGGCCAGATGGTCGCGCACCAGCCGGTTGCGGCTGTCGAGGTAAAGCACACGGACCCGCTCCAGAGTCAGGTGTGCCATATCTATGGCAAGGTAATCGATTAGCGCCTGCCATGAGCCCAGCACCGGCTTCTGGATCACTTCACTGCGCGCCATACGCCGGGCGGCAAGCGCCGCAATCTTGAGTGCGCCCAGGCTGGCGTCACTCAGCCCTTTGACTTGCCGCAGTGCTTCCGGCTCTGCGTTGAGCACCCCAGAGAGCGATCCGAACCGGGCCAGCAATTTCTTGGCAAGCGGCTTGGTGTCGCCGCGCGCTTGCGCGCCGAACAGCAAGTATTCGAGAACTTCGTAGTCGGCGAGCGCTTCAGGCCCCCCTTCGAGGAGGCGCTGTCGCAACCTGTCGCGATGGCCGGCACCGGTATGCTGTGGCGCGGCTGGCGGTGCGGGCGTTTCGCTCGACAAGCTTCCTTCCCCCTTTCGACCTGCATTGCCTTTGCGCAGCTTCGCGCGCAAGGGTGCCCGGCAATGGCGTCGCAAGCGGAGATCGACCAGCCTGCCGCGCGGAGGGGCGCACGCCGGATCGGCCTTTATGCCGCGCTGGCGGTGTTAACGCTTATCCTGGTCGGGCTGGCAGCAGCATGGCTCAGCCGAGAGCGCATTGCCGCCAGCATCATCTCCAACGAGCTCAAAAACCGTGGCATCGAAGCGACGTACGAGATCGAGCAGATCGGCGGTCGACGCGAAATCCTGACCAACATCGTCGTCGGCGATCCCGAGCAACCTGACCTGACGATCGAACGCGCGGAAGTTACTCTCCGCTACCGGTTCGGCTTTCCTGCCATCGGATCGGTCCGGCTGGAGCAGCCGCGGCTGTTCGGCACCTACGTCGAAGGCGAGCTCAGCTTTGGCGAACTTGATCCGCTGATTTTCACCGGCGAGGAAGGTCCGTTCGAGTTGCCGGACCTCCAACTCACCGTCAGTGACGGGCGGGCGCTGATCGAAGGCGATCACGGGCCGGTTGCGATCAAGCTCGACGGTAGCGGCCATATGCGCGACGGCTTCGCCGGAGAAATTGCCGCCTTGTCCCCGCGGCTGCAACTGAGCGGCTGCGAAGCGGTGCAGCCGACGCTGTATGGGCGAGTTTCGATCAAGGCCTCGCGCCCGCGCTTTGAGGGGCCGCTGCGCGCAGCTCGGCTCGCATGCGTCAAAAACGGCATCACCTTGAGCGGCGCGGCCATTCGCCTCAGCGCGCAGGCCGATGAAACCCTGGCAGCGTTCGAGGGTGAGGCAGCGGTGCAGTTCGGACCGTCCTCGATAGCCAGCAATCGGCTCGCGTCACTGGACGGAACCGCCGACTTTTCCTGGCGGGAAGGGGGGCTCACCTCCCGATACGAATTAAACGGACGCCAATTGATCACTGCGCAAGTCATGGCCGGAGATCTCAGTGTCGACGGCTGGCTGCGGGCGCGCCGCAATTTCGAGCGCGTCGAGATTGATGCTGATATTCGCGGCCAGGTCATACGCCTCGGCAACGGTCCCGATGCCGTGTTGGCGCGAGGCGCGGAAGCGACTCGCGACACGATGCTGGCGCCCCTTATCAGCCGCCTTCGGCGCGGACTGGCGGCAGAGGCACGCGCGAGCTCACTCACAGCAGAACTTTCGTTGCGGCGCACTGGTGAGCAGACCAGCGTGGTCATTCCGGCTGGGTCGCTGCGAGGCAGCAGCGGAGCGACGCTGCTGGCTCTGTCGCGCCTGCAGTTCGCGGCCGGGAGGGAGGGAGCCTCGCGGTTTTCTGGCAACTTCGCGACAGGGGGACAGGGCCTGCCGCGCATCGCCGGACGAATTGACCGGCGGCCGGGAGGAGCGGTGCAGTTGCGCCTGAATATGGCGGAGTATGCTGCCGGCGAGGCGCGGCTGGCGGTGCCCGATCTCGTTCTGACGTATCGCGCAGACGGGGCGATCGGCTTCGCCGGCCAAGTGCTCGCCACAGGTGCATTCCCGGGTGGCAGTGCAGAGGGGCTGGTCCTACCGATTGTCGGTAGCTGGTCATCTTCACGCGGGCTGGCGCTGTGGAACGAGTGCGTGCAAGTGCGCTTCGACGGCTTGCGCGTTTCGACACTGGATCTCGACCGCCGCAGCCTGACTTTATGTCCCCAACGCGGCACGGCCATCGTCCGGTATGATGATCGAGGTTTGCGCATCGCTGCGGGAGTTCCGGCGGTCGAGGTCTCGGGCAGGCTGGGCGATACGCCGGTCGCCTTGCGTAGTGGTCCGGTCGGCCTGGCTTACCCCGGTGTCATGTCGGCTCGCGAGCTGCTCGTGACGCTCGGTCCGGCGGACACGGCTACGACTTTCGCGGTGAAGGACCTGACGGCTCGCTTCGGTCCGGAGATCGGCGGCCAGTTCGAAGGAACGGACGTGCGGCTGTTTGCCGTGCCACTCGACTTGCTCGGCGCGAGCGGAGAATGGGAATACGCGGACGGCCGCTTGGTTCTTACCGACGGCTCGTTCCGGCTGCAGGATCGGCAGGTTCCGGCGCGGTTCTATCCGTTGACAGCTGAAGGGGCCAGCCTGACGCTGGAAGCGAACCTGATCACGGCCGATGCGCTTCTGCGCGAGCCCGGAAGCGGCCGTGCAGTGGCCCGCGTCGACATCGCGCACGACCTTTCGAGCGGCCGCGGTCATGCCGATCTGGCCGTCGAAGAACTGATGTTCGACGAGCGGCTGCAGCCCGAAACCCTGACGATGCTCGCACTGGGAGTAGTGGCCAATACCCGGGGCACGGTCGTTGGTCGCGGCCGGATTGACTGGAACGAGTCGGCAGTCACGAGTTCCGGCCGTTTTTCCAGCGATGCGCTTGATTTTGCCGCGGCGTTCGGGCCGGTCAAAGGGGCCTCGGGCACCATAGAGTTCACCGACCTACTCGGCCTCACTACGGCGCCTAACCAGCGCCTGCGGGTGGCCTCGATCAATCCGGGTATCGAGGTTCGGGACGGTGAAGTCGCGATCGAGATCCGCAATGGCGAAGTCCTCGCGCTGCGAAGCGGCACTTGGCCTTTCATGGGCGGCACTCTGACAATGCAGCCGGTGGACATCAACTTCGGCGAGGCCGAGGTGCGGCGCTACGTGCTGGAGGTCGAAGGGCTCGATGCGGCTCGGTTTGTCGAACACATGGAACTCAACAATATCGCCGCCACCGGGATCTTCGATGGGACCGTGCCGATCGTGTTCGACATCGAAGGAAACGGGCGCTTGGAAGAGGGGTTGCTGCTGTCGCGGCCGCCCGGCGGCAATGTCTCGTACGTCGGGGAACTGACATACGAGGATCTCGGTGCAGTGGCGAACTTCGCGTTCTCTACCCTGCGATCGCTCGACTACCGACAGATGCGCATTGCGGTCGAAGGACCCTTGACCGGCGAGATCATCACTCGCGTCAGGATCGATGGAGTGAGCCAGGGGGCGAACGCCGAGCGAAATTTCCTGACCAGGGCAATCGCGGGAATTCCGATTCGCCTGGACCTCAATGTGCGGGCGCAATTCTATACGCTGCTTGGCAACATCCGGTCGATGTACGACCCCTCTGCGATCCGAAACCCTAACGAGTTGGCCCGCGAAGGCCGCCTTCGCGATGCCCACGGCAATGTGGTCGGCACCGAGGATGAGAGGCTTCCGGACCTCCCGTCCGAGCAAGATACACTACCCGATGAAGATGCCATTCAGCGCCGCGAAAGCGAGGAAACGCCATGAAAACCGCGAAATTGACCAAGTCCGCAAGCCAGGCACATAAGCCCCGCGTTATGGGGAAGCGTAAGGTGACGGCAGGAGTGATGGCGGTGCTGGGTTCGGCGCTCGCGAGTGGCTGTATTTCGGTGAACGCACCGAACGAGCCGATCGTGATCGAACTCAACATCAACATCACTCAGGAAGTGATTTATCGGCTCGCCGGCGATGTTCAGCAGAACATCGAGGCCAACCCGGAGATATTCTGATGGCAGGTATTTCATCCCGTTCGCTGAAGACGCTGCTCGGCGGCATGCTGGCGGTTGGACTCGTGCTGCCTAGCCCAGCGGTGGCGCAGCGCGATCCGGCCTACGAGGCGGCGCGCCAGGCGGGGCAGGTCGGCGAGAAGATGGACGGCTACCTCGGCGTGGTCGGAAGCCAGTCGGGCGCGATCGAAGCCATGGTCTCCGATCTCAACATCAAGCGCCGCGCGAACTACGCCGAACGGGCCCAGGCGCAGCGCGCGACCTTGCAGGAATATGCCTTCACCCAAGGCTGCATTCTGATCGCCCGCACCCAGCCGGGCGAGAAGTACCAGGCCCCCGACGGAAGCTGGCAGACTCGCGGTTCCGGACCTCCGCAGCGCGATCCGCGCTGTCCCTAAATAGCACGGTCCGGGCGCCGCGCGCTCGAGCCGTTGCTTCCAGCAGGATCGTTACCTTATTCCCGGCGCTCGTCGGAACCATCGTTCCGGCGAATGCTTCTGCTCACGGAGAGGGGCAGGCCAAAACGTGACGGACGTGTCGTTGAGTTCCAGCAGCGCAAACCTGCTGCTTCAGAGCATAACCGATTACGCGATCTACATGATCGACACGACCGGCGGGGTCCGAAGCTGGAACGCGGGCGCCGAAAAGCTCAAGGGCTATAAGCCGGACGAGATTATCGGGAAGCATTTCTCCCGCTTCTACACGCCCGAAGATCGCGAGCAGGGCAAGCCGGCGAATGCCCTTCGGACAGCGCTTCGCGACGGGCGCTTCGAAGCCGAGGGCTGGCGAGTTCGCAAGGATGGCGAGCGTTTCTGGGCCAACGTCGTCATCGATCCGATCTGGGACGAACGAGGCGAGCACGTTGGTTACGCTAAGATCACCCGTGACCTGAGCGAGAAGCGTGCGGCCGAAGAAGCCCTGCGCCGAAGCGAGGAGCGATTCCGGCTTCTGGTCCAGGGCGTCACCGATTATGCCATCTACATGCTCGATCCGAACGGCCGGGTGAGCAGTTGGAATGCGGGGGCGCAGCATTTCAAGGGCTACACCGCCGACGAGATCATCGGCGAACACTTCTCCCGCTTCTATCCGCCCGAGGACCGCGTCGCGGGTGTGCCCCAGCGCGCATTGCAGACAGCCCGGGACGAAGGGCGGTTTGAGGCCGAGGGTTGGCGGCTGCGCAAGGACGGCTCGCGCTTCTGGGCTAGCGTGGTGGTCGATCCGATCCATGATGACGATGGCAAGCTGATCGGCTTTACCAAGATCACGCGCGACCTGACGGAACGCAAGAAGTCGCAGGAAGCTCTGGAGCGCTCGCGCGAGCAGTTCTTTCAGGCCCAGAAAATGGAAGCGATCGGCCAACTCACCGGCGGAGTCGCGCATGACTTCAACAACCTGCTGGCAGCGATCCTCGGCAGCCTGAACCTCGCCAAACGCCGGATGAGTGAAGGCGAGGACGTGACCCGCTTCCTCGATAACGCCATCCAGGCCGCGCAACGCGGTGCGACCCTGACTCAGCGGATGCTGGCATTCGCCCGCAAGCAGGAGTTGCGGATCGAGCCGGTCGATCTTCTCGACAGCGTTCGCGGGACAATCGAGCTCCTGGGCCGCACGATCGGCAGCGGGGTCCACATCAAGACGTCGTTTCCGGCCAACTTACCGCCAGTCATGGCCGACCGTGCGCAGCTCGAGCTCGCGCTCATTAACCTGGCGGTCAACGCCCGGGACGCGATGCCCGAAGGGGGCGACATCGTGATCGCCGGCAAAGCAGCCGCGCCCGGCGAAGGGCTCGCGGGCGATCAAGCCTCGGTCTGCCTGTCGATCACCGACGAGGGCGAGGGGATGGATGCCAAAACGCTTTCCCGCGCTGTGGAGCCTTTCTTCACCACCAAGGGTGTCGGCAAGGGCACCGGCCTTGGCCTGTCGATGGTGCAGGGCATGGTCGAGCAGTGCGGCGGCCGCCTGGTGCTGCAGAGTGAGCCGGGCGCCGGCACTCGCGCCGAGATATGGCTGCCGGCCGCTGACTGCGCGGAGCGCATCATGGCCGAGCCGGTCACGCCTGCGCATAGCCGGCCGCTGCGTATCCTGGCGGTAGACGATGATCCGATCGTCCTGCTCAACACCGCTACGATCCTCGGGGACATGGGCCACCACGTGCTGCAAGCGGATTCGGGCGCAGCCGCCCTGGCGCTGCTGGAGACTCACGAGGTCGACCTGCTGCTGACCGATTACGCGATGCCGCAGATGAGCGGCGCCGAACTGGTGGACCAGGCCCTCCAGGCCAATTCTGATCTGCGGGTTATCGTTGTCTCCGGTTACGCGGATCTGCCCAAGGGCCGGGAGCTCGAGGTCCCGCGGCTTTCCAAGCCATTTACCGACGCGGAGCTCGCCGAAGCGATAGCCGACGCGACAGATTAGCGTCGCGGTGTGTCCGTCGGTTGACTCGGGCCCACCCCCTTTCTAAGGGGGCGGCGCCCTCGGCGGGCAACTCTTTGCCTGTGCCGGAAACTCCTTCTCGGAGGCCAGCATGAGCGACGACACGCCCGAACGGGACCCCATCGGCGAGGACGCGCGGATCGACGCGCTCGAGCAGCGGCTTCAGGCTGCGCGCGAGCGAGAAGAGCAGCGCAACCGGCCGCAGGTTCAAGGCGCGGATTCGGGCTACAAGCTCGGGAACCGCGTGCTGGCGGAGCTGCTGGGGGGTCTTATCGGCGGCGCGCTGATCGGTTGGGTTATCGACCGGTTTGCGGGCACGTCGCCGTGGGGCCTGTTGGTGATGCTGTTCCTTGGAATAGTCGTCGCCTTCAGGAATATAATCCGGATTTCCAACCGGCGCTCCGACTGACCTTATCGCAGGTTGGTGAGCGCCGCGTTTGCAATGGTAGGGATACGAAGACAGGTGGCAGCCGAGGCCAAAGTCGACCCGATGCACCAGTTCACGATCGAGCCGATGTTCGGTTCGGCGGGCTGGGAACTGGCGGGCTACAATATCGCCTTCACCAACAGCGCGCTGTGGATGGCGATTGCCGCGGTCGCGGTGTGGGCGTTCGTGCTCGGTGGCATGAAGCGGCAGCTCGTTCCGGGCCGCTGGCAGATGGCGGTCGAGAGCTTCACGGGCTTCATCGACGACATGTTGATGGCGAACGTCGGTAAGGCGGGGCGCAAGTACGTGCCCTACATCTTCTCGCTGTTCATGTTCATCCTGTTCGCCAACATCCTCGGGCTTCTGCCTCTGGGCGTGCTCGGCGTGCATCCGTTTACCTTCACCAGCCACTTCACCGCGACCGGCGTGCTGGCGATCCTTTCCTTCTCGATCGTATTGATCGTCGGTTTCTGGAAGCACGGCTTCCACTTCTTCAGCCTGTTCGTGCCGCACGGCACACCGCTGCCGATGATCCC
>JAJUJV010000102.1 GCA_029265155.1 Altererythrobacter sp. | reverse complement strand
CACAGCCCTCGCCGCCGTTCGCAAGCAATGCTCGTGCAAGGCAACCCTGTGATGCCCAGGTCATTCCGCGCCGGCCTCTCCCGTCCGCGCTTCTACCTCCCGGCGTTACGCCCGCACTCGCCAGCGGGCTTTCGGTGTGCCCGTAGTCTTCGCGGGAAGATGAAGTTTCAGTGATTGTGGCGCGGCAGCTTCCGCGAAGTCTGGCGATACTTCAGCGCCAGGTCCATCACGCCGCCTTCGCCCAGTTGCCCGGTGGTCTGGCGGTAGATCTCCTCCCACGGCGTCTGCGATTCCGGCACCTCCGGCGGGTTTTCGGCCTTGCGGCGGGCGATCGTCGCCTCGTGGACCAGCGCGTCGCAAGTGCAATTGTTGAGGTCGATGCGGATCACGTCGCCGGTGCGCAGCCACGACAGGCCGCCCCCGGCGGCGCTTTCGGGACTGGCATTGAGGATCGAGGGGCTATCCGAGGTCCCCGACTGGCGCCCGTCGCCGAGCGTCGGGAGCCATGAGATGCCGCGACGGATCAGCGCGTCCGGCGGCTGCATGTTGACCACTTCGGCCGAGCCCGGCCAACCGAGCACGCCCGCACCGCGGATCACCAGGATGCAGTCCTCGTCGATCTCGAGCGAGGGGTCGTTGATGCGGTGATGGTAATCGTCGGAGCCGTCGAACACGACCGCCCGCGCTTCGAACACGTTCTCGTGGCCGGGACGGCACAAGTAGCGCTCACGAAATTCCTGCGAAATCACCGAAGTCTTGAGGATCGCGAAGTCGAACAGGTTGCCGCGCAGAACCTTGAAGCCCGCCTTCTCCTGCAGCGGATCGGCGAACGGGCGGATCATCTCGCGATCGGTGCTTTCCCGGCCGTCGAGGTTCTCGGCCATCGTCCGGCCGGTGCAGGTCAGGCATTGCCCGTGGAGCTTGCCCGCCTGGAGCAGCTCCCACATCGCCGCCGGCACCCCGCCCGCGCGGTGGAACCGCTCGCCGAGGTACTGGCCCGCCGGCTGCATGTTGACCAGCAGCGGCAGGTCGTAGCCGTGCGTCTCCCAGACATCGAGCTCCAGCTCGACATTCGCATGCTTGGCCATCGCCATCAGGTGCGGCTGCGCGTTCGACGAGCCGCCGATCACGCTGATCGTCGCCACCGCGTTGAGGAACGCCTCGCGGGTCAGCAGCTTCGACGGGCGCAGGTCCTCGTGCACCATCTCGACGATCCGCCGCCCGGTGCGATAGGCAAACTGCCCGCGCTCGCGATACGGCGCCGGCACCGCGGCGCAGCCCGTCAGTGACAAGCCGAGCGCTTCGGCCACCGCGTTCATCGTGCTCGCCGTGCCCATCGAGTTGCAGTGGCCGGCCGAAGGGGCGCTGTCGGTCGCGCGCTCGAGGAACTCCTCCTCGTCGATCTCGCCCGCCGCCAGCAGCCGGCGCGAGCGCCAGATCACCGTGCCCGATCCGACCAGCTCGCCTTCGTGCCAGCCATCGAGCATCGGCCCGCCCGACAGCACGATCGCCGGGATATCGACAGTGCTCGCCGCCATGATCTGGCTCGGGGTGGTCTTGTCGCATCCGGTGGTCAGCACCACTCCGTCGATGGGATAGCCGTTCAGCAGCTCGACCAGCCCAAGGTAGAGCAGGTTGCGGTCGAGCGCCGCGGTCGGGCGGCGGCAGTTCTCGAAGATCGGGTGGACCGGAAACTCCAGCGGAATGCCGCCCGCGTCACGGATGCCGTCGCGCACGCGCTTGGCCAGGTCGAGATGGATGCGGTTGCAGGGAGAAAGGTCGCTGCCCGATTGGGCGATGCCGATGATCGGCTTGCCGCTGCGCAGCTCCTCGGGCGTGACCCCGTAGTTCATGAAGCGCTCGAGATAGAGCGCGGTCTGATCCCACCGCTCGCGATTGTCGAACCAGTCGCGCGAACGCAGACGGCGGGATTGTTCAGTCATCGTCTCTCCGGTTTTCTTCTGACTTTGCGGGCCAGGCCCGGCGCCGCATCGGACTGGCGCCGCACCAGGGTGTAATCGAGCGTGACGTGGCTCGGCTTGGCCGACTTGCCGGCGCGGCCGCCGCGCAGCTCGTTGGCGAGCAGGTCGAGCGCGCGCCGCGCCATCTCGGCGATCGGCTGGCGAATCGTGGTCAGCTCCGGCCAGATCGAGCTGGCGAAGGCGGTATCGTCGAAGCCGCAGACCGAAAGGTCCGCCGGAACGTCAAGGTGGCGCCGATGCGCGACTGAGACCACGGCCGCGGCCATGTCGTCGTTCGAAGCGAAGATTGCGGTCGGCGGGTCGGGCTGGTCGAGCAGCCGCGCCGCCGCGTCATAGCCCGAACGCCAGGTAAACAGCCCCTGCATCACCATCCCGTCTTCGACTTCGAGGTCGGCCGCGGTCATCGCGTCGAGATAGCCCTGCAGGCGCTGGCCGCTCGCGGTCTGGTGCGGGTTGCCGATGATGAAGCCGATCCGCTCGTGCCCCAGCCCGATGATGTGCTGGGTCATGTCGTAAGCGGCCTGGTACTCGTCGATCATCACCGCCGAGTGCTTGGGGTGGGCCTTGCCCGGGCCGATCAGCACCGCGCGGCTGCCCTGCTCGGCCAGCCGGTCGAGCAGCGCAGTCTCGTCGCATAGCGGCGAAGGCAACAGGAACCCGTCGATCCCGGTCTCGACCAAGCGGGTGACCACCTGCTCCTCGTCCTTGTCGAACTCGCAGCGCTCGACCACCAGGTGCACGTCGCTGCGGCTCGCCTGCTCCAGGCTGCCCATCAGCAGCTCGCTGAGGTACGAGGCGGAAGGGTTCGAGTAGAGCAGCGCGATCCGCGTCTGCGCCGCCCCCGCCAGGCTGCGCGCGGCGCGGTTCGGCTTGTAGTTGAGCGTCTCTATCGCCTCGAGCACGGCAGCGCGGGTCTGCTCGCGCACGCTGGCCTCGTTGTTGATGACACGGCTGACGGTCATCGGCGAACAGTTCGCCAGCCGGGCGACATCGCTGATGGTGGGCTGTCCCGACTGGCGCCGGTTGATCTTGCGGGCGGGGCTGCTCTTCTCGCTCATGCGAACGTCTATGCGCTCCGCCTGCGGAACCGCAAGGTCTTTGCCCGAGGTGGCCTTGTGCCTCATCCGTTGCCCGGAGCCTCGGGAAAGGTGAGCGAGCGATAGTGTTCGAGCGTATGCTCCGGCTCCGCCGCACCGGCCGGCATGTCCAACCCGTTGAGCGAGCGCCAGTAGGCGATCGAAGCATCACGCCACCACTGCGCCTCTTGGCGGTGGATGCGCAGGTATTCGCTGACGTCACGGAACCGCTCGGCATCGACGAAGCGCTCCTGCGCCGCCCAGGTCCGCGCCATCTCGTCGACCGCCGCGACTCCTCGGTCGTAGCGCGCCACCAGCTCGTCCCACAGCGGGCGCCCCGAAGGCATCGGGAAGTCCCACGGCACGTGGTGGAACCACAGCAGATAGTCGGGATCGATCATGCGCGGATCACTCCACTGCGCAGCGATCGAGAGCGCGTACTGCTCCAGCGCGTTGCTGCCGCTCCGCGTGCGGTCGAAGCCGATCCCCTCCGCATCGGCCTTGTGATAGTAGCACGGGTTCCACTCAGGCCGCGCCAGGTCGCAGACCCACGGCGCCGGCCCATAGTGATGCCCAGTGTCGAATAAGTGCGCGAGGCCGAGCGGGTTCATGTAGTCGACCGTCGCCTGCCGGCTTCCCAGCATCATCGGCACCACCGCCGCGAGAAAGCGTTCGTCGCGGCTGAAGGTCTGGGCCCCCCATTCGCGGGCGATCTGCTCGCTCGGGAGGCCCGGGTTCCATGCGAGGCGGCCGAATGCATACCAGTTCGCCTGGTCGAAGTGCGATCCGCTCCAGTTGCGATCGGAGCCTGTGTTGGCAACGCCGGCCATGCCGGCGGGGGCAATGATCTCGGCCACCGTGCCGCCGCGGCCGGTATCGGCGCGCAGCACTTCCTCCCACATCGGCGCGAGGAACGAGAGGTGCGTTGAGAAGCCGAGGTATTCCTTGGTGATCTGCGCTTCGAGCATCAGCTTGGTGTTCGGCATAGCGCCAAACAGCGGGTGGAACGGCTCGCGCGGCTGGAAGTCGATCGGCCCGTTTTTCACCTGGACGATCACGTTGTCGTCGAATTGGCCGTCGAGCGGCACGAACTCGGCATAGGCCTGCTTGGCCCGGTCGGTCGCGTCGAGCTCGGAATAGACGAAGGCCCGCCAGATCACGACGCCGCGCTCGCCGATCGCGCGGCCGAGCATGTTCGCCCCGTCGGCATGGGTGCGGCCGTAGTCCTGCGGGCCGGGCTGTCCTTCGGAATTGGCCTTGACCAGAAACCCGCCGAAGTCCGGGATTTCCGCGTAGATTTCGTCTGCCTTGGCTTTCCACCAGGCCTGCACACGCGGATCGAGCGGGTCGGCCGTCTCGAGCCCGCCCACGTCGCGCGGCGCCGAGAACCGCGCCGAGATGTAGAGCCGGATGCCGTATGGCCGCCACGCATCCGCCAGCCGCTTGAGCTTGGGCAGGTAGCGCGGCGTCAGGAAGAGCGGGCTGGCGTTGACGTTGTTCACCACCGAGCCGTTGATGCCGATCGAGGCATTGGCCCGCGCGTAGTCGATCATCCGCTGGTCGAGATGCTCGGGCAGCCGCCACCAGTCGAAGATCGAGCGCCCGGCATACCCACGCTCGACGTGTCCGTCCGGGTTGTCCCAGTGATTGAGCAGCCGCAGCGGCATACCGGGCGCTTCGGAAAGGTTGATCGCTGCCGGGTCGACGCCGAGCGAGAGCTCGCGCAGCAAGGCGTAGGCGCCATAAAGGCAGCTCAGTTCGCCCGGGCCCGAGATGCGAATCGATCGGCCGCGAGTCTCGATGGTGAAGCTTCCATCGCCCCCTTCACCACGGCAATTCAGCGCGATTTCACCGCCACCGCCCTGCGGCATTCCGCCGGTCAGCGACGTCAATCCGCGCGCCAACTCCTGCGATGCCAGCGCCAGAGTAGCGCCCTCTCCCGCCGCGGTTATCGCCGGATCGAACGCCCGCAACCGCTCGAGCGCCTCGCCTTCTAGCGGCGCGTAGCGCAGCCACAGCGCGTAGCCGTCCTCGGCCCGAACCGCACCCGGCAGGGCGAACAAAAGGGCCGACGCGATCAGCGCCGCACAGCGATTGACAAGGCTTCTCCCCCCCATCATGGTAGCGCTATCAAAAACGGCGACGCAGTCAAGCGCGCTAGGGAGGAGAGGGCGCTATGAGTCACAGAACTCAGCGAATCAAGGCTGTCCTGTTGGCAGCCGGAGCCGGCCTGATGGCCGTGTCGGGTGTGGTCGCGACCGAGGTCGCCGCGCAGACTTCGCGCGAGATGCGAGTCAACCGGCCGATGGCCGATGCGCCTTACTGGAACGCATCGCTTCCGGTCGAAGAACGGGTCGCCGATCTGCTCGCGCGGATGACGCTTGAGGAGAAGATCGCGCAGATCATCACGATCTGGGACAGCAAGACGTCGATCCAGAACGACGACAACACGTTCTCGCCGGCCAAGGCTGCGCAAGTATTCCCCAACGGTATCGGGCAGATCGCCCGTCCCTCCGATACCAAGGGGCCAATCAGCCCGCGTGTCGAGCGGCGCCGGGATATCGATTCGAGCGTCGATTACGTGATCGCCGCGCAACGTTGGGCGATGGAAAATACCCGGCTCGGCATCCCGATCCTGTTCCACGAGGAATCGCTGCACGGCTTCGCCGCGCGCGATGCCACTACCTTCCCGCAATCCATCGGTCTGGCCTCTTCCTGGGATCCGGACCTCGTTCGCGAAGTCAACGCTCTCATCGCGAGCGAGGTCCGTGCGCGCGGCGTCCACCTGGTCCTCTCACCCGTGGTGGACGTCGCGCGCGATCCTCGTTGGGGCCGCATCGAGGAGACCTTCGGGGAAGACCCGTTCCTCGTTGGCGAACTAGGCGTCGCCTCGGTCGAAGGGCTTCAGGGCGTGGGCGTCGGCCGCACGCTTCCGCCGAACAAGGTCCTCGCCACGCTCAAGCACATGACCGGGCACGGGCAGCCCGAATCCGGCATCAACGTCGCCCCGGCCCCTCTCGGCGAGCGCGAGCTGCGCGAGTTCTTCTTCCCGCCGTTCGAACAGGTCGTCAGGCGCACCGGCATCGATGCGGTGATGGCCAGCTACAACGAGATCGACGGCATTCCGAGCCACTCGAACGGATGGCTACTCAACGGGGTCTTGCGCGGCGAATGGGGTTTCCGGGGCGCGGTTGTCTCCGACTACTACGCGATCGAGGATCTTTCGCGCCTCCATCATATCGCCAAGGACTATGGCGAAGCGGCGCAGATCGCCTTGCGCGCTGGGGTCGACGTCGACCTTCCCGAAGGCGCCGGCTTCAAGACCCTGACCGAAGCGGTCACTTCCGGCCGCGTTCCAATGGCCGCCATCGACCAGGCGGTCAGCCGATTCCTGACGATGAAGTTCAACGCCGGCTTGTTCGAAACCCCCTGGCCGAACCGCGAGCAGGCGCGCCGTGCCAACGGTCCCGAAGGCGTCGCCCTTGCCCGCAAGGCGGCCGAAAAGTCGCTGGTGCTGCTCAAGAACGACGGCGTCCTCCCGCTTTCGCTTCCCGCTTCCGGCGGTGCGAAGCCGACCATCGCGGTGATCGGGCCCAATGCCGATGTCGCGCGGCTCGGCGGCTACTATGGCGAACCGCGCCGCGCGGTTTCGCCGCTCGAAGGCATCCGCAATCTCGTCGGCGACCGCGCCAACATCGTTCACTCGCAGGGCGTCGTGATCACAGGGAACGACGACTGGTGGGCGGACGAAATCGTGCTCGGCGACCCCGAGCAGAACCGTCAGCGCATCGCCGCGGCGGTCGAAGCCTCGCGCAATGCCGACACGATCCTGCTGTTCATCGGCGATACCGAGCAGACCAGCCGCGAAGGCTGGGCCGAAGCGCACCTCGGCGACCGCGCGAGCCTGAATCTCGTCGGCGAGCAGCTCGAACTGTTCCGCGCACTGAAGGCCCTCGGCAAGCCGGTCGTCGCGGTCCTCGTCAACGGCCGTCCCCCGAGCTATCCGGAACTCGCCGAGGAAGCCGACGCGATCCTCGAGACCTGGTACGCCGGCGAACAGCAAGGCCCCGCGATTGCCGATGCGCTGTTCGGCCGCATCAATCCTGGCGGCAAGCTGCCGGTCACCGTCCCGCGCGAAGTCGGCCAGGTTCCATCGTTCTACAACTACAAGCCGAGCGCGCGACGCGGCTACTTGTTCAGCGAAGTCACGCCGCTCTATCCGTTCGGCTACGGCCTCTCCTACACGACGTTCGAGATCGGCGAGCCGACCCTGTCCTCGGACACGATCATGCCGGGTCAGGGCGTCACCGTGCGCGTGCCCGTCCGCAACACCGGCAGCCGCGCCGGCGACGAAGTGGTGCAGGTCTATCTGCGCGACGTGGTCAGCTCGGTCACCCGGCCGGTCAAGGAACTGGCCGGCTTCAAGCGCATCACGCTCGAGCCTGGACAGAGCACGACTGTCGACATTCCGATCCGCTCCGATGCGTTCGCGCTGTGGAACGGCGAGATGCGGCGGGTCATCGAGCCCGGCGAGTTCACGATCATGGTCGGTCCGAATTCGCAGGATTTGAAGGAAACCAAGCTCACGGTCGCGCCGTGAGCGGCCGCCGCGGTTTTCGGGCTCGCTTCCCCTCCTGCTCCCTGGAGGGGTCAGGGGTGGGCACGTCCGACTGGCTCCCTTTGTCGGACGGCGCCCACCCCCACTTTGTCGCGAAAGCTCAAGGGCCGACGCGGCGAGGCGCGCTCAAGCTGTTTGGCGGCGGCAGCCTCGCCGCCCTGGCGGTGTGCCAGGCTCCGGTGGCCTTCGCTCAGGCGGGTCCGCTCTACAAGGATGCTCGCGCGCCGATCCCGGCCCGCGTCGCCGACCTGATGGCGCGGATGACGCTGCCTGAGAAGATCGCCCAGATCCGCGCGGCCTGGCAGAGCAAGGGCGACATGATCGACGACCTGGCCTTCAATCCCACCAAGGCCAGCGCCGCATTCCCCGACGGGATCGGCCACATCACCCGTGCCTCCGACAAGCGCGGCGTTCCCGGCATCACCGGTGCGGCCGGCGGCACCGCGGCCCGCTGGCGCACGCCGAAGGAAACGGTCGATTTCGTCAACGCGGTGCAGAAATGGGCGCTGGAGGATACCCGCCTCGGCATTCCCGTACTGTTCCACGAGGAATCGCTGCACGGCTACATGGCGACCGAAGCGACGATGTT
>JAJUJV010000010.1 GCA_029265155.1 Altererythrobacter sp. | reverse complement strand
CGAGCTCGATAACAAGCGGCGCATGATCGCTCGTCTTCACCCACCCACGTGGAACCCGATCAACCCAAGACATAATCAGACGGTCCCGTGCAGCTGCGTTGAGCAACGCGTGATCGATGCGCAAGCCTGCGTCCCGCTCGAAGGCGCCGCGCCAATACTTCCAGAAGGTGTAGATCGTCTCGTCTGGATGGAGATGGCGGACGGCGTCGGTCCAGCCGGCGTCGAGTAGACGGCGATAGGCGGCTCGTACTTCCGGGGCGAAGAGCGCATCGTTACGCCACCGTTCGGGTGCGTAGACGTCGCGGTCGGTGGGCATCACGTTGAAGTCGCCCGCCACCACCACCGGCGCATCGATTTCGAGCAGCGTTGCCAAGTGCGCCTGCAGCCGATCGAACCATTGCAGCTTATAGTCGAACTTCGGCCCCGGGCGCGGATTGCCATTGGGCAGGTACAGGCAGGCTATCAGGACGCCGCCGATCGCAGCCTCGATGTAGCGGCTCTGGCTGTCGCCGGGGCCCCCAGGCAACCCGCGCCGCGTCTCGTGGATCTCGCCGATACGGCTTAGCAAAGCGACGCCGTTCCAGCGGCTCTGGCCGTGCCACACGGCTTGATAGCCGGCGTCGCGGATCGCGCTTTCGGGGAACTTGTCGTCCGGAGCTTTCAGCTCCTGCAAGCAAACCACATCGGGCTGCGCCAGCTCAAGCCAGCGTAGCAGCACGGGAAGCCGCCCATTCACACCGTTGACGTTGTAGGTCGCGATCTTCACGCAGGGTGTCGGCCGATCAGATCACGCTTGCCAGGCATTCGCAGCCTCCTTCGCGCATTAAAATGCCCGAAGGTGGGAGCGGGTCCGGACGGCGAAGAGCCGAGCGGCTCAGGCCAGCCGGGCGATGGTGACCAGCCGGACCAGCTCCGACAGTGTTTTGGTCTGCATCTTCATCATCAGGTTGGCGCGATAGACTTCGACCGTCCGCGCGCTGATCTCCAGGTCGTGGGCGATCGCCTTGTTGGCTTTACCGGCGACCAGGCCGTCCATGACTTCCCGCTCGCGCGGGCTGAGCGTGGCCATCCGTTCGAGCACTGCCTGGCGTTCTGCCAGCATCTGCTCGTCTCCGGCCTGTCGGGCCAGCGCATCGCGGATCGCAGCGAGCATGACTTCGTCGTCGAATGGCTTCTCGATGAAGTCCGCCACGCCTGCCTTCATCGCCTGTATCGCCAAGGGGACATCGGCATGGCCGGTGATGACGATCACCGGGACCGCTGCGCCTTGCTTGTGCAATGCTTCGACGAGCTCGATCCCGCTCATGCCCGGCATGCGAACATCGGTGACGATGCAGGCGCCGCCCAAGGGGGGAGCGGCGTCGAGGAACGCAGTGGCCGATGCGAAGGATCGTACCCGGATGCCCGCGACATCGAGCAGGAATTCGAGGGAGTGGCGGGCGGCATCGTCGTCATCGATCACATAAACGATCGGGTCACTCGCCATCGTAGACTTGCTCCTTGCCGACACTCGGCAACGTAAAACAGAATGTTGCCCCGCCTTCCTCTCGTCCCTCGGCCCAGATGCGTCCACCCTGAGCTTCGACGATCGTGCGCGAGATCGACAGGCCAACGCCCATACCGGTGCGTTTCGTGGTGATGAAGGGCTGGAACAGCTGGTTCGCCACCTCGGGATCGATGCCGGGCCCTGTATCGGCGACGGTAACTGCGGCCAGATCGCCCTTAGGCGCGATCGTGATCGTCAGTTCGCGTCGAGATGACGTGGATTCCGCCATCGCGTCCACCGAGTTGCGGACCAGGTTCAAGACTACCTGCTGCACTTGAACCTTGTCGACCAGCACCTTGTCCACCGCAGCGCTGAATTCGTATTTGACGCGGATCCCGTGTTCCTTGGCTCCGACCAGCGCGAGCGCAGAGGCTTCCTCGACGAGCTTCGGCAGGCTTTCGACCGTGCGTTCCGTCTCGCCGCGGGCAACGAACTCACGCAGCCGGCGGATGATGTCCCCGGCGCGTAGCGCCTCGGTTGCAGCGCGGTCGACGGCGTCTGCCACTTTCGCATGCGGGACATCTTCGCGGGCAAGCAGCACGCGGCTTCCCTTGAGATAGTTGGCGATGGCCGAGAGCGGCTGATTGATCTCGTGCGCCAGGGCCGAGGCCATTTCGCCCAGCGCCGTCAGGCGCGAGACGTGCACCAGCTCGTTCTGTAACTCCTGCAGCCGGGCTTCGGCCTGCTGTCGCTCGGTGAGGTCGCGGATGAAGCCGGTAAAGTAGCGCTGTGAGCCGGCCACCATTTCGCCGACGGCCAGCTCGAGCGGAAAGGTGGAGCCGTCCTTGCGGATCCCGACCACCACGCGGCCCCGGCGGATGATGCGCTTTTCACCGGTCCTGTAGTATCGCTCAAGATACCCGTCGTGTGCGGCGCGATAGGGCTCCGGCATCAGCAGCTTGACGTTTTTGCCCGCGACTTCCGACGCGGACCACCCGAACATGCGTTCCGCCGTCGAGCTGAAGTCGCGGATAGTGCCGCCTTCGTCGATGACCACCATCGCGTCCGGAACAGTGTCGAGGATGGACCGCAAATGCGCCTCGCGCTGCGCCAGGCCGGCAGCAGCGCGTTCGGTTTCGACCCGCGCGCGCTGAAACCACTCGCCGCCGACGGCAATGGCAAAGCCGATGGCGATGAACGCGGCCCCGGCGATCCAGCTTCCACCTTCGATGGGCCCGATCATCCAGTCGCACCACACTGCCACGGCGGCACCGGCGATGGCCGCCAGCGTGCCGGCGCGCACACCGGAAAGTGCGCTGGCCACGACCACGCCCGGGACGAAGAAGATGAACGTCGCCCGCTGGCCCAGCTCTTCGGCGAAGACGAGGCGAATGCTGGCACCGGCGATGATGGCCAGCGCCGCGACCGCCAAAGCGGTTGGCACGCTAAGCCTCGGTAGGAAACGGCTGGCGAAGCTTACCCGCCGAACCTCCGGGGAGGCCCTTAGGGGCACATCAGTAGGGGCTTGATCCAAGTTTTGCGGCTCCTGCCCGCTTCCTAGACTGGCTTCATCGGTAGTGCACCCATCATGCGGTGCGGGGAGTGGAGGAACTCGCATGGAGGGCGAGCAGAGCATGGGTCGGCCTTTGCCGATCGCGCTCTTCGTGAGTGACGCCGCATTCCTGTCTTCGCTGCAGTTTTCGCTGGCATTGGACGGCTTCATTCTCGCTGAGGGCTGCGTCGATGGCTCTTTCGCCGGTGAGTGCCTGGTGATCGATCAGCGCTATCGCGGCAACGGCCTGGCTTTCCTTGCCGAGTTGCGGGCGATCGGCGTCGGCGCTCCCGCTACCTTGCTGGCGACAAACCCCACCCGTCGTCAGCACGAAGAAGCCACCGCCTTGGGCGCGGTCGTGATCGAAAAACCCCTGTTGGGCAGCGAACTTACCCGCGCTCTTCAGGCGATGTCGCGTGCCCGAAACGGAAGGGGCGCTTCTCACACCGCCGAGCTGAAGCGCCGCGCGGATTCCTGACGATAGGGATCGAAGGCGGCTGCGATCGATCGGGCGTAGGGCAGCGCGTCAGAAGCGATGATCAGAGTGCCCTCTTCGAAGCGGCACAAGCCGGTCTGCAGGAACGGGCGGAGGCGAAGCGCCGTCTCGCGGGTCAAGTCCAGGCCAATGCGTGCACGTCCTTTGCACAGCAGGCTTTCGATCGTGCTTGCTCGATAGCGGTCATCGGCAGACCGGCGGACGCCGTGGGCCGCGGGCAGGATGTCCTGTGACAGGAGCATGCGATAGCGGCCCGAGTTCTTCTCGTTCTGGATCAGCAAGCCAGGAAAACTGCTGATCGCCGAGGCTCCGAGCCCCAACAGGACCGAAGCCTGGTCGTCCGTGAAACCCTGGAAGTTGCGTCGCAAGGTGCCGCCGAGCGCGGCGCGAGCCAGCGGATCGGCCGGCCTGGCGAAATGGTCGAAGCCGACCGGCACGTACCCGGCCCTGGCAAGCTGCCGGTAGCCCAGTTCCGCCATCGCGAACCGCTCTTCCTGAGAAGGTAGCGCGGTATGGTCGATCCGCCGCTGGCGCGGAATGAGATGTGGAACATGCGCATAACCGAACAGCGCAATGCGGTCGGCACCGAGGTACTCGGCCCGTCGCAGCGTATCCGTGAGATCGGCGCGGACCTGGCCCGGCAAGCCATACATCAGATCGAAATTGAGCGAGCGAATGCCGGCGTTGCGGAGCAGCTCGACACTGCGCTCGATCATGCTCAGCGGCTGAATGCGGCCAATCGCCTGCTGCAGATGAGGGGCGAAGGTCTGCACGCCCATGCTGGCGTACTGCGTCCCGACCGCCTTGATCACCGGACCCCATTCCTCGGTCAGCGAGCGGGGATCGAGCTCTACGGAGATGAGCGGCGCGTCGAGTGGGAAGTTCGCCGCAACGGCGTCCATCAGGCGGAGGAAATCGTCAGGTGGGAGCGCATTCGGACTGCCGCCGCCGAACGCGATCCGCTTCACCCGTGCACTGGCCGGCAACCGCTCGGCAACCAGTGCGATCTCACGATGTAGCGCATCGAGGTAGCTGGTCAGGCGCTGCGGCCGGTTGGCGGCACCGGTGTTGCAGCCGCAGTACCAGCAGATCTTCTCGCAATAAGGAATGTGCACATAAAGCGACACGTTCCCCGAAGCCGAAGCGAGCGCTGCCTTGTAGTCGCTAGCAGTGACACCCGTCCCGAACTCGGCTGCGGTCGGGAAGCTGGTGTAGCGGGGGACGGGTGTTGCCAGCAGGTCGGGATAATAGGTCCACATCGGGATTGCCTGGCCTGCCGACTCGCGGCCGTCATTGCGCTCGATCAACACTCTTGCGCGAGCGGCTCGCATGACAGCCTTTGGCACAGCACGGCGCGTTGCCTTCTGCCGGCGAGGGGCCGGAGTTGACCGGAAGAGTGATGGCCCCGCCTCCGCACAGCGCGATCATGGCCGCCGATTGATCGGAAGAGGCAAAAGGGCCGATCATGGCCGGAACCAGCGACACCGCTGCAACCCACCCGGCACCGAAGCTCATCTCAATCCTCCTCGTCGATCAGAATGCGGTTTGCGGCTCCTTCCGGGTCTTCGAACTGGCCGTGCCGCAGCGCCCAGAAGAAGCCGATGAGCCCGGCAAAACCCATCCCGACCGCAACCGGGATCAGGAACAGCAGGCCGTTCATTTGACCGCCCGTGCCAAGCGCAGCGAATTGGCGATAACCACCAGCGAGCTCGCCGACATCGCCGCAGCGGCTATCAGCGGTGTCAGCATTCCGGCGAGCGCCAGCGGCACGGCGAGCACGTTGTAGGCGATCGACAGGCCGAAGTTCTGCCGAACGATCTTCATGCTCGCGCGAGCCGCGGAAACGGCGCGCGGCACCGCCAGCAGCGAATCCGAGATGAAGACGAGATCGGCGGCCTGGAGACCGACGTCGCTGGCTGAGCCGGGGGCCATCGAGGCATTGGCGGTGGCGAGCGCCGGGCCGTCGTTGAGGCCGTCGCCGACCATCAGGACCGTGTGCCCCTGTTCCTGAAGCCCCGCGATCGCCTCCTGCTTCTCGGCAGGTGCGGCTTGCGCCGTAGCGGGCAAGCCTGTTTCATTCGCGATCTGGACGACAGCTTCGGCGTTGTCGCCGGAGATGATCGAAGGGGCGATGCCCATTCTGCGGAGCCGCGCCAGAGCTTCGGCGGTATCCGGGCGCAGCCGATCCGAAAAGGAAATCAGGCGAGCCGGCCGCTCTCCAATGACAAGGGCGGAAGCCATGCCGCTCGACTGCTCCGGACGGCGCAGGGCCACCGGCTGTCCGTTCCAGCGCGCGCAAACCCCGGTTCCTGCCACCTCGGCCACGTCGGTAAGTTCGATGGCGCAATGTCCGGCTGCTGCCAGCGCGCTCGACAGCGATCGCGAAAGTGGGTGCCGGCTGTGCGAAGCGAGTGCGAGGCATATCGCGGCTTCCTCCGCAGTGAGCGAAGTCAGCGCGGCCGGGTCGGCGGTCGGCCGGCCGAGCGTGAGGGTGCCGGTTTTGTCGAGCAGCGCACGATCGACGCCGGCCAGCCGCTCCAGCGCCGACCCGTCCTTGACCATCACGCCCGCTCGCATCAGCGCGCTGCTGACGACCACTTGCGCCACCGGCACCGCTAGGCCGAGTGCGCAAGGACAGGTGATGATCAGCACCGTCACGCCCACCACCAGCGCCTTGTAGAGCCCGGCGCCGGCCAGCAGCCATCCGAGCACCGCGACGGCGGCGAGGGTGTGGACGACCGGTGCGTAGAGCCTCGCGGCGCGGTCGGCGATGCGGACATAGCGCGACCGACTCTGCCCCGCCGACTCCATCAGCCGGGCTATTTCCGCCAGCGAAGTATCCTGGCCGGCGCGAGACACCCGCACGTCGACCGGCGCGTCCAAGTTGAGCGTGCCGGCCAGCACCAGCTCACCGGTCGTACGAGATACCGGAACGGACTCGCCGGTCAGCAGCGACTGGTCGAAGCGGCTTCCGCCACCGACGATCTCACCATCGGCGGCCAGCCGTTCGCCGGCGGCGGCCCGCATCAGCATTCCGGGGGCCAAATCCTGCGCGGTATGCCAGCGCAAGGCGCCGTCTGCTTCGATGACCATTGCGCCAGGCGCCGCTTGCCGCAGCAGCGCATCGACCCCGGCCCGCGCGCGGTCACGCATCATCGCGTCGAGCACGCGCCCGGCAAGCAGGAAGGTGAGCAGCATCAGCGCGCCGTCGAACCAGGCGTGCCGGCCGTGGACCGCCGTCTCGTAGAGGCTGAGGCAGGTGGCGATTACCACGCCGATCGAAATCGGCACGTCCATGTTGGTGCGCCCGCGCTTGAGCACACCCCAGGCGGAACGGAAGAACGGCATGCCGGCATAAGCGATGGCGGGCACCCCGATCAACGCCGACAACCAGTGGAACAGCGCCCGGGTAATCCCGTCCGCTCCCGACCAGATGCTGACCGACAGGGTCATGACGTTCATCGCCGCGAAGAAGGCGACCGCCAGGGGCGCCAGCAGCGGCCGTACGGCAGAGGTCCGGGGTGCGAGTTCGTCGCGGCGCGGCTGCGCTTCGAACCCGATCCGGGCGAGCGCTTCGATCAGACGAGGTTCTTCGATCTCCAGCGTGTGAGTAACCGTGACGCTCCGCGCCGACAGATTGACTCGTGCCTGCGTGATCCCGGGGACCTCAGCGAGGCCACGCTCGACTTTTCCGATGCAGCCGGCGCAATGCATGCCCGGCACGGTCAGAACCGTGCGCCTCGTCAGCGTTTCGGAATCCAGCGGAGCCGTCATCGCAGCTCTTCTTGGCGGCGCCAGGTCTTGCCTGCGGCGTTGACTTCCAGGCGCAGGTACCATCGTCCGTCGCCAAGCGGGGCGTGCGACAGAAAGCGATCATCGGCGATCGCCGAGAACGTGAGTTGCTGGTCGGGGGCGCGGCCGACCGGGTGGCGTGCGGTAGCTTTGACCTCGGCTCCGGCCGGTACGCCGGTAAGTCGGACGGCCAGCCGGTTGTCGGGCCGCCAGGTCGTCACCGCGTCCCAGCCGAGCGCCTTCTGCTCTTCCGCCTGCTCAAGCCAGCCGTTGAACTCCTGACTGGCGACATAAGTGTTCTCGACCACGATGCCCCCGAAAGTGGAGGTCGCGAAGCTGGCCATGATCAGGTTCACGACAATGACCACGCCGAAGAAGCTGGCGATGATCGCGGTGGCGTGTCGTCCGGTGAAACGGCGGGTCATGCTCACTCCTCCGGCGCGGTGAAGCGCGCCTCGCTGCTGTCGCCTTCCGCCTGCGCATCGAGCCCGGCGACGACGAAGGAAAATGCCTGCTCTTGCGTGCCCGGCGGCGCGACCACGTAGATGCGGAACGAGCCGGTCGAATCGGCGGCGACGGTTTCGACCAGCTCCCGGGCGGCGTCCTCGCGCGGCATCGCGTCAGTCCACATGACGGCGCCCGGCAGACCCTCCAGCGCCATGCGCATCTCGCGCGGGCGGCTCTGCATGTTGCGGAGCTTGACTGTGTAGGCATTGCGCACCGACCCGTCGCTCATCAGCATGAAGGGCGGGTTGCGATCGGGCGCGACGGATATCTCGGTTTGGGTCCGGGTGCCCAAGGCGAACAGCAGCCCCAGTCCGATCCCGCCCCAGGCCAGGAAATAGACGATGGTGCGCGGGCGCAGCAGCACCCTCCGCAACGGTTTCGGGGCTTCGCCGGCGGCCTCCCGCTTGGCATCGTCGAGGGTGACGTAGTCGATCAGGCCGCGTGGCCGGCCGACTTCCGCCATCACCCGGTCGCAGGCGTCGATGCACAACGCGCACGTGATACAGCCGATCTGGGGACCTTCGCGAATATCGATCCCGGTCGGGCAGACGGCGACGCATTGCATGCAGTCGATGCAGTCGCCGAAGTGTTCGGGATCCTTCTGCGCCTTCTTGACGCTTCCACGCGGTTCACCGCGCCAGTCCTTGTAAGTGACGGTCAGCGATTTCTCGTCCATCATCGCCGCCTGGATGCGCGGCCAGGGGCACATGTAGATGCACACCTGCTCGCGCATGAAGCCGCCCAGCGTGAAGGTCGTGAACGTCAGGATCGCCACGGCGATGTAGGCCGCCGGAGCGGCCTGACCGCTCCAGAAGTCGCGGACCAGGGTGGGTGCGTCGGCGAAGTACATGATCCACGCGCCGCCGGTCCAAAAGGCGATCACCAGATAGATCGTCCACTTGAAGCCGCGGCGGGCAATCTTGCCGGCCGTCCATGGCGCGGCATCGAGGCGCATGCGGGCGTTGCGGTCGCCATCGACGAACCGGTCAATGTGCTGAAACAGATCGGTCCATACGGTCTGCGGACAGGCATAGCCGCACCAGGCGCGGCCAACGGCGCTCGTCACCAGGAACAGGCCAATTGCGGCCATGATCAGTAGCCCGGCGACGAAGTAGAACTCGTGCGGCCAGATCTCGATGTTGAACATGTAGAAGCGTCGGTTGGCGAGATCGACCAGAACCGCCTGGTCGGGCGCGTAGGGCCCGCGATCCCATCGGATCCACGGCGTGCCGTAGTAGATGGCGAGAGTGACGAACATCACCAGCCACTTGAAGCGGCGGAAGGGGCCGTCGATCCGCTTGTTGTGAACGGTCTTGCGCTTCTCGAACAGCTTCGTCGGCAGCCGCTGGCGCTCGGGCTGGTGCGGCTCGTGCCGGCGGGCGCCGGCGTCCGGCCGGGCGACGGTCAGGCTGACGGGATCGTTCGTCTTGACGACGCCATCTTCGACGCGTGGTTCTTCAGGGTTGCTCATCGACCTCGACCGCCGGGTCTCGAGCGACCTCCACGAAGTCTTCGCCTCCCCCCAGCGAGTGGACATAAGCTGCCAGCATCTTGATGGTCACGGAGTCGAGCCGGCCGCCCCATGCCGGCATCACCCCGTGCATCGGATCGTGAATCCGCTGCCGGATCACTTCGCGATCCCTACCGAACAGCCAGATTGCGTCGGCCAGGTTGGGCGCCCCGAACTCGCGTGAACCGGTGCCGTCGTTGCCGTGGCATATGGCGCAGTTGTTCGCATACAATTCGGCACCGCGCGCGGTGGCAGCGCTGGCTTCACCGCGCCCGGACAGCGTCAGGACGTAACCTGCCACATCGCTAATCTGCTCGGATGTCAGCAGGCCGTCGCGACCGAAAGCCGGCATCTGGCTGAAGCGCGTTTCAGGGCTAGTGCGGTCCCGAACCCCGTGGGTGATGGTATATTCGATCGCCTTGAGGTCGCCGCCCCACAGCCAATCGTCGTCGTTCAGGTTCGGGTACCCTTCCGAGCCTGCTGCGCCCGCGCCGTGGCATTGCACGCAATTGACACGAAACGCCGCGCGGCCGCCGGTAATCGCCGCGCGCATCAGCTCACTGTTATCCGGCAGGCGCTCGATCGGAATTTGGGCGAGGGCAGCCATGACCGGAGCGCGGCGTTCGCTTTCCTGCGCCATCTCTTCGGCGAGCTGGCCGCGGCTGGTCCAGCCGAGCACGCCTTCGGTCGCCTGGTTCACGAGCGGCCAGGCCGGATAGAGGATGACGTAGACGATACCCCAGACGATCGTCAGATAGAGCGTCCACAGCCACCAGCGAGGCATCGGCGTATCGAGCTCCTCGATCCCGTCCCACTCGTGACCAACGGTCCAGGTGCCAGTGGCTTCGTCGAAGTTTTTCCCCTTGGGCTCCTCAGTCGCCATCGGACTCGTCCTTGAGAATGATGTTGGCGGCATCGCGATTGCGGTCGCGGGCGCTCGGCCGGAACGGCCACGCGACGAGGACCAGGAACGCGATCACCATGCCCAGCAAGCCCCAGCTGTCGGCAAGCTGGCGCAGCGCTTCATAAGTGGAGTGGTCGCTCATCGTCCCTTCTCCGAGGCCAGCACCTGCTGCGCGGCGGCGCTGTTCACGTCGACCATCGTGCCGAGCACTTGCAAGTAGGCGACGAGCGCATCCATCTCGGTCAGGCGGTTCGGGTCACCGTCGAAGTCGCGCACTTGCGCCTTGGGATAGCGGTCTGCCAGGTCCTCGGCGTCGGCATCAGGAGTGCCTTGAGCGCGCATGTCCCGCTCCGCCATGTCGATGTCGCGATCGGTGTAGGGCACGCCAACGGCGCGCAGGGCCTTGAGGTGGCCGGCAGCGTCACGGGTATCGAGCTCCTTTTCCGCCAGGAAGGCGTAAGCGGGCATCACGCTTTCCGGCACGACCGAGCGCGGGTCCTTGAGGTGCTGCACGTGCCATTCATCGGAATAGCGACCGCCGACGCGCGCGAGGTCCGGCCCGGTGCGCTTGGAGCCCCACTGGAACGGATGGTCGTACATGCTTTCCGCTGCCAGGCTGTAGTGGCCGTAGCGCTCCACTTCGTCGCGGAAAGGACGGATCATCTGGCTGTGGCAGGTGTAGCAGCCTTCGCGCACGTAGATGTCCCGGCCCGCCTGCTCGAGCGGCGTGTAGGGGCGCATGCCGTCGACCTTCTCGATCGTGTTATCGATCCAGAACAGCGGCGCGATCTCCACGATGCTGCCGATGGCAACGGCGATAAAGGCGCCGACGCCGAGCAGAGTGACATTGCGTTCGAGTTTCTTGTGTTGCTGCGTGAAGCTCATCGGGAACTACTCACTCGGCCGGCTCGGCCACGATCGGCCGGTCCGCCTGCGGATCGTACTTGGCGTCGCTCATCGGAGCTTCGTCTCGGACCTTGCCGGCGATGGTCAGCCAAACGTTGGCCACCATCAGCACCGCCCCGGCGAGGTAGAAAACCCCACCCGCCGCGCGCATCAGATACATCGGCATCAGCGCAGAGATGGTCTCAGCAAAGCTGTTCACCAGGTAGCCGTCGGCGCCGTATTCGCGCCACATCAGGCCCTGCGTGATCCCCGCGACCCACATCGAGCCGGCGTAAAGAGCAATGCCGAGCATCGAGAGCCAGAAGTGCCAGTTAACCCAGCGCAGCGAATAGAGCCGCTCACGCTTCCACAGCCGCGGGGTCAGGAAATAGACGGCGGCGAAAGTGATCAGGCCGTTCCAGCCGAGCGCGCCGGCATGCACGTGGCCGATGGTCCAGTCGGTATAGTGCGACAGCGAGTTGACCGCCTTGATGCTGAGCATCGGGCCTTCGAACGTGGCCATGCCGTAGAAGGCGAGCGCGGCGACCATCATCCGGATGATGGGATCGGTGCGGATTTTGTCCCACGCGCCGTTAAGCGTCATCAGGCCGTTGATCATGCCGCCCCAGCTCGGCATCCACAGGATGACCGAGAACACCATGCCGAGCGTCTGTGCCCAGTCCGGCAGCGCGGTGTAATGCAGGTGGTGCGGCCCCGCCCAGATGTAGAGGAAGATCAGCGACCAGAAGTGCAGGATCGACAGCCGGTAGCTGTAGATCGGCCGCTCCGCCTGCTTGGGCACGAAGTAGTACATCATCGCCAGGAACGGCACGGTTAGGAAGAACGCGACCGCGTTATGCCCGTACCACCACTGCACCAGCGCATCCTGCACCCCGGCGAAGGCCGAGTACGACCTGGAGCCGAGGAAGGAGACCGGCACCGCCAGGTTGTTGATGATGTGCAGCATCGCGATGGTGATGATGAACGACAGATAGAACCAGTTCGCGACGTAGATGTGCGGCTCCGACCGGCGCAGCAGCGTGCCGACGAAGACGATGAGGTAGGCGATCCAGACGATGGTCAGCCACAGGTCGACGTACCACTCGGGCTCGGCGTATTCGCGGCTCTGGGTAACGCCGAGGACGTAGCCGCTGGCGGCGAGCACGATGAACAGCTGGTAGCCCCAGAACACGAAGCGGGCGAGGCGGGGGAAGGCCAGGCGAGCGCGGCAGGTCCGCTGCACTACATAGTACGAAGTGGCGATCAGCGCGTTGCCGCCGAACGCGAAGATCACGGCCGAAGTATGCAGCGGCCGCAGGCGCCCGAACGTGGCATACTCGCCGAAGTTGAGTTCCGGAAAGCGCAGTTGCAGCGCGATCCAGAGGCCCGCGAACAATCCGACGATCGACCAGAACACCGTGGCGATGACGCCCCATCGTACCGGCTCGTCGTCATATCGGCTGGGATCGTTCGGGGCGCGCAGGATGCGATTGGCCGCCGCGTTGTAATCGTATCGCGAGAGAGTGGCGATGAGCCCGATCACGGCCACAC
The DNA here is from genome assembly GCA_029265155.1 of Altererythrobacter sp. Classification (GTDB taxonomy): domain Bacteria; phylum Pseudomonadota; class Alphaproteobacteria; order Sphingomonadales; family Sphingomonadaceae; genus Croceibacterium_A. The sequence continues at coordinate 20,786 of JAJUJV010000010.1, read as the reverse complement.
CGGCGACGATCCACATATGGACCGCAAAGCCGACGTCGTGCGCACCGGCCACGGCGACGATCGCGATGACCAGCAAGGTGTACCACAGGCCCGCGCGCGCTAGGGCGTTTTCCACTGAGATTCCCTTCCCTTGGAACCGATCGTCAGCCGGCCGGCATGAGTGCCGCGCCTCCCTCGTCAGGAGCGCGATCCCCGCAACTCGGACCAGTCCGGCAAGCGCATCTATTGCCTGCTCTCGCAGGTGCGAAATCTGGATGATGTCCCTACGGCTGACGCCCTAAGGGCTCTCCCGGAGGTGCACAGCGACGCGCGGGATACCGAAACGGCGTGCGTCCGTTGCCACACACGGTGACCCGTACCGGCGGTCGCTGCCGAAGGAGCTGGCTCGTGAGCGGCGTTGTGGTCGGAGTGGATTCCTCCACACAGTCTTGCAAAGTCCTCGTGGTCGAGGTCGGCACCGGCCGAACTGTGGCATCGGCGACCGCGCCGCACCCAGAAGGCACGGCAATCGATCCCCGCGCGTGGGTGGAAGCGCTACGCCGCGCCTGGGACGCGGCAGGGGTTCGCTCGCGCGGAGATCTGCTCGGCGTCGGGGTGTCCGCGCAGCAGCACGGCATGGTGGCTGTCGACCCGCAAGGCCGCCCGGTTCACGATGCGCTGCTGTGGAACGACACACGCAGCGCGGATCAGGCGGCGCGGCTGATCGCCGACCTCGGCATCGGCAGCTGGATGGAAGCGACCAACGTACTGCCGGTGCCCTCGATCACGCTGACCAAGCTGGCATGGCTGCGCGAGCACGAGCCGCAGGCCGCGGCGCGGGTGCAGCGCGTGATGCTGCCGCACGATTGGCTGGTCATGCACCTGACGGGAGCGTTCGCGACCGACCGCTCCGATGCCTCGGGCACCGGCTATTTCGATGCGACGTCGAACCGCTACCGCCTGGACCTGCTCGACCGCTATTTCGGAGCGGTGCCAGAGCTCCCGGCGGTGCTTGAACCCGGCGCTGTATCGGGCACGCTGCGGCCCGAGTGGGGACCTCCGGTGCCGGTGTCGGCCGGGTGCGTCGACGTGCTGCGCGCGATCGAGGCGCCGGTGGAGCAGGTGCTGCTGATCGGCGGCGGGGCCGGATCGGCGGCGCTGCGCGTAGCGCTGACGGACACGCTGAGCATGGCCGTCGCCGTCCCCGAACCGCGCGAATACGTCGCGCTCGGTGCCGCTCGCCAGGCAGCCTGGGCCGCGACCGGCGAGCTACCGCGGTGGGGGTGGCGGACCGAAGCCGTCCTGCAGCCGGGTGAAGATGGTGGCGCGGCAGCCTATCGCGCGCGCTATATCGAAGCACGCTCGGCGCTGGTCAGTCGAGGCCGTTGACCAGTGCCCCGATCGTGGCACGCGCGCCACGGCTGTGAAACGCATCGAGCGCGGCCAGATAGGGCTCGGTGAATTCGCGGCGGTCGGCGAGGTTGCCGAACAGGTCGCGGTCGCGGAGGAACGCCAGCGGGTCTGCGCCATTCTGCCGCTGCGCTGCCGCCATGACCGGCCCTTTCCGGTTATCGACCACATCGATGGCCGCGCCGTTGTCGTCCACGCCTTCAGCGTAGCGCGCCCATGACGCGACGATGGCCGCGGAAAGCCCGACCGGCCTGCCTGCCTCCAGGTTTTCGTGGATCACCGGCACCAGCCACTTCGGAATCCGGTCCGACGATTCGGCGCACAGCCGGGCCAGCGTATCGCGCACCGCAGGATTGGCGAAGCGCTCGATCAGCGTGTGCTTGTAGGCGTCGAGGTCGATGCCAGGCACCGGCCGCAGCGTCGGCGAGGCTTCCCGGTTCATGTAAGCGAGCAGGTAGCGCACGAACACGGGGTCGCCGCAGACCTCGTGCGCATAGCGGTAGCCGGCGAGGTAGCCGGGGTAGCACAAGGCCTGATGGCTGGCGTTCAGCAACCGCAGCTTCATCAGCTCGTATGGCTCGACGTCGGCGACCAGCTGAACTCCTGCCTCTTCGAACGGTGGTCGGCCGGATGCCCCGCCGACGAAGCGATCCTCCAGCACCCATTGCGTATAGGGTTCGCAGACCACCGGCCAGCGGTCGCTGAGGCCATGACGCTCGGCCAGGAGGTCGCGGTCTTCGTCGCTGGTGACCGGAGTGATTCGATCGACCATCGAGCCGGGAAAGGCGACTTTCGCGGCGATCCACTCGGCCAGCTCGGCGCTGCGCAACCGCGCGAAGGCGACGAACTGGCGCCGCGCCACCTCTCCGTTGTGCTGGATGTTGTCGCACGACATGACGGTGAACGGCGCGATGCCGCGCGATCGCCGCTGCGCCAGCGCCTCGACCACCAGACCGAAAACCGAGCGGGGCCTGTGCGGTTCGGCGAGATCGTGAACCACGTCGGCGTGGCTCTCGTCGAACGCGCCGGTCGCCTGGTTGAAATTGTAGCCGCCCTCGGTGATCGTCAGGGAGACGATCCGCACCCGCGGGTCCGCCAGCCGTGCGACCGCGGCCTCCGGATCGTCGGGCGCGTGAGTGAACTCGACGATAGAGCCGATGACCCGCGCTTCGATCGTGCCGTCGGGGTGCTTGATCGCCAGCGTGTAGAGGCCGTCCTGCGCTTTCAGCGCATCGCGCATACGGGCATCGCCGGGCAACACGCCGAGGCCGCAGATCGCCCAATCCAGTGCCTGGCCGCGGTTCATCAAGGAGTCCAGGTACATCGCCTGGTGCGCGCGGTGGAACCCGCCGACGCCGATATGAACTATGCCGACGCTCAGCGCTGCGCGATCATAGTCGGGCGTCGGCAAGTCGAGGTGCGGCAGAGCCGCTTGCGAGAGGTGGATGAGCGTCTTGGCAGGCACAAGATCGCAACGTCGCCGCACAGATCGCGATCCAGCTTGCCGCCAGGATTGGCTAGATCACCGCTTGGATCAGCCCAAGTTCGACGGCTTCGGAAGCCTCGATGTACCAGTTCGACGGTGCGCGGCGGAGCACTTCCTCAAGCGATACGCTGGAGCCGAGCACGAGGTTCTCGAAACCCTCGTTCTGGATTTCGATGGAGGTGCGCAGCTCGTGCAGCTTGGCTTCGACCGAAGCGATGCAGGTAGTCAGCGGTCCATTGAGATCGAGTGAGCAGGACATGATCCGCTCGTGGATCATCAACCGGGTGCCGCGCGTCAGATAGCGGTTCTCGCGCGCGAAGAAGCTCATGAACGTGGTCCCGGCCGAATAGATCGCTGCCTTGCCGAGAAAGACGATGCGCCGCGCCGGATTGATGTCGCTGTGGAAGCGCACATCCTCGCCCATCACTCGGGCGACTTCGGGATCTCCGCCCAGCGTCGACAGCTCGACCACGCACAGCCCCTCCTGCGGAGCGGCATCGAGCTGCTCGCGGAAGTGCGAGTACATCGATTGATCGACTGTTCCGGAGAGCAGTATCCTGGGGCCGTGAAAAGACTCAGCGGTAAGGGCGGGAAGAGACATGCGTTTGGCGGGTCTATTGATGAAGAGGAGGGTGCTCTAGAGAGTTTGCTCTTAGAGCTGCAAGAACAAGCCCGCAGCGGGTAAGTTGTTCCCAAGCCTTTTTCCCTTTAAAACATATGTTTAGTTGCGTTGTACAGGAACCAACTCCTTAGTTGGCCGTTCGATTGCCAGTGGCGAACCGAAGCATCGGCCGTCGCTTGTCAGGAGCGTTCAATGGGAAAGGTTGCTCGGTTTCCAACGCACCCTGCGGCCCGAAGGGTGTTGCAGAACGATGCATCGCGAGCGTTTGAAGTCATAAGTGAACTGATGCCGGAGCGGGCGAGGCTGCTGCCCGGCGACACCTTGCAGATCGATGTGGATCAACTGAGCGGGCCCACGCGGATCACGCTTTACGACGGCGGGTTGCAGATCGATTTCGGGGACGCTCCCCAGAGCATCGACCTGCCGTTTCGCGTTCAGTAGCGCTCCCCCTGTCCGACATTGTGCCTTCGCGCCCGGCGCATAGCGCCGCCGGCCTGCCCCAGCCGCTTCCCGGCGCTAGCCCGATCGAGGAGCCGCGCGACGATATCGACTATCCGGGAACGATCCGGCTCAGCGTCGATGTCACCGATCTCGATCGGCGGATATTCCGGGTCCGCGAGACCATTCCAGTGGCAGAGCCGGGCGAGGTCACGCTGCTCTACCCGAAGTGGCTGCCGGGCTATCATGCCCCGCAGGCGCCGATCGAGCTGCTTGCCGGGCTGACCTTCCGGAGCGGCCGGGACGAGCTGTGCTGGCGCCGCCATTCGACCGAGGTTAACGCCTTCCACGTCGAGGTGCCGGCAGGTTGCACGGAAGTCGAGGCCGAATTCCAGTTCCTCTCGGCGACCGACAGTGCGCAAGGGCGCGAGATCGTCAGTCCCGAACTTCTCAACCTCGCGTGGAACACGGTGCTGCTTTATCCAGCGGGCTTTTTCGCGCGCCGAATTGTGGTCGAGCCGCGGCTGATCATTCCGGATGGTTGGGAGTTCGCCTGCGCGCTCCAAGCGATCTCGCGCGAGGATGGCGGCGTCGGGTTCGCACCGGTCGCGCTCGACATTCTGGTGGATTCGCCGGTCTTCGCAGGACGGTATTTCAGGCGGATCGGGATCGACGAGCGCGAGCAGGTGTGGCTCAACGTCGTCGCGGACCGGGCAGATCTGCTCGAGGCGACCGAAGCGCAGATAGAGCCCCATCGCGAACTGGTTCGGCAGGCCGATCGGCTGTTCGGCGCGAGGCACTTCGGCCGGTTCGAAGTCCTGCTGGCGCTCAGTGACGAGATCGGCTCGATCGGGGTCGAGCATCATTGCTCGTGCGAAGCGGCCAGCATTCCCGGGTACTTCCGCGAATGGGACAAGAGCTTCGCTCGCCGCGACACGATCCCCCACGAATACGTACACAGCTGGAACGGCAAGTACCGGCGCGGCGCCGACTCGTGGACGCCGAGCTTCGATCGGCCGATCCGCAATAGCCTGATGTGGGTCTACGAAGGGCAGACGCAGTATTGGGACCGGGTTCTTTGCGCCCGTTCCGGTTTGTGGACGCCGGAGCAGGCGCTGCAGGCGCTGGCTGAAATCGCTGCCACTCACGAGATCCGAGCTGGAAGCCGCTGGCGGCCGCTGAGCGATACCACGCGCGATCCGATCATCGCTGCGCGTAGTCCGTTGCCGTGGCCGAGCTGGCAGCGCAGCGAAGATTACTACACCGAAGGCGCACTGGTCTGGCTCGACGTGGATACGCGCATTCGCGAAATGACCGGCGGAACACGCTCGCTCGACGACTTCGCCCGCGCCTTCTTCGGCATGGAGGATGGAGTTACGACCACCCACACCTATACGTTCGAAGACGTGGTCGGCACCCTGGCGGAAATCGCGCCGTTCGACTGGGCCGCATTCTTCGACGAAAAGCTGAACCGCACCACATCGGGCGCGCCGCTCGACGGTGTTGAACGAGGCGGATACCGACTGGTCTACAAGGATCGGCCAAGCGACTACCAGATCAGCAAGGAGGCGGTGTTCGGCGTCACCAACCTGCTGTTCTCGATCGGCATGGCAGTCGCCTCCGACGGTGAGATCAAGGAAGTGCTGTGGGAAGGGCCGGCCTTCCGCGCGGGGGTTACGGCCGGGTCGTCGCTGCTTGCCGTCGATGGTCGTGCCTTCGATGTCGATGAACTGAAGCGAGCGGTCGCCCGTGCAACGGACGGCGATCCGATCCGGCTGGCAGTTAAGGCGGGCAAGCGGACGCGCGAGGTGGAGATCGATTGCCCGGGCGGGCACCGGTATCCGCATCTGGAACCGGTCACGGATGGGCCGCGCCTACTCGATACCATTCTGGCGCCGCTGGGCTGATCCCGCTCGTCTGCTGAGGGAACCGCGGCTTGGCCTTGGCGCTCATATGCTAATATAGATTGAGGGCCGCGGCCGATGCGCCGCTTCGGAGCAGCATATGTCGAAGACCATCAAACACGCTGTCATCGTCTGCCATCCGGCCGAGGAGAGCTTCACGCTCTCGGCCGCGCAGCGTTACGCCGAAACCGTCTCGGCGCGCGGGCAGGAGGTCGTAGTCCGCGATCTCTACCGAATGGATTTCGACCCGATCCTGCGCGATGAGGAACGCTCCGGCGCCCCCGGTGAGGACGTTGTGGCGGAATGGGCGCTGCTTGGCGACGTCGATGTCTTCGTGCTGGTTTACCCGATCTGGTTCGGCGCGCCGCCGGCGATGCTGGTTGGCTATATCGATCGGGTGTTCGGTGCCGGACGCGAGCGCGGGTTCGGCGGTGACACCAATTTGCTGGAGGGCAAGAGGCTCGTGTCATTGACCTCCTCGGGTTCGACCCGGGCCTGGCTCAACGAAAAAGGCGTGCTCAACTCGCTGCGCACGGTCTACGACCGCTACCTGTCGGACGTGTTCGGCTTTGCCGAGACTGCGCGCTATCATTTCGATGGTGTTGGGCCGGAAAGCACCGAACGCGACATTCGTATTCACCTGAAGACCGTGGAAGACTCCGCGCGCGAGGTGATGAGCCGCCTTCAACCCTCGTGGGATCAGACCAGCTACAAGCGCAACTGACGCAGGCTGCACTGGCGGGCTGGTCCGCCGAAATGGGCCTCGTCCAGAGATTGCCGTGGGACGATAAGGCCGTTCGTGCATTAGGAGGTCTGTCATGACCGAGACCCGCACCGAGACCGACACTTTCGGCCCTATCGAAGTCCCTGCCGACAAACTGTGGGGCGCGCAGACGCAGCGCAGCCTGCAGAACTTCCGCATCGGCGGCGAGCGACTGCCGCGACCGCTGATCCGCGCGCTGGCGACGGTGAAACGCGCGGCGGCGGTGACCAACCTCAAGCTCGGCCTGCTCGACGCGCGGCTGGCCGAGGCGATCGTGTCCGCGGCGGATGACGTGCTGGCCGGGCGGCTCGACGATCATTTCCCGCTGGTCGTGTGGCAGACCGGATCGGGCACGCAGAGCAACATGAACATGAACGAGGTGCTGGCGAACCGCGCCAACCAGGCCCTCGGCGGCGAACTGGGCAGCAAATCCCCGATCCACCCGAACGACCACGTCAACATGAGCCAGTCGTCGAACGACACGATCCCGACGGCGATCCATGTCGCGGCGGCCGTGGCAATCACGGGGGACCTTCTACCCGCCTTGCGGCGGCTGGGGGAGGATCTGGAAGCCAAGGCGCAAAGCTGGGGCAAGATTGTCAAGATCGGTCGCACGCATACGCAGGATGCGACTCCGCTGACGCTGGGGCAGGAGTTTTCCGGCTACGCGCACCAGGTGCGCGTGGGGATCGAGCGGATCGAGGCGAGCCTGCCCGGGCTCTATGAACTGGCGCAGGGTGGCACGGCAGTTGGTACCGGCCTGAACGCGCCGAGCGGGTTTGCCGAGGCTATCGCGGCCGAGATCGCCAGCGCCACCGGGCTGCCGTTCGTGACCGCGCCCAACAAGTTCGAAGCGCTTGCCGGGCAGGATGCGCTGGTCTTTGCTCACGGCGCGCTCAACACGCTGGCGGCCAGCCTGTACAAGATCGCCAACGACATCCGCTTTCTTGGTTCCGGCCCGCGCGCAGGACTTGGCGAGCTGGCGCTGCCCGAAAACGAGCCGGGTTCGTCGATCATGCCTGGCAAGGTCAATCCGACCCAGGCCGAGGCGATGACCCAGGTCTGTGCCCAGGTGTTCGGCAACCACGCGGCCGTGACCTTTGCCGGGAGCCAGGGGCATTTCGAGCTCAACGTCTATCGCCCGGTCGTCGCGTATAATGTGCTGCAATCGGTGCGGCTGCTCGGCGACGCTTCGGACAGCTTTGTCGACAACCTGCTCGAAGGGCTCGAGCCGAGGCTCGAGAACATCGCCGCCGGCGTCGAACGCTCGCTGATGCTGGTGACCGCGCTCGCGCCAGCGATCGGCTACGACAAGGCCGCTGCTATCGCCAAGGACGCGCACAAACGCGGCGTGACCTTGCGGGAAGCGGCCGTCGACAACGGTCACGTCAGCGCCGACGACTATGACCGACTGGTGCGGCCTGAGGACATGCTCGGGCCCAAATGAGCCCGGCAATCGCGGCGGTCCTAACCCGATCCATCGTCATAATCGATGACGCTTATCGGCTTTAGCCACTTTGCTTTATTGCGAATGAGACGCATATTCAGCGCTTGAGGGGAGAAACCCATGAGCCGCGATCTATCCAAAACCTTTAGCTTCCTGGCGCTTCACCTGATCGTAGGGTTCAGCGTCGCCTACGTCTTCACCGGCTCCGTTGCGATCGCGGGAGGCATCGCGCTGATCGAGCCGTTGGTGAACGCTGTTGTGTTCTTCTTCCACGAGCGCGCCTGGAACGGCGAGCGCGGGCGCGGCTTTACGTTGATGGCGGCGCTGACGCACCGCCACGCCTCGGCCCGCTGAAGCTCGGAAGCAACGCTTGGAGCGGAGGGCCGATAGGTTTGCCCGCGTGATCGAAGGAGCAGAGCATGACCGTGAATAGCGCTACCGCCCGCTACGAAGGCCTCGGCAAGGAAGGTAAGGGACGGGTAAAGTTCGCATCGGGCGCATTGGACGCGCCTTACGGCTTCGGCACGCGCTTCGAGGACGAGGCTGGCACCAACCCAGAAGAGATGATCGCCGCTGCGCACGCCGCTTGCTTCACGATGGCGACCAGCTTTGCATTAGCCAAGGCAGGCCATAACGACGGTACACTTGAGGCGGAGTGCAAGGTGACGCTGCAGCCGAGTGACGGCGGTTTCACCGTCACTAAATCCGCGCTGTCCTTGGTGGCGCGCGTAGCAGGGCTGGACCGCGCCGAGTTCGAGCGCCTCGCTAACGAAGCGAAAGCCGGCTGCCCTATCTCGAAACTGCTGAACTGCGAGATCACGCTCGAGGCGCGGCTGGAGGACTGAACCCGCGGCCGCTGCCGCAGCGTCAGTCCTTGACCGCGTAATGCGCGTTGTCGGCGGCTGCTTCGAGCTCGGCAGCGCGGCGGGCCGCGCGCACTTCCTCGGATTTGGCGCGCTCGCTGTCGATCAGCAGCTGCCGGTCCGCCATGCTGCGCCAGGCAGCTGCAGAGCGCAGCTCGCGGTCGCGCACGTTCTCGAGCTGGGCCTTCGCCGCTTCGGCTTCGGCGGACTTTGCCTGCCGGTCATAGAATTCGAAGGTCTGGCTCATCGTGCGTTCTCCTGGAAAAGGGGGGCGTGGCGGTGCTGGGGCGCGGCTCTCGAAGAGTAACGCGCCCCAACTGGATGGCGTCAGGCGTCCTGGAGGTTGACTGCCGATTCCTTGCCATTCCGGCCGCGCTCGACCTCGTAGGACAGGCGCTGATCCTTGTTCAGGGTCTGCATCCCCGCGGCTTGCACGGCAGTGATGTGGACGAAGCTGTCGTCGCCGCCATCTTCCGGAGCGATGAAGCCATAGCCCTTGTCAGCGTTGAAGAATTTGACTGTGCCGATCGGCATGATGTGTTCCTTTCGAGAACCTCGGTCGCTCCTTGGCAGGATTGCCGGTCAGAGCGGGTCGTGCTTCGGGTCGTCAATCGAAAGGAAGTCGTCGTCAGGGGCCGTAGCTATCGCACCTGAGTGCGACGGCGGGGTCTTGGCACCGAAGTCCGTCGCAAAATTCGACGTCAGCCCCGCTCCTATAGCATGTCGGGATGCGAACGCCTAATCGCCATGGCTTGAGCAGGAACAGACAGGCGATGATGAGCGACGACGATTACGTATACGACGAGGATAGCGGCGAGTGGATGCCCGCTTCCGAACTGGCGGTCCGGCAAGCGGCAGCGGGCCGTGTGGAAGTGCGCGACGCGGTCGGCAACCTGCTCTCCGATGGGGACCAGGTCACGCTGATCAAGGACCTGGAGGTGAAAGGCGCGGGCCAGACGCTGAAGCGGGGCACGCTGATCAAGTCGATCCGGCTGACCGGCGACAGCCAAGAAATCGACTGCAAGTATGACGGCATCAAGGGCCTCGTCCTTCGCGCGGAATTCGTGCGGAAGCGGTAGCTGCACGGTGGTGGCAACCAGCCAATGACCCTGCGCATCCTCGTCGACGCCGACGCTTGTCCGGTGAAGGAAGAAATCTACCGCGTCGCCGAGCGCCACCAGGCCGCCGTCAGCGTGGTCAGCAACAGCCCGTTCCGCGTACCCGTCGGACCGCGGGTGGAGCGGGTGGTGGTCTCCGGCGGGTTCGACGCCGCCGACGACTGGATCGCCGAGCAAGCCGCTCTGCGACAAGCCCGAAATGAGCGCACCGTGGTGGTAACCGCCGACATCCTCCTCGCCGATCGCTGCCTGAAGGCAGGAGCGACCGTGCTCGCGCCGAACGGAAGGCCGTTCACCACGGGCTCGATCGGCGGCGCCATTGCCACACGCGCCATCATGGCGGACCTCCGCGCTGGCGCCGACGGGCTGATGGGCGGGCCGAAGCCGTTCACCAAGACCGACCGTTCGCGCTTTCTGCAGGCGTTGGATGAAACGCTGGTGCGGTTGGGGCGCAGCGGCTGACGAACCAGGCGCCGGTTCGTCGCTCCTCCGGAACCGCCCGCCCCCTCGCGCGCTGACTCCTGCGCACAGAGGAGGAACCGCACAGATGGCCGCACGTGCCTATTGGCAGGGGCAGATCCGCCTCGCGCTCGTATCGATCCCTGTCGAGGTCTATTCGGCCACCAAGAGCGGGGCGTCGATCAGTTTCCACCAGATCCATGAGCCGAGCGGCAAGCGGATCAACTACGAGAAGGTCGTCCAGGGCATCGGCCCCGTGGACCGCGACGAGATCGTCAAAGGCTACGAGGTGTCGAAAGGCAACTACGTCCTGCTCGACAACGACGAGATCGAGGCGGCCAAAGTCGAGAGCCGCAAGACGCTCGACCTCGTCCAGTTCGTCGACTCCGGCGAGATCGACGTGTTCTACTTCGAAAAGCCGTATTACGTGGTGCCGGCGGACGACCTCGCCGAAGAGGCGTTCATCGTGCTGCGCGAGGCACTGCGGCAGAGCGGCAAGGTCGGGATCGGGCAGATCTCGGTGCGCGGGCGCGAAACGCTGGTCTCGCTCAAGCCTTGCGGCAAGGGCATCGTGCTGGAGACGCTGCGCTACGAAGACGAAGTCCGCAAGGCGCAGAGCTACTTCAAGGACATTCCCGACACCAAGCCGGCCAAGGAACTGCTCGACCTCGCGACAACGCTGATCGAGCAGCGCGCCGCCAAGTTCGACCCGGGTGAATTCCACGACCGCTACGTCGAGGCGCTGAAGAAGCTGATCGAGAAGAAGCAGAAGGCCAAAGGCAAGAAGGTTCTCGAGGATGTCGAGGAGCCTGAAACGGCTCGTGGCAGCAACGTCATCGACCTGATGGCCGCGCTCAAGAAGTCGGTCGGCACCAAGGACGGCGGAGGCGGAGCTAAGCCCTCCTCGAAAAAGCCCGCAGCCAAGAAGGCGCCCGCCAAGAAGGCCCCAGCGAAAAAGGCCGCACCTGCACGGAAGCGCGCCTGACGCGATGGAGCTCAATCCCCCGGTACTGGTCCACTGGATCGATTACGATCTGATCACGCGGCTCGGTGGGGCGGCACTCCTCGGGCTGCTGCTCGGCCTCGACCGCGAGTTCCGCGGCCGCGCCGCAGGGCTGAGGACGCACGGGCTGGTGTGCTTCTCGGCCGCCGCGCTCGCGGTGTCGATGATCTCGCTCTACCACCAGATCGGACCGAGCGCCGACGGCGTGAACGGTTTGGATGCCCTGCGTATCTACGAGGCCACCGGCTCGTTCATCGGCATCATCGGTGCAGGGTTGGTGGTGTTCAGCAAGGGCAAGGTGAAGAATCTCACCACCGCCGCGCACCTATGGCTCACAGCGATGATCGGTATCGCTTGTGGGGCCGGTCAGTGGCCGCTGGTGGTGATCGGCGTGGTCATCTCGCTGATCATGCTGACGCTGCTCGGGCTGGCGGAACGGCACTGGTTCCCCACCGAGCCGGAGGAGGACAGGGTCGAATGAGCGCGCGCAGCAACGCCAAGGCCGCCGATCCGCTGGCCGAATACAACAAGAAGCGCGACTTCAAGAAGACCGCCGAGCCGGCGGGCAAGCGCGCGTCGAGCCAGGGCGGCAATCGCTTTATCGTCCAGAAGCACGATGCGACCCGGCTGCACTGGGATTTCCGGCTCGAGGCCGATGGCGTGCTGAAGAGCTGGGCGGTGACCAAGGGCCCTTCTCCTGATCCCGAAATCAAGCGATTGGCGGTTCGCACCGAAGACCACCCGATGGCTTATGCCGACTTCGAAGGGATCATCCCCAAGGGCGAGTACGGCGGCGGCACGGTGATGCTATGGGATCGCGGCACGTGGGAGCCGGTGCCCGGCAAGAGCTGGAAGGACATCGACAAGGGGCATCTCCACTTCACCCTCGACGGCGAGAGGATGAAGGGCGAGTGGCTGCTGATCCGGCTCAAGCCGCGTCCCGGTGAAAAGCGCGAGAACTGGCTGCTGCGCAAGATCTCCGACGAGCACGCCGAGGAAGGCGACGCGCTCGTCGATCGCTGTCTGACCAGCGTGCTGACCGGGCGCTCGATGGCGGAGATCGCGGCCGACACCAAGGGCGAATACTCGCTGAAGGGCGTGCGCGGCGACAAGTTTACCGAAGTGATGACTCAGGCGGCCAAGCGGAACAAGGCGGTGGCCAAGGGCAAGGCGCCAGCTAAGCGCAAGGGTGCTGGGAAGCCGCCCAAGTTCCGAGCCCCGCAGCTGGCCACGCTGGTCGATGCAGTTCCGGCCGGAAACGGCTGGATGCACGAGATCAAGTTCGACGGCTATCGCGCGATGGTCTCCGCCGCCGGGGACAAGGTCCACGTCTATACGCGCAAGGGCCTCGACTGGAGCGACAAGTTCCAGCCGCTCGTGGAGCGGTTCAAGGCGCTCGACCTGCCGCCCTGCCTGATCGACGGGGAAGTGGTTGCTTACGGATCGGACGGCAACCCGAGCTTTTCGGCACTGCAGACCGTGCTGAAACGCGGCCACGGCAGCCAGAAGGAAAGCGACAAGCTCTCCTATCACGCTTTCGACCTGCTTGAATTCGACGGCGAAGACCTCGCCGGGCTCACCAATATCGAGCGCAAGGAACGGCTCGAAGCGCTGCTCGCCACCGCGGAGCCGCCGATCCATGTCGCCGATCATGTGATTGGCGCAGGCGAGAAGCTCTACCGGGCGATGTGTGAGGCCGGGCAGGAAGGCATCATCTCGAAGAAGATCGACGCGAAATACAGCTCCACCCGCAGCAAGAACTGGCTGAAGGTCAAATGCACGCTGCGCCAGGAGTTCGTGGTCATCGGCTGGAAGAAGTCGAGCGCCAAGGGGCGGCCGTTCTCCTCGCTTCTGCTGGCGCAGAATGAAGGCGGCAAGCTGGTGTACAAGGGCAACGTTGGAACCGGCTTCAATGCCGAGAGCTTGCGCGAAGTGGCAGCGGCAATGAAACCGCTCGAGACGGACAAGAAACCGGCCGAAGTCGGGCGCCCGGAGAGCCGCGGCGTCACCTGGCTGACGCCGGAGTTGGTCGCGGAAGTCGCCTTCAGCGAGTTCACGCACGACGGCAGCGTGCGCCACGGCAGCTTCATCGCGCTGCGCTCGGACAAAGGCGCCAAGGATGTGACGCCGGAAGTCGCGCAAGAGGCGCCCGAGGAAGAGCCAGCGGTCAAGATCACCAACCCCGATCGCGTGATCTTTCCGGAAAGCGGCCAGACCAAAGGCCAGCTTGCCGATTACTACCAGGCCGTCGCGCCGCTGATGCTGCCGTGGGCCGCGCGCCGGCCGTTGACCCTGGTTCGCTGCCCGCAGGGCCGCGGCAAGAAGTGCTTCTACCAGAAGCATGATTCCGGCAGCTTCGGGCCGCACGTCCACCACGTGCCGATCGTCGAAAAGAACGGGCAGGCGGAAGACTACCTCTACATCGAGGAGGCGGCCGGAATCCTGGCGCTGGTGCAGATGGGTACGATCGAGCTGCACGGCTGGGGCAGCCGCGCGCCCGACGTCGAGAAGCCCGAGCGGATGGTCTTCGACCTCGACCCGGACGAAGGGCTCGATTTCGAGGACGTCAAACGCGCGGCCAAGGACATCCACGATCGCCTCGCCGACATCGGCCTGACCAGCTTTGCGATGCTCTCCGGCGGCAAGGGCGTCCACGTCGTGGTGCCGCTCAACCCCGGGCACGATTGGGACACGCACAAGGACTTCTCCAAGCGCTTCTCGGAAGCACTGGCGATGGCCGAGCCCGATCGCTTCACCGCCAACATGAGCAAGGCCAAGCGCAAGGGTCGCATCTTCCTCGACTACTTGCGCAACCAGCGCGGCAGCACGGCCATCCTGCCCTATGCCGCCCGCGCCCGCCCCGGCGCCCCTGTGGCGGTTCCGATCGCCTGGGGCGAGCTCAAGACCTTCAAGAACGCCCATCCGTTCTCGATCGGCGACGCCAAGCGTCTGATCGACCGCGCCGCCAGCAAGAGCTTGGCGGGCTGGGGCTACGCCGAGCAGGACCTGCCGGAACTTTAGCCGCGCCCGGCAGGTGCGCGGAAAGGACAAAGATGGATTTCGCCACTCGCGCCTGGAACCACAGCTTTCCGTTCGATCCGATCGTCCGCTCGCTGCTCGATACCGACTTCTACAAGCTGCTGATGCAGCAGCTGATCTGGGAAGAATATCCGAACGTCCAGGTCAGCTGGAAGCTGACCAACCGCACGAAAACCATTCGCCTGGCCGAGGAGGTCGATCTCGGTGCGCTGCGCGAGCAGCTCGATCATGCCCGGTCGCTGCGCTTTACCCCGTCGGAAATCATCTACCTGCGCGGCCAGACGTTCTACGGCCAGAGCGGGATTTTCAAGGAAGGCTACGTCAACACGCTGCAAAGCTTCCAGCTCCCCGACTACGAGCTCGGCACTGAGGACGGGCAGATCGTGCTGAGGTTCGCCGGAAGCTGGTGGGAAACCACGATGTGGGAGATCCCGGCTCTCGCCATCGTCAACGAGCTGCGCGCCCGTGCGGTGCTCGCGCAGATGAGCCGCTCGGCACTCGATATCCTCTACGCCCGCGCCAAAGTGAAGCTCTACGCCAAGCTCGAGCGGCTTCGCGGCCTCGCGGGCCTCAACCTCACCGATTTCGGCACCCGGCGGCGGCACGGCTTCCTGTGGCAGGAACACTGCGTGCTGACGGCCGCCGAAGTGCTGGGCGCGGAGTTTACCGGCACGTCGAACGTGTTCCTGGCGATGAAGCACGGGATGGAAGCCAAGGGCACCAACGCCCACGAGCTGCCGATGGTGCTGGCCGCCTTGGCGCGGCAACGTGAACCCGGCGACGCCGATGCACTGCGGCAATCGCAGTACGAAGTGCTGCGCAAGTGGCAGAACGAATACCAGGGCAACCTGCTGGTCTTCCTGCCTGACACTTTCGGCACGAGCCAGTTCCTCGACGGCGCGCCGCAGTGGGTCAGCTACTGGACGGGGGCGCGGCCCGACTCCAAGGATCCGTTCGAAGCCGGTGAGGAACTGATCGGCTTCTGGCGCAGGATGGGCCTTTCGCCCGAAGCGATCGCGGCCAACAAGCTCATCATCTTCTCCGACGCGCTCGACGTGGAGATTGCCGGCTTCGAGCCCAACGGGGGCGATATCGCCGCGCTGCACGCGGCGTTCGCGGGCCGGGTGCAGCTCGGGTTCGGCTGGGGCACCAACCTGACCAATGATTTCCTCGGCTGCCATCCCGCAGATCCCGATGCCCTGCGCGCCCCCTCGCTCGTCTGCAAGATCGAGACGGTGAACGGCCACGGCGCCGTGAAGCTGAGCGACAACTACGCCAAGGCTCTGGGGCCGGCCGACGAAGTCACCGCGTATCGGGAAGTCTTCGGAGCCGAAGGACTGCGCGAGGCGCTGGTTAAGGTCTGAGACGCTTCCAGGCTGCGATCGCCGCCTCCAAGTGTGACAATCGGGCGACACTCGGGCGCGTCATCATCTTGCAACAAGACCGACATCGAAGCGTCACGCGCCGTTCCTAGGGCGCCTCCAACTTGGATTGGAGGCAGCCTAGAATATGACCCTCAAGCGTTTGTTCGTGTCGACCAGCAGCCTGGCGTTATCGTTGGCAGCTACCTCGCCGGCCTTGGCCGGCGAGGTCGTGGGCACCGTCGTCGACGAAAGCGACACGGTTGCCTTGCAGGCTGCCAGTGTCCGCCTGGTCGAGCTGAACCGCCAGGCCGTGACCGGTGCCGACGGTAGCTATCGCTTCGGCGACGTTCCGGCCGGCACATATACGCTTGAGGCTCGCTACGTCGGTGTCGAGCCCGAGTTGCTCACCCTGAGCGTGCCCCGGACCGGCGCGGCGCGTGGTGACTTCGCGCTCGGTGGCGACAAGTCTACCCAGATCCTCATCAGCGGCCTCGGCGCCAACCAGGCCAGCGCGCTCTCGCGCAAGCGCGAATCCGATGTGGTGAGCGACGTGCTGACCCGCGATGCAATCGGCCAGTTCCCTGACCAGAACGTCGCGGAATCGCTGCGCCGCCTACCGGGCGTCAACATTCTCAATGACCAAGGCGAAGGCCGCTTCGTTTCGGTGCGCGGCCTCGATCCCGAGCTCGTGTCGAGTTCGGTCAACGGCGTACGCCTGCCGGCGCCGGAAGCCGACGTGCGCTCGGTCGCGCTCGACGTGATCTCCAGCGACATCATCGAATCGATCGAAGTGAAGAAGTCGCTGACCCCCGACATGGATGCCGACACGATCGGCGCCTCGGTAGAGATCAACACCACCAGCGCCTTCAATCGCCGCCGCGACCATCTCGGCGTAGAACTCGAAGGCAGCTACAACGACTATTCCGGCGAACTGACGCCCAAGGGCAGCCTCGATTTCGCATTCCGCTTGTCCGACAACGTTGGCGTCTCTGGCGGTGCGTCGTACTACAAGCGCAAGTTCGAAACCGACAACATCGAGGCGGACGACTGGACCGACGCCGGATCGGGCCCCTTCGCCGCGACTCTCGAGTACCGCGACTACGACGTCGAGCGGGAGCGGATCAGCGGCTCGCTGAACTTCGACTTCCGCCTCGGCGAAACCACCGAGCTCTACGTTCGCGGCCTCTATAGCCAGTTCGAGGACCAGGAGTATCGCCGCCGCACGACCTTCGACCTCGGCGACTTCGAGGACGACGGCCCGAGCGCGGTTGACGGCACTTTGCTGTCGTTCAGCGACGAGGACCAGGAATTCACCGTCGAGCGTGACCATAAGGACCGCTTCGAGACGCAGAAGATTCGTTCGATATCCGCCGGCGGCGAGACCCGCGTCGGCGACTGGTTTGCCGAATACAACGTAGCCTGGGCGAAGTCGTCCGAGCGCGAGAACGGCAGCCTCGATCCGGTGGCGTTCGAGCGCGACTTCGACGGGGACGGGCTGGTGCTCGGCATCGACCACGCCGATCCTCGGGTTCCCATGTTCTCGATCCTGAACGATCCGGGCGATTTTCTCGACCCCGCCACATATGCGCTCAATGATGTCGAACTGACGGCCCTGTCGGATTCGCGTGACGAGGAATATTCCGCGAAGCTCGATCTCGGACGTACCATCGTGCTCGATAACGGGGAGTTCACCGTCCAGGCCGGCGCCAAGGGCCGCTGGCGCGAGAAGAGCTACGATGCCCAGATCGAGTTCTACGAACACGACGCGTTCACCCTGGCGGACGTGCTGGGCCAGCAGACCTATCGCCTGATCGATATGGGCTCCGTGGCAGACTTCCACACGCCGCGGCGGTTCTTCGAAGACAATTTCGACCAGTTTGAGCTCCAGGAGACCGACAGCCTCTTCGACAGCGCGGTGTCCGATTATGGCGTCGACGAGGACATCGTGGCCGGCTACTTCCTCGGGCGTTTCGACAGCGACACGGTGCGCATCATCGGCGGCGTCCGCTACGAGCGCACCTCGAACGACATTCGCGGCAACTCGGTCCTGCTGGTCGAGGAAGACGGCACGTTGCCCGACGGGACCCGGGCGGGCGAGGACACCGTCATCGTCACGCCGGTCGCCTTCGAGCGCGACTACGGGCACTGGCTACCAAGCCTCAATGTGCGAGTCGAAGCTCGGCCGGACCTCGTCGTGCGCGGCGCGGCCTATCGCAGTCTGGTGCGTCCGAAGCTCTCGAAGCTCGCCCCCCGCTTCGAGATCGAACAGAACGATGAGGACGAAGTCGAGGGCGTATTCGGCAATCCCGACCTGAAGCCTTACGTCGCCTGGAACTTCGATGCTTCGGTGGAGCATTACCTGAGCAGCAACGGCGCGCTCACCGCGGGCGTGTTCTACAAGTGGGTCGACAACTTCATCGTCGATACCGTCCGTGAGGACGGCACCTGGCTCGGCATCGATTTCGATCGCGCGACGGTTCCGATCAATGGTGACGGCGCCGAAATCTACGGCCTCGAACTCAGCTTTGCGCAGCAGATGTCGATGCTGCCGGAACCGTTCGACGGGCTGCTGCTGCAGGCGAACTATACCTACACCCATGCGACCGGCGATGTCCCCAATGACGGCGACCCCACCGATCCGCGTCGGATCACGCTGCCGGCAACTGCGCGGCACACGGTGAACGGCGTGATCGGCTACGAGAACGGTCCGTTCAGCATCCGTCTCGCAGGTACCTATCGCGACAAGTACCTCGATGAACTGGGCAGCGAGGCGGAGCTGGACCGCTATGTCGATAACCACTTCCAGCTCGATCTCAGCGCCAAGTACCGGCTCAACCGCAACGTTCAGGTCTTCTACGAATGGATCAACCTGAACAACGCCAAGTATTTTGCCTATAACACCCTCGGCGACCGGCGGAATCTCCTCCAGTACGAGGAGTACAGTTGGACGATGAAGGGCGGCGTGAAGGTGACGTTCTGATGCGCCGCGCCCTTCCCACAGCCGCTCTGGCCGCGCTTCTCGCCGGCTGCGCCACCACCAGCCCGGTCGGTGTCGTCCCGGTCGAGGTCACTGCATCGGCCGAGACGACCCCGGTCGGCACGGCCAATGCCGATGCCGCGGACGACCCGGCGATCTGGCGCGACGCGGCGAACCCCGCCGCCAGCCTGATCGTCGGCACCGACAAGAAGGCGGGTCTCCACGTTTACGACCTGACCGGCCGCACGTTGTTCAGCGAGACGTCCGGCCTGATCAACAACGTCGATCTGACCGAGCTGCCCGATGGCCGCCTCATCGTCGTCGCCAGCGACCGCAACGATCCCGGCAACGCCATGCTGCGGGCGTGGGAGATGGACAAGGCCACCGGAGCGCTGATCCTGCTCGGCGCGGTCCCGGGCGGGAAGGGCGAAGGCTACGGCTTCTGCCTGCGCCGCGATGGCGAGGCGGTCCATGCCTTCTCCGCGCTCAAGGAAGGGACGATAGAGGAATACCGCCTCACCTTCCCGCGCGGCGGGGTCCTGTCCGAGCATCTGCGGACGCGGGTGATCCCGACCCAGATCGAAGGCTGCGTCGCCGATCCCCGCGACGGCACGCTCTACATCGGCGAAGAGGAAGGCGGCCTGTGGCGCTTCGGCGCCGAGGACACGCAAGGTGAGCTCGTCTTCCCGATCGACAACCGTTACCTCGTCGCCGATCTCGAAGGCCTCGCTCTGGTGCCGGAAGGTGAAGACGGCGGCTGGCTGGTCGGCTCGAGCCAGGGCGACAACGCCTTCGCGGTGTTCCGCCTGCCCGACCTGACACCGGTCGGCCGCTTCCGGGTGGCGCAAGGCGAGTTCGGCTCGGTCGAGGAAACCGACGGCATCGAGCTCGTCGCCGGCGACTTCGGCCCACTGTTCCCGCAAGGCCTGTTCGTGGCGCAAGACGGCAAGAACAAGCCGCACGCGCAGAACTTCAAGCTCGTGTCCTGGGCTGCCATCAAGGCGGCTCTCGGCCTCGACTGAGCAAGCTCCCGGGCCGCCCGAGTGGGCGGCCCGGGTTGCGCGTCAGAAGCGCACCCCTACGCCGGCGCTCAGCACCCACGGGTCGAGCTTGTGCTCGGTCTCGATGATCGCGGTGTTGCCGGCATAGAACGTCGCGGTGGTGCCGACGAAGTAGCGCTTGGCATCGAAGCTTACCGCGAAGTTGCGGCTGACCGGAATGTCGATGCCGGCCTGGAGCGCGAAGCCCAGTTCGTTCGATAGGTCCTGATCGGTGATGCCGAGCGCCCCCGTCGCCGCGCCGGGCTCCTCGTCGAAGAACAGGAAATAGGTCGGACCCGCGCCCAGGTAGGGTGACACGCCGCCGGGATTGAAATGGTACTTCACGGTCAAGGTTGCCGGCACCAGCTTGGCGTCGGACACCAGCTCGACCCCTGCCAGACCTGCGGTGGCGTCGACGTCGTGCTGGGTGACGCAGCAAATCGTCTCGAGTGAGAGATTCGGCGAAAAGAAGTATTCGATCGCCAGCGTCGGCACGACATTGTCGTTTGCCTCGGTCTGCGTGGTCGCCGGAAGGCCTACGGTGTCGAGCTCGACCGAGTCGATCTCGCCGTCCGGCAGCACGGCAGTGCCAAGCACCTTGACCTGCCAGCGCCCCGGCGCGTCCTGCGCCACCGCAGGCGCGGCCACCAGGGCCGGAAGGACGAACGCGGCAATCGAGAGAAACTTGCGCATTGAGCGATACTCCAGGCGGCGCGGCGGCTGCCCCTGCAGCCGTCTTCAGGCTCCGCCCGGGCGGATTGGACCGGCCTTGGCACGCGAACATTGACCTCGCGCAAGAGGATGGCCCGCCTGCTTGCGTGTTCCCGCGCAATGCAGCAGCATGGCCACACCGCCGCTTGGCGCGCTCCGGGGG